>JAPOOK010000072.1 GCA_026713485.1 Chloroflexota bacterium | reverse complement strand
CCCTGGCCGCGCGGACGCACCATGGTTGCGGCCTGATCGAGCGTACCCTTGAGACCCGCGCAGTCGAAGGCTACGTGAACTCCCGCGCCGCCGGTCATGTCCTCTGATTCCTTCACGGGGTCGTCTCGTGTGGGGTCAACGACACGGTCGGCGTCAAGCGCTTCAGCTGCGGCGCGTCTGGTTGCAGAAGGTTCGGAGACGAGGATGCTTGTTGCGCCGGCGGCACGGGCCGCCTGGATTGTGAAGAGACCGATGGGACCTGCGCCAATGATGGCGACCGAATCGCCGAGCCTGAGCTGGGAAAGTCGCACGGCGTGGACAGCCACGGCGGCGGGTTCGCAAAGCGCCGCGGACTCATATGGCACTCCGTCCGGAATGGGGATAGGCTCCCACTCCTCCATGATAACGTACTCGGCATAAGCGCGCATGCGGGCCGTGTCGAAGCCGTGCAGTCGGTAGTTGTAACGAGGATCGAGGTCCCATCCCTTGCCCTTGCCGGGTGGGGGATCGCCGCCGCCGCCAACCACCCTGTCGCCCGGCTCCCATCTGGTGATGTCACTCCCGACTTCAACGATCTTTCCGCTGTACTCGTGACCGAGAACCGTGCCCGGCGGGGCAACGTCATACATGACGGCGTGTACGTCCGTGCCGCAAATGGCGCAACAGGCAATTTCTACAAGAACTTGGTTTGGGCCGACCTCGGGGACCGGGACATCGCGGACCTCCAGCTTGCTGTTGCCTACGTAGACTGCTGCTCGCATTTCCTCACCTCTCGGCCAATTCTATGTTCGCCGAAGAGGCGGGTCAAATGGGTCGATGTTCTTGACTCCCAAGTAGGTCTTATCCATAATAACCCCATAATCTTTCCTTAGGAGGCGTGTTATGAACATAGAGCACATCATCAATCAGTCCTTTTCGTGTGAGCATCGTACCGCAGGCAAGCTTGGAGGGGACCGTCGAAAGATCCCCCTACCTCTAGGAGAAAACAGTATATGCACACAAACATAGATGCGACTATCCACCAAATTCTTGCCGAGGTGGTCGAACCCGGCATAGTTACGGACTTGGAACCGCTGCGGACTCGGATCGTCAGCGTAGAGCCGAGACTCCCGACCACTGAATCGACAACGGTAGAGAGCGTCGACCTGACATGCGAGGAGAGGACACGGGAGGCTGACAGGTCCGGCGACAGAATATCTTGATATGCACGGGCGCTTGAGCGGAGGTCTACTTTGTTCCACGACGCCCTGCAACTAATTTCACGGAAAGGAGGCAATGCAGATGACGACCGATCTACAAGACAACGGAACGACTACGGAGGTGGCGAGCAAGCGGCATCGGCTGCAGATCGACTTTTCGCCCGAGGCGCACGAGCGGCTGATAAGGATTCGCGAGCGGTCAGAAGCAGCAACCAACGCGGAGGTCGTGCGCAACGCCCTGCGGCTGTATGACTGGTTCCTTGATCAGCGGGCGCGGAATTCCCGGCTGCAGCTGGTCGAAGGGGATGCGGTCAAGGAGATCGAGGTACTGTTCTGAACTGGGATCAGTTGAGTCCGACAACGCCTGTGATATTGAGCTCCTTGAACCTCGGGCGGGGCTTCACCTTTCGACAAGCTCAGGGTAAACGGACTTGCCTCTAGGAACCGTCTGAGAAAGCGTGATTGCAGACTTCCCCCTGCGCCTATTCGCAACCGGTTAAAGGCTGTGGGGAAATGACTCGCTTGACCGTGTGGGACTGCGGGGCTATGGTACAGGCCAACTCGATTCTTCACACTCGCGGGAGCCATGTCGCCAGCCAAACTCAGATATGAACCGATCCCCGTTGAGAAGGTCCACGCAGCGGCGGAGCGCATTAGCGGTGCGGTCGTTCGGACGCCGCTCGTTCGACTGAATGCTTACGACGCTCCGGCAGAAATCTACTTGAAGCTGGAGAACCTTCAGCCCATCGGGTCGTTCAAGCTCCGGGGCGCGGCCAACAAGATGGCACAGATCGCCCCTGGCGACCTGAAGGACGGGGTGTGGACGTGCAGCGCAGGAAACATGGCGCAGGGCGTGGCGTGGAACGCGAGGAGGATGGGAGTTCCGTGCGCGGTGGTGGTGCCGGACGTTGCACCGGATGCCAAGCTGAACGCCATTCGTCGGCTGGGGGCGCGATATCACAAGGTGCCGTTCTCGGAATTCGTCGAGACGTTTGAGACGCGGAGTCATCCGGAAATGTCTGGGATGATGGTGCACCCGTTCAGCGACCAGGAGGTTATGACTGGGAACGCGACGATTGGCCTCGAGATCCTCGAAGATCTACCGGACGTTGAGGCCATAGTGATCGCGTATGCGGGAGGTGGGCTGTCGTGCGGTATCGCCTCCGTGATCCGGGAGTTGAAGCCCGATGTCAACCTCTATGCCGCGGAGGTCTCCACGGGCGCTCCGTTTGCTGCGTCGCTAGCCAATGGCAGTCCCACCGTGATCAATTATATGCCGACCTTCGTGGACGGCATCGGCGCTCCGCGAGTCTTCGACGAGATGTTCGAGCTTGCGTCAAGCCTGTTGGACGGATCCCTTGTGTCGACGCCGGAGGAGATTGCGGGTGCAGTGCGGCTGATCGCCGAGGGGAACCACGTCATCGCAGAGGGAGCAGGAGCGGCGTCAGTAGCCGGGGCGCTGGCAGGCAAGGCCGGGACTGGCAAGATCGCGTGCGTTGTCTCTGGCGGAAACATCGACGGCAGCAAGCTGGTTAAAATACTGCAAGGCGGGGTGCCTTAGAGCTCCTGATGAGTGAGTGAACCTCTATTGGACGTCCGTGTCGCAGCCACTTGTTCGGCTCATATGTAGGGCTTTGATGTTTGCACCGCCGTGCCATCCTCCAAGCGATAGGTAATCCGAATCCACTGGCGGACAGGTCTTGTGCCTGCGGGCATCTTGGCCTTAGAATGGCCCAGCTATGTCACCTGCAAGACCACAATCTGTCGTTGTGATCGGGGCTGGAGTAACCGGCCTGAGCACCGCGTTTCACCTTGTCGAAAAGGGCGTAGAGCATGTCGTCGTCGTGGACAAGGGCAGCGTGGGCGGCGGCTCAAGCCTCCAGGCGGGCGGCATAATCACCATGCTGATGCCCACGGAGACGGAGGTGCGCGCCCGGTCGGTGAGCCTCGACCTGTTCGAGCGGTTCAGCCGGATCCTCGATGGGTATCACTTCCACCAAGTCGGATGCCTGAACCTTTCAACTGAGGAAGTTTTCTCCAAGGCCGGTTCCCTTCGCGAAATGTGGCGGCGGCTCGGAGGCCGTTTTGAGGTTCTGCGGGGCCCTGAAATTGGCGAGAGATTCCCCGACCTTGCGGCCCAGGAGGGCGATGTCGGTGTGCTGGACCAGAGGTCAGGATACTCCGAGCCGCACAGGTACATACCGGCGTTGAAGACAAAATTGGAGGACATGGGCGTCGACATCAGGGAGAACGAGGCCGTAATCGGCTTTGATCTGCACAACGGCCGTATGAGGGGAGTCGTGACGGACAGTGGCACCATCGACACCGACGCGGCGGTCTGCGCCGTTAACGCATGGACGAACCACGTGCTCTCACTCGTCGGGATTCGCACGCCGTACAAGAATTTCGTACACGAGAGATTTGTTACCAAGCCGTTCCCGGAGCCGCCCAGGCTGCCCGCCGTCAACGATCACATTCTGAACGGCTACGTGCGGCCCACGGACGACAACCGGCTGCTGTTGGGCACGTCGGTCGACAACTTGGCCGCCTATGAGATGCGCGGGCCAGAATTCGATGTGTCGGAACTTGAGCCGCACCCGGACGCGCTGCCGTTCATCAAGGAGAACTTGGTCAGGCGAGCGCCCATGCTGGAGGGAGCCGAGTGGGACTACCACACTGTTGGACTCATCAGCTTGGCGTACGACGTGAAACCGGTGATCGGCCCGGTGCCCGGAGTCGACGGCCTGTTTGTGGGAGCCCACTTCCACTCTGGCGGATTCGCATACAATCCCGTATCGGGGCTACTCCTCGCCGAGCACGTGGTGGACGGCGGAACGAGGATCAATTCCGAGATATATAGTCCTGCACGGTTCGGCAACCTCGATACGGACGCCTTTCTCTCCTCTCCGATTATGCACGATGAAATGGGTATCGTTCGTCACTGAACGGCTGAACTCGGGGGCCGAACGGGGACGGCGGAACAAGCACCGATCAGGCCAATCGACTCCTGCAGGATCCGCGTGAACATGCACGGAGTTCGCGCTAATGAGTTTCTCCGGTTTCCCCCATTGCCTGGGTGACGTCAGTCCCCGCGCATATTCAGGTTCACGACCCGGTCATCAAAGACCGGAACCCTGCATAGGACCATTCCCCTGCGTCACCGTCACATCGCTCTCATGTTCTAAGGGGCTACCTTCCCGCTGCGTCGGTTTGAGCCTTCCAATCGGAATGGCGGGCATGGTACGTATGTGGGCGCCCGCCTTTACACCGAGTTCGAGTGAGAAGCGAGCTACGCCGTCGTTGTCCGGAGCCTCAACAATGCCTATGAAGTCGTACTCACCGAGAACGGCGTACAGACTGAGTACCTTGGTGTCTTCCGTCTCCACCTCGGACGTGATCGTATGGAGGCTCTCGGAATCGGTTAGAAGATTTTCCCTGCCTTCGGGTGTAAGGATCAGCGTGAGTATGTAGTATGGCATGGAGCATCTCCGGTTCACTGGACGGGTCGCTTCGTGTCCACATTCTACTCTCGCGGGACTCAGAAGAATACAGCCCCGACCGTGGGGTTGTACGCGTGTGTGCTGTTGGTTTCAGCCGCGACTCTGCTCCTCGAGATCGCACTGACACGCATCTTCGCCGTAACGCAGGGCTACCACTTCGCCTTCCTGGCAATAAGCCTCGCACTCCTGGGTTTTGGAGCGAGCGGTACCGCGCTCGCCGTAGTTCCGGCCCTGGTGTCACGGGACATCAGACCGATTGTTGCCGGCGCGGCGCTGCTATTCGCCGTCACCTCCACCGGCGGACTGTACCTGACCAACGCCCTACCCTTCGACGCGTATACTCTGCTTTGGGAGCCCAGCCAGCTCGCGTACCTGGCCATCTACTACCTGGCACTGGCGGTGCCGTTCTTCTTCGCGGGCTCGATAGTTGGGGCTAGCCTCGCGAAGCACCCAACCCGCGCCGGATCGCTCTATGGTGTCAACCTCGTCGGCGCCGGGATGGGATGCCTACTCTCCGTCCTCGTTCCACTGAACTTCGGCGCAGCGGGCTCGGTCGTCGCCGCAGGAGTGATCGCACTGATCGGCGCGGCGGCGATGGCCGGAAGCGAGATGAAGCGTCCTGCCTGGCTGGTCCCAGTCATTCTGGCGGCGGCAGCGATGGTGGTCGCCGCCGTGCTTGGAGTCACCGAGCTCAGACTGTCGCCGTATAAGGCCGTTAGCCAAGCCCTCAGGCACGAGGGGGCTTCGAAGGCATGGAGCAGATGGAACGCATTCTCCCTCGTGGAAGTAATCGAGAGCGGCAGCATCCACGCCGCTCCGGGACTGAGCTTTGCCTATCAGGGTAGCCTTCCATCCCAGACCGCGCTGGCGGTCGACGGAGACAACCTGAGCCCGATGAGCGCGGTCCCGCCTGAGCGCGCCGACTTCACGGAGTATTTGCCCACCACGCTCGTCTACCGATTGGCGGACCGCTCGGCGGCGGCGCTCGTGATCGAGCCCGGGGGCGGGCTGGACGTACTTACTGCGCTGCGCAATGGCGCGGAGTCTGCGACGGCGGTCATCTCGAATCCGCTGGTCGTCGAAGTCGTTGGAGACAGGTTCGCACATCACGTCACGGGTATTTACGGCAGGCCGGGCGTGACCGTAGTTGACGAAGGACCTAGGAGCTACCTACGCCGCACGGACGAGCGCTTCGACATCATTCAAGTGAGCCTCGCCGACTCGTTCAGACCGGTGCTTGCCGGAGCGTACGGAGTGTCTGAGAACTATCTGTACACGGTCGAGGCGTT
>JAPOOK010000071.1 GCA_026713485.1 Chloroflexota bacterium | reverse complement strand
GATTGCCCCATCGACGGCACACAGACCAAGTGCGATACGGTCACTCTGAAGGACAACACCAGGGACCTCTTCCCGGGCACCTACTACTACTACCGGGTGGCGGCCGTAAATTCGAAGGGAATCGGCCCATACGCCTATGGGGATGCCCAGACCGCCGGCGATTGGGTTCACGCGCCGACCAGGCCCCGTCTGCTGGACCTGAGCAGCGTGAGCCGGACCGCCGCAACGGTCACCTGGATTGAGCCGGAGGACGATGGCGGCGTGGCGGTGACGGGCTACGAGTACCAGGTGTTGCGCATCTGCAAGGTCGGCGAGACGGAGGACTGCGGGGATTGGCCGCAGGACGACGAATTCAAGACGACCACCGGCAAGTCGGTGCGGCTGACCGGCCTCGAATCCGGGGGAGAGTACCACTTCCGGGTGCGGGCAGTGAATGTAGCAGAGGAGATTACCGGCAAGGGGAATTGGTCGTTCGACATCTACATTGACCTGTCGGGCAGCTAGAGGCAGCCGGACGAAGGGAAGAGCGGCGGCAGGGGGGCCGGACCGGCACCGGGACTGGCCCCCTTGGCAAGGAGCCGCCAAAGCAGGGACTCGCCGCGCTCCCCTTAAAGGCCCTATGCGGGTATCGGGTAAAAGGGCGATCCAACCTGCAGGCGCTCGCCGCCCGTATGCGCGCAAGACTGATACAACATATCACATCTCTTTCGGATATTCTTGGTGTATCATGTTGAAAGCAGGAAAATAGAGTGAGACATCGTATCGAATCACGACACAGAATAGCGCATCGCGGAGAAGGGCGCAGCAGGGGCGCGCCATCTGACGAAACGAGGGCATAGATAGAAATCCGGCCGGTCTGCGCCCCGGGGCAAATGACGTAAAGGTCTGCGCCGGGCGCCGTTGACTGTGCCTCCGTGCCGCTGACCGCAGCAGAGTGGCCGGTGTTGACACGCCGTCAGCCGCTTGATACGGTGCTCGGCTCGGCTGATGTCGAGTTCCAAAACGGACCACTGAAAGGGGTAGCTCGAATGCTATTGATACAAGGTCGCAAAATGTACGTGGGGGCCCTGGCTCGGGCCGCAGTCGCGGGCCTTCTGCTATTGGCTGTGGCCCTCCTGTCCGCCTGCGCGGATGATAACGGGGACACCCAGACAGCGGAAAGCCCGCAGCCAACCGTGGAGGCGCCGCCTCCCACAACCGCCCCCGTCGCGCCATCGATCCACGTGGTGGGAACCACCAACTTTGTGGCCGATTGGGCGCAGGTGGTAGGCGGGGACAGAGTGGAAGTATTCGGCCTGCTGCAGGCAGGCGCCGATCCGCACTCATTCCTGCCGGGAACCCAGGACATCACCAAGGTCGCCGATGCGGATGTGGTATTTACTGTCGGTCTTGGCCTGGAGGGCGACTGGATTGAGGACCTGCTGCATAACGCCAGCGCGGATGAGTCAAAGATAGTCGCGCTTGGCGACAGCATCAATCCCATGGAATTCACCGGGGTCGATATGCATGGCGATCACGATGACCATGAGGACGAAGACGACGACCACATGGATGACGATCACGATGACCATGAGGACGAAGACGACGACCACATGGATGACGATCACGATGACCATGAGGACGAAGACGACGACCACATGGATGACGATCACGACGACCATGAGGATGACGACGACGACCACATGGATGATGATCATGACGACCATGAGGATGACGACGACCATGAGGATGACGACGGCGAGCACATGGATGACGACCATGAGGATGACGACGACCACATGGATGACGAAGATGGCCATGACGCCCACGATCACGGGGCATATGACCCTCACTTCTGGTTCGATCCGCTGCGGGTGAAGATCGCAGTCGGCGAAATAGCCGCCCGGTATTCGGCCATAGACCCTGAGAACGCGGAAATCTACTTCCAGAACGCCGCGAATTATTGGGAAGAGCTCGACGAGCTGCACTCCTGGATCCAGGTAGAGGTCGATAAGGTGGCGCCGGAGCGCAGGCTGCTGGTCACGTCACATGACAGCTTCGCCTACTTCGCCGAAGCCTATGGGTTTGAGATAGTCGGGCTGGTCATACCGTCCCTGGCGCCTCACGTGGAACCCTCGGCAGAGCACATTGCCGACCTGGTGGACGTGGTGCGAGCGCGCGAGGTGCCGGCAGTGTTCGGTGAAACGACGGTGAGCGAGAGGATGGCGCAAGCTGTCGCGCGGGAGACCGGCGCCGATCTTGTCCAGCTCTATTCAGGATCGCTTGGGATCGAGGGCAGCGGCGCGGAAACGTACCTCGGCATGGTGCGATCGAATGTGGAACGCATGGTTGAGGCATTGAGATGAGCATCACCCCGAATTCACACCGGGCGAGCATGTCGCTCCAGATGTGACTATCGAGATCGATGGGCACATGGCCCTGAGCAGCGTCACGTTCGATGTGGACGCGGGGACCCTGATGGGCGTGGTAGGACCGAACGGAGCCGGCAAGAGCACCCTTTTCAATGCTATTGCCGGGCTCCTTCCGGTCCGCCGGGGGACGGTAACACTTAACCGTGTGGACCAGGGAGGCGGAGAGTTGGCCTACGTGCCTCAACGCGAAAGCCTCAACTGGCGGTTCCCGGTCAGCGCGTCGGACGTTGTCATGATGGGCCGGTGTTGCAGACTGGGATGGTTCCGACGCCCCGGAAAGAGAGACCGCGAGCTTGTCAATGCGTGCCTGGGCCGCGTGGGCCTGTGGGACCAGCGCTCTGCTCTGATGACGGAGCTTTCAGGAGGGCAGAGGCAGAGGGTATTCGTCGCCCGGGCGCTGGCCCAGGAGGCGAACGTGCTTCTCCTGGATGAGGCCTTCAGCGGAGTTGACGTGGGCGCGCAGGAAGACCTCGTCGGCGTTCTCCAAGCTCTGCGGGATGAAGGGCGCATTATCCTGCTGGCCACACACGACATGACCAACCTGGCCGGTCGTTTCGACCAGGTGCTGTGTCTGAACGGCTACGTGTGCGCCTGCGGCCCTCCCGACCAGGTGTTGACGTCCGAGGTCATGGAGCAGATGTACGGTGCCCACGGCGTGCGTCTCACGATGGATGGGAGTGGCTGGACGACTTGATCGATTTCATCGTCGCGCCACTTGAATACGGCTTCATGATACGAGCCCTGATCGGCTCAGTCCTTGTGGGTGTGATGTGTCCCCTGCTGGGGGCGTACGTCGTCACCAGGAATCTCGCCTTCATTGGGGACGCGCTCGCCCACGCCGTGCTGCCGGGGATGGTGGTTGGATTCATGGTCGGCATCAACCCCGCCATCGCTGCCGTCCCAACAGGTGTAGGCGTTGCCGTGCTGATCAGGACGGTGAGCCGGCGCGCGGGCCTCAGCACGGATACATCCATTGGCATCCTTTTTGCGACCATGTTCGCCCTGGGCCTCGCGATGCTGGCAAGCGCGACAACTATCAGGGTTGATATGGAAGACCTGCTCCTGGGGGAGCCCCTGGCCGCTACTCCAACGGATATCTATGTGTCTCTTGGCATAACCGCAGTGGTCATCCTCGGGCTATTCGCTCTTCACCACTGGCTGTTGTTTTCCAGCTTTGATCCGGTGGGGTCGCAGATTTTTCGTACACGCACCAACATCGTCGACTATGCGTTCCTGATCATGCTTGCCCTCGTTATCGTGATAGGAATTCAGGTGGCGGGCATCGTACTCGTCATGGCAATGCTGGTAATACCTGCTGCCACGGCGTATCTGCTGGTTCGACGTTTTACCTCGATGATGGTGGTGTCCGCGATGCTGGGAGCCGCAGCCGCCGTTACAGGCCTCTACGCCTCCTATCACTTCAATTTACCGGCCGGTCCCGCCATGACTCTTGTCGCAAGCGGGATATTCGCGCTGGTGATCTCATTCAGGCGAAGAGCGCCCATCTGAGAATCCTGTTCGCAACAGTGATCCACAGTGACCGCAACGGATGACGAGGGCGAGACAGCATCGGCCTGTAACGCCTCCTGTACGGCAACCACTACGTGCTCACCCGAAGCAAATACACCTACGAGGACTGTATTGTGAACTTTCCTATTGGCGGTTGAGCTGAGACGGAAGATTAATGGGCGGGACTAAGGGCAACTTAGCGTCGTTTACGCCATTTGAAGAACACGACAAGAGCCAGGAGGATGCCCACGATAACCGGTAGCAACATCTGACCGGGATTGACACCACCGGTCGATTGCGGCGTCACTGTCGGTGGGACTGTAGCTCTTGTCGCTTTTACCCCACCGACTATTGCGATGCCACCTCTGCCGTTTCTGATCGATCAGCGCCGGTCCACCTGATTCCTTTGCTTGTCATGCCTTTAGTTGCGCTGAATTACCCCGCAGGCAATTCTCTCCCCAAGATCCCCCCCGACATAAACGTCCAGCTTTTCGTGAATGACGATGGCAGAGCCGTCTTCATCAAAGAGGGAATGATCCAAGCCGATGTTAAAGGTCAGCTCGACTGCAAAGAAATCGGCGCGCGCGGTACCGTCGTCCCATGCGTAGATATTGGGCAAGTCGCCGGCATGTGGCCCATTACCTTGAAGAAACCCATGGTTACCGCCATGAGGCTGAAAGTCACCCCCAGCAGCCTCAAAGTTCGGGACACAGCTGCCAACAGAATTAATGGTCATTGCATGGCCGCCAGGGGTGAGCCCCTGTACCTCGGCAGCCACAACAATGCCCGTGGGCCCTTGTGTCATGATCACAGTTCCCATTTCTGAACCGTCGGGTGACACCAGATCCGCCTGAGCGGTTGCTCCTACAAACTCGGGAGCGTGAATCCTGTCGTCTGCCGTCAAGAACACTGCAGCGAACAGCAAAAAAACCGAGATAGGCACTAGGGGAATGAGAAAGTAAAACCTCTTCATAGAGTGTCTCCTTTCTATCGAATACCAATGTCGCTCCAGATAGAGCCATAAGGGCGAATCTTCAATCCGCCAGTCTGCAGTGCTATTGCCAATCCCGTTTTGGTCCACAAGGATCAGAAGCATCCGTCGCCAATGTGGCCTCAACAAGAAACCAATACCAGACTTCATCCTTAGGATACGGAAAGAGTCATGACTTAGGTGTAACTTCTGCCTTTGGCGAATGATGTTTATGTGATGTTCCTGTTACACTTCCTGATATGCACCACGCTTACGAGAGCAGCGAGGTAGAACATGGTGATGAGTGAGCCTGACGAACTGAGGCGTGAGAATGCCTTGCTGAGGGAGCGGCTCACCAGGCTCAGCGAGGCCAGTCTGCTAGTTAATGACAGCCTGGACTTCTCCACCGTATTGCTGGAGGTAGTAAGAAACGCCAGCTCACTAACAGGCGCTAGGTATGGAGGAATGTCCCTCCTCGACGAGTCCGGGGAACCTGAGGACTTCGTCTCCCACGGCCTCACGCCGGAGGAACATCAACAACTTCTGAACCTACCAGACAGGGAGTGGTTAACATTCATGGACCACTTCACCAACATTCACGAACCTTTGAGGCTCCCCAACGTTGGCGGCTACATCGAATCGCTTGGTCTCTCCAGCCCGATGCAGTTGACCTCCTTCGTGGGGACGCCAATTCGACATCGGGGCATGCACCTCGGAACCTTCTATCTCGCTAACAAGGAGGATGTGGAAGAATTTACAAACGAAGATGAAGAAATCCTGGTGCTGTTTGCATCCCAGGCGGCGTCGGCCATCGTGAATGCTCGCAAGTACAGAGATGAACAGCGGGCCAGAGCCTATTGGGAGACCATGATCGACACGTCGCCGGTGGGTGTCGTGGTGTTCGACGCCAATACGGGGAAAGTCCTGTCGATCAACCGGGAGGCGAGAAGGATCGTCAGCGTCCTCAATGAGCCGGATGGCACTGCGGAAGAACTCCTTGACGTTATGACCTTCCGGAGGGCCGACGGGCATGAGATATCCCTAAGTGAGTTGCCCCTGACGCAGCTATTGCGGGCCAACTCCGAGTCTGTGCGCGCCGAGGAGATGGTCCTGATGTATCCCGGCGGTCGCTCGGTCACCACTCTCGTCAACAGCACACCGATGCACTCGGACGATGGCACCTTAGAGGCCGTCATCGTGATCGTTCAGGACATGTCGCCTCTTGAAGAACTTGAGAGGCTGCGGTCGGAGTTCCTGGGTACGGTCAGCCATGAGTTGAGGACGCCCCTGACCTCCATCAGAGGCTCAGCAACCACGCTGCTTGATGACGGGTCCTCCCTGCACCCGGCGGAGATGCGCCAGTTCTTCCGGATTATAGTTGAGCAGGCGGACCGCATGCGTGAATTGATAAGCAATCTCTTGGACGTAGCGCGTATCGAGACAGGCACATTGCCGGTGGAACCCGTGCTGGCGAGCGTGTCTGAGCTTGTAGATGAGGCGAGAAACACCTTCGTTAGTGCAGGGGGTAGAAACGACATCCGAATCGACCTCGCCTCTGAACTGCCAATGGTGATGGCAGACCGGCTGCGCACCGTGCAGGTGCTGGGCAATCTGCTGTCCAATGCCGCAAGATATTCGCCCGAGTCGACTCCCATAGTTGTCTCAGCGGAGCGGCAGGACCTCCATGTGGCAGTTTCTGTTATCGATCGGGGAAGAGGTGTCCCTGACGAGGAGTTACCATACCTGTTCGGGAAGTTCTTCCGGCTCGATGCGACGGAACAACGGAGTGGTCATGACGGATCGGGCCTGGGACTGGCCATTTCCAAGGGTATCGTGGAGGCACAGGGTGGCCGCATCTGGGTCAATAGTGAAGGCCCGGACACGGGCACCCGCTTCACCTTCACTATCCCGATAGCGGAAGAGAGCAGTGGCTCGGGCATTGAGCGCATTCGGCCGTCTTCCGGTACGCGTCGACCCGAGAAGGAGCCGCTGCGTGTCTTGGTGATCGATGACGACCCCCAAGCCCTGCGCTACATCAGGGGCGTTCTCACCAGCGAGGGTTATGCGCCAATCCTTACCGGCGATCCTACGGAAGTGCTCGGCCTCATGGAAGCAAATGAACCACACCTGGTTCTTATGGATCTGAGACTTCCCGGGATCGACGGGATAGAGCTGATGCGCGATATCACGAGTACGGTCGATGTACCCGTGATCTTTGTGTCAGCATACGGCCAGGAAGAACACGTCACAAGGGCGTTCGACATGGGAGCGTCGGACTACATCGTCAAACCATTTTCACCCTCTGAGCTTGCAGCGAGGATTCGTGCGTCACTGCGAAAGGGCATATCAGGGCGGACTGGCCCAGTCGAGCCGTATGTTCTGGGAGACCTTGCGATTCACTATAGCCAGCGCAGGGTCACGGTTGCCGGCCGCGCAACGGAGTTGACTCCGATCGAATTCAGGCTGCTCTTTGAACTATCGGTAAACGCGGGTCGCGTAATGGGTCAGGATGAACTGTTTAGGCGGATCTGGGGACCGACACACTCCGCCGAGCCACATTCACTGCGGTCCTTCGTCAAGAAACTCCGCAATAAACTGGGAGACGACGCGAAGAATCCCAGGTACATCTTCACCCACGCAGGCATGGGATACCGCATGCCCGACCCCCGCGAAACCTACGAAGGATAAACCGCCCCGCCATGGACGGTGTACGGCCTCGGCGCCACACCATGGCACAGCGCCAAACACACTGGGTGCGGTCTCCGGGGACTATGGTCTTCCTAATTGTTGACCAGCTGCCGGAGGCCTCAGCGATGCTTCTGCCCTTCTGTCACCGGGGATGCTGGAACCCTACTCGGTGTCGATGCACGTGGCCTGCCGTCCGACGGCAGCCGGAAACGCATTACCAAGGAAGGACAATTTGCAGGGGAGATCCTTCCTTAGAGTGGTCCACTTGATGGACTGTTTCTTGAAAGGACTCCTGTTAACGAAAATCAAAGAAAAGTTGAACAAAGGTGAGCAAGCAAATACCCCTGCCGGGACTCGAACCCGGGCCACCAGCTCCGGAGGCTGGTGCTCTATCCACTGAGCTACAGGGGCATGACGACGCGTTGGGGCGCCCCCTCATCATACCCCGCTGAATTCGCTAAACCTGTCTCTCCGTCGCCTGGTCCCTGCGCAGGCCCGGGGCGTTGTTGCGGAACGCAGACACCAACACGGCGGGCGCGATGAGCGTCGTCGCAATCGTCATTAGAATCGCGACGCCGAAGAGATCCTGTCCAATCAGGCCCTGTGACACGCCGATGCCGGCGACTATCAGACCCACCTCGCCGCGCGGCGCCATTCCAACACCCACACGCCACGCCCCGATGCGGCTGAATCCCGCTGCCAACGCCGGCAGCCCTGATCCTGCCACCTTGCCGATAATGGCCAGCACCACGACGATCAGGCCGAATCCCAGGGCATCTCGCATCGCCTCGATGTTCACCATCATTCCCATCACGACAAAGAACACGGGAACCATCGCATGGTATAGACCGTTCAGGGGCTGGTGGAGTTGATTGCGGAGCTCTGTCTGAGACAATGCCAGGCCCACCGAGTACGCGCCAATGATCATCGCCAGCCCAAACATCTCTGCCAACGCCGCGGCAAACAACCCGATGCCGAAAACGATTGCAATCGCCGCGCCCTCCACGCGAATGCTGTTGATTGCGCGGACGATGTACCTCGCGCCCAATATCCCACCGACAGTGAGAACCAGCCAGAAGCCGATTGCCTTGGCGCCAACTATGGCCACCTCAGTCCATTCGAATGAGGCCGCCTCCGTAGCCGCCCCAACGGACTCGCCTGCCGTCACGCCAACAACAACTGTTAATATCAGAATCCCGAGCACGTCATCCACAACGGCTGCGCCAAGGATCGTCACACCCTCCGGTGAGTCCAAACGTAGTAAGTCAGCCAACACGCGGGCCGTGATGCCCACGGATGTCGCGGTCATGATGGTTCCCACAAACAGGGCAGGGGCAGAGAAGAAGGAGTCGGCGAATCCGAACAAGACGGTCGCGTATGCCCCCAGCGCAAAGGGAACAACCACGCCGCCGATGGCAACCACGCTTGCCTGCGGCACGAACCGCAGGAACGCCTTGAGATCCGTATTCAGGCCCGTTTCTAGCAGCAGGATGATGGCCGCCACCTGTCCGAATACAAAAAGCGTCTTCGGGACGGGAATGACCGCGCCTTCCTCCGGTGGCTCAAATAGCTCTTCAAAAAGTCCGATGGGTTCGTAGCCGAGCGGCTCAAACCCATGAATCGCGACCGTGCCGATGATGATGCCCGCTACCAACTCCCCAATGACGGCCGGCTGTCGCAGAATGCGCTCGGTGAAATCGCCGGCAAGCTTGGCTACCACAAGGATGATGCCCAGCTGCATGGCGAGAATCACAGCCGAATGGGTAAAATCTTCGCCCAATATTTCCTCCTGGCCGAATACGGCGCAATGGCCACATTAGTATAAGGGATACGCAGAGGACTCAACCGTGCAGAAGAAGGGTCGACACACAGCCCCAACCACTCGTTCCAGGCGCGGGCTGCACGCGCAAAGCCTTGCCCGGCGACAACTTGAATCCGAGGGTTTTCATACTCTGGAGGAGAACGTCCGCTACCGCGCCGGAGAGCTCGATATCGTCGGTGTCATCGACGAGACGCTTGTGGCCGTCGAGGTTCGCAGCCGCTCCACGCCAAACGTTGGAACTCCGGAGGAGTCCGTCACTCCCACCAAGGCCAATCGCCTCGCCCGCCTCATCGAAACGTATCGGCAGCATCACGAAGCCGAAAATCTACCGGAGCACACACGCATCGATATCGTCGCCGTCGTCTTTGATCGGCGGGGCAGGCTCATGCGGCTCACCTGGCACAAGAACGCCATCCAGGACACGCGCTAAGGACTCCCCCATTCCCGCCTATTCTCGCTCACCCTGAGCCTGCCGAAGTATGAGCTGTTCTACCCCCTCTGTTAGACTGACCAAGCCATGCCAATCTACGAATTCAAGTGTGAGGACTGCGAACGAGACACAAGTGTCTTCACCCGCTCCGTCTCCGCGCCCATCGGTGACCCCACGTGCCATCACTGCGGCGGCGCGTCACTGCGACGCAAGGTCTCACGCGTTGCAGTTGTGCGCTCACGGCAAGACCTCTACCACGACTATGACCGCCTGTCCGCGTTTGATGACGCCCCCAGCGATGACGATTACGATGGCATGGGTGACGGCTACTTCGATGACGGGTACGATTAACGGTGTAATGAGGGCGCGGCAGAGAGGGCGGTGAAACGATGCCCATATACGAATTCTCATGCAACGAATGCGGCAAGCGCTCCAGCACCTTCTACAAGGTGATACCGGAGGAGTTGCCCACAGAGCAGGAATGCGCCCACTGCGGCTCCAACAAGACTGAAAAGGTGATGTCCCGCGCCGCCTACGTTCGCTCCACCGCCTCTCGACACGAGGCATCCGGTGATCCCGACGCCCCCGGCCACGACTACTGGCGAGACCCGTCAAACATCGGACGATGGGCTGAGAAACGCATGGACGAGGCGGGCATCGAGATGCCGGATCGCGTCAAGGAAATGATCGGCCAGGCCCGCGAAGGTGAAGTCGACAAGATCCTCGACAAGCGCGGCCTCGACTAAGCCCTTCGTCATTCCCGCGCAGGCGGGAATCAGATTCGCGTTTCCCGGATACATACCTTAACGCCCGCCGACCTCATGCGGGCTAATCAAACTCTTGCTACCTCTTGCAATAATTGATAGTAGAAATACTTGCCTCGGATTGATGAGGAGAAACCAGAATGTCCTTGATTCCACCTACATTCCTGGACAAAGTCGTCGCGCTGGGGACGCCGGACAAGGACGGAAACATACGGTACGCCGCCTCCGGCTTCCTGTACGGGCAGCCTTCGGGGAATCAGGGCCGATACTACGTTTACCTGGTCACTAACCGACACGTTGTAAAGGGGATACGCAGCCCGCAAATACGATTCAATGCCCTCGCCGGGACTGCTCCCAAGATACTGCCCCTCCCCCCGAATGATGGCGGACCAAACGATCACTGGATCTTTCATCCTGACGAGGACGTTGACGTTGCCGTTCTGCTAATAGACTCACTTGGGCAAGGCCTGAGAGATGTGAAGATGGCATTCTTCACGGGTAACGGACAGACGGAACGACTTGAGTCCATGAAAGGCGGCTCTGTCTCAGAGGGAGACGAAGTCTTTGTGCTCGGCTTTCCACTTGGACTGGCCGGCGCTGAACAGAACTACGTGATCGTGCGGCAGGGAGTTATTGCCCGGATTCAAGACTGCTATGAGCGTCGCTCCAAGGAGTTCCTGATAGATTCGTTTGTCTTTCCGGGAAATAGCGGAGGCCCGGTCATTCTGAAGCCGACCATGTTCTCGTATGGCCAGACACGCCCGGATCCCAAGTTGATTGGCGTTGTGGCTGCCTATCAGCCGTTCGTTGACGTAGCTCTGAGTGAGCAGACCGGAACTCCCAGGCTGATCGTCCAGGAGAACTCCGGACTTGCCACCGTTGTACCCGTCGATCTAATTCAGGAAACCGTTGAATTGGCGGCAGAGCGGTACGGGATTGCTCATTCGGTGCTAAGCAGTTGACTAGCCCACATCCCCTTGTCACCACACTCTCTCCTGTATCCTTATAGCTGAGCATCGTTGGCACTGCCAGCGATACCTGCCGCGCACTAGTGTCCAGATTCCGTTGGAGGCCTCGCTACGTGACTATTGAGCCGACACTGACTGATATGAACACCATCGTGTCGCTCGCCAAGCGACGCGGGTTCGTGTTTCCCGCCAGCGAGATCTACGGCGGTATCGGCTCGTCGTGGGACTACGGCCCCCTCGGCGTTGAACTCAAGCGGAACGTGCGTGATGCGTGGTGGCGTGCCATGGTGCAGGAGCGCGATGATGTCGTCGGCCTTGACAGCGCCATCATCCAGAGCCCCCTCGTATGGGAGGCGAGCGGCCACGTCGCCGGATTCACCGACCCGCTAGTTGAGTGCCGCAGCTGCCACCGCCGCCAACGTGCCGACCATATTGAGGATGACACGTGCCCGGACTGCGGAACTGTGGGCGAATTCACGGAGCCGCGGCAGTTCAACCTCATGTTCAAGACGTTCCTCGGGCCGGTGGAAGAGGACGCTGCGGTCGCGTTCCTGCGACCCGAGACCGCGCAGGGTATCTTCACGAATTTTGAGAACGTGCGAACCGCCACTCGCAAGAAAATCCCCTTTGGAATTGCGCAAACAGGAAAATCGTTCCGCAATGAAATTACAACGGGTAACTTTATATTTCGTACCCGTGAGTTTGAACAAATGGAGATGGAATATTTCGTCAGACCTGAGAATGGCTTTGACTCCCTTGAATACTGGCGCAATGAACGGATGCAGTGGTACACGAACCTCGGCATCAACCCGGAGCGGCTGCGCTTTCGTCAGCACGACCAGGATGAACTTGCCCACTACGCTGCCGCTGTCTATGACATTGAGTACCTTTTCCCCATCGGCTGGTCGGAACTAGAGGGCATCGCCTACCGCGGCGACTTTGACCTCCGCCAACATCAGGACAGCTCCGGGCGCAAGCTGGAGTATTTCGATGACGAGCGGCAGGAGCGGTTCATACCCCACGTTGTCGAACCCGCAAGCGGCGTCGATCGCTGCCTGCTGGCATTCCTCGTCGACGGTTATACAGAAGAAGAGGTGAATGGAGAGAGCCGCACGGTGCTCAAGCTGCACCGTGATCTTGCTCCGTATAAGGTGGCTGTCCTTCCTTTGTCCCGCAACGAGAAGCTCGTGCCCAAGGCGCGGGAGGTCTATGACATCGTCCGCAAACGCTGGATGACCGACTATGACGACTCCCAATCCATCGGGCGCCGCTACCGCCGGCAGGACGAGATCGGCACGCCGTACTGCGTCACTATCGATTTCCAGACCGTTGAGGAGGACGACGCCGTGACCGTTCGCGACCGTGACACGATGGAGCAGGTTCGCCTCCCAATCGCTGAGCTTGGCGCGTTGCTGGAAGACCGCCTAACGGGCTAAGCGCCCATGCGAGTCATCCACTTTGCCGACGCGCACATCGGCGTCGAAACCCCCAGCCGCCCCATCACCTCAGACGAACTTAGCGCGCTGCCGGATTCCTTCGCTCCGGGTGTCAACCGCGCCGCCACCTATACAGGCATGCCGTCACGTCTCATTGATGCACTCCGTGCCCTTGACGAATTAGTCGACTTTGCTCTGACTGAACCCCGCGCCGATCTCGTCGTCTTTTCCGGCGACGCGTACCGCTCCAGGGACCCCTCCCAAACCCACCAACGGGAATTCGCACGCCGCATCAGCCGCCTCGCTCTTGCCGGCATCCCAGTCTTTCTTCTCACTGGCAACCATGATGTGCCCAACACGGAAGGCAGGGCGACTGCGCTGGACATCTTTGACGCGCTCGCAGTCGATAACGTGACCGTCGCCTCTCGCCCCGCCGTTCACCGCATCGAGACGGCCGCCGGCCCCGTCCAGATTGTTGCCGTTCCGTGGCTGCGTCGCAGCGCCGCCGCGGCGCGCTCTGAACTACACGGCAAAAGCACTGCAGAGGTCACCGAGTCGATGCAGAGCTTCCTCAGCAATGAGATCACACGCATGGCAGGTGAGCTTGATTCAGACGTGCCGTCCATCCTGTCTGCCCACGCAACCGCAACCACCGCCACCATCGGTCACGAGCGCAGCATGATGATGGGAAACGACTACCTGCTGCTCCCCAGCGCGTTCCAGGCTAATCCAATCGACTACGCCGCCCTCGGCCACATTCACCGCCACCAACTGATTGCAGACGCCCCGCCAGCCGTCTATTCCGGCAGTCTCCACCGTGTCGATTTCTCCGAGGAGAATGACGACAAGGGCTTCTGTGTGGTGGACATTGATCCCGCTCTGCCTCCCGGACGCCGCGTCGCTGCGTGGTCGTTCCACCCCATGTGGACTCGCCCGTTCAGGACTGTCAAGATCGCCGTCCACGTGGGCGAGCAAGACGTGATGGGTACGATTACTGCCCGTCTTGCTGCTGCAGATGTACGTGACGTCGTTGCTCGCGTAGAGATTCAGGCTCCCACCGAACTCGCAGGCGACATAGACCGCATCCGCATTCGAAACGCGCTGCGGCAGGCCGGAGCGCACGTCGTTTCGGGAGTCATGGTGCAGGTCGACGCGCCCGACAGAACCCGAACCCGCCTTGAGCGCGGCATGGCAATTGAGTCGCTTGAACCTGAACAGGCCCTCAGTCTGTATATGGATAAATCGTCGGTTGCCACCGAGCGGCGTGCAATGCTCATGCAGGCTGCCCATGAGATCATCAACGCGGATCAGATGGGGCAGGGGGCTGACGTGGATGATGAGGCGGACGTCTTGGTCCGCATAGCCGAAGCGGATGACATGGAGGCGATCTTTGCCCTCCGCCGCGTTGTCTTCATCGATGAACAGAACGTGGATGTCGACGAGGAGTGGGATGGACGCGATGACGCCGCCGTCCACGCTGTTGCGTTTGTCGGGAATGAGGTTGTCGGCACAGGCCGCCTGTTAACGGACGAAAGCGAAGAGACGTGCCGCATTGGCCGCATGGCCGTGCGGCACGACCTAAGACGGCACGGAATCGGTGACAGGATTCTCGCGACGCTAGAAAATGCGGCCCGCGAACGCGGCTTTGTTCAGTCCCTCCTCCACGCTCAGACCTATGTCAAGGACTTCTACGCGCAGGCGGGTTACGCGGAACAGGGCGAAACGTTTATGGAAGCCGGCATTGAGCACGTGACCATGAGCAAGAGCCTCATCTAGACAAACCTGCTGTCTCCTCAGTCCTTGACATCTCCCCATCAACACAATAATATTGTTGTGTTGTGATACCTGCCTTTGAAGAGGACGGCCTCTTGCCCCAGGGGGTTCATTGGAGCAGTTGGGAGGAACTGGTGGATCGCTATGGCTGCAACGTGCGCCGCCGGATGTTGCTGGTGGGGCTTTGGGCCGCGCTCCAGAACCTCAAGGCGGCCGGATGCAGGACTGTGTGGCTCAACGGGAGTTTCGTCACCGTGAAAGAGGAACCTAATGATTTCGATGCCTGTTGGGACGAGTCCGGCGTTGATCCGGAGCTTCTAGACCCGGTGCTTCTCACGTTTGATGAGGGGCGCGCAACGCAGAAGGCGAAGTACATGGGTGAGATGTTTCCATCAGCCACTATCGCTAATCTTGGTGGCTGGTCTTTCCTGGATTTCTTTCAGACGGACAGGGAAACGGGAAGGCGCAAGGGAATTGTGGCCATAGATTTGGGAGGCCTGGAATGATCAAGAATGAGCGGCAATACAGAATCACAAAGACACAGGCGGAGGGATTTGCCAGGACGCTTGAAAACCTCAGGCAAAGCCCTCCAGCCGCCCACCCCCTGATTGCCAAGGCGCAGGAAGATGCCATTCGCAGCCAACTGGCTGACCTGGAGGATCAACTGCAGGAATATGAGTCCTTGAAAGCTGGCCATTTTGAGCCTGTTCAGCTCAACTTCATTTCGCAGTTGCCGGATGTCCTGATAAAGGCCCGCATTGCCCGTGGCCTAAGCCAAAGAGAATTGGCCGAAAAGCTGCATGTCAAAGAACAGCAGATTCAGCGGTATGAGGCCACAGATTACGCGTCTGCCAGCCTGTCCCGTATCCGGGAAGTCGCTTCGGTTCTGTATGAGGCGGGTAGCGACAAATAAGAGGAGACTCTATCCCGCGCCCCGTAGCCACTCGGAGCCGCCGTCCCACACCTCGCGTTTCCAGACCGGAGCAAGCGCCTTGACCTTCTCCACCGCCTCCCGGCACGCGTCAAAAGCCGCGCGGCGATGAGGCGAGGCCACGGCTACCACCAGTGAGGTCTCTCCAATCTCAAGCCGCCCTGTCCGGTGCCAGAGCGCGATGCTGCCAATATCGAAATCTTCGATAGTCTCGCGCCCAATCTTCCGTAGCACGCCCTCAGCCATCTCCGGGTATGCCTCGTATTCAAGGAACAGAACGTGCCGCCCCAGGTTGTTGTCCCGCACGATGCCCTCAAACGTGAGCACCGCGCCATCGGATGAAGCCTTGAGCGACTCCGCAATTCTTAAGGCGTCCAGCGGCTCAGGCGTCACTCCAACCTGCACGGCCTCCGCTTCCGAGATGGCTCCGCCGCTCACCGGCGGAATCAGCGCGACTTCATCGCCTGCGGAGATAATCGTTGACTGATCGACATATTCCTGGTTGATGGCGACAACAACGCCGTCGCAACGGTTCGCCAGCGCCGGATGCTGACGCTGCGCCTCGCCCAGCAGGCGCGAGACCGGCTCGCCCTCCGGAATTTCAACGCTGATTTCTGAAGCGCCCACTGCCTCTCGCAGTGCCGCAAACAGCCTCACTCGAACGTCCATGAGGCCATTATAGGGGTCTGTTCTTTTCGATTGTGACGCTTGACACAAATTCGCGCTGACAGATAGACTCGCAATGTCGTAGATTCGACCAAACTCTAACTGTTGAGGTATTGCTCTGGATAGGCTCAACCGAATGGGGAAAGGTACCCAACTAATAGGAGTCCTGGCGGTTTTCATGGCCGTCGTTCTCCTCTCAGGCTGCCAATTGGCGTTGCCGCAGAGTACGCTGAATCCGGCGGGTGACGTAGCCCAGAGCCAGCAGGATCTCTTCCTCTTTGTATTCTGGATTGCCGTTGTCATCTTTATTGGTGTTCAGGGCTTCCTGACCATCGCAGTTCTCAAGTACCGCTCCAGGCGCGGCCACGAAAGTGATGTCCCGCCCCAGACCCACGGCAACACCCCTCTTGAAATTGGCTGGACCATTGCGCCCTCTCTGATAGTCATCGCCATCACCATCCCAACGGTTGCCGGCATCGGCGCCACCTATGACGCGCCGTCGCAGTACGCCGACGACCCTTCCCTCACCATTGAAGTGGTCGGCCACCAATGGTGGTGGGAGTACCGCTATCTCGATGAGAACGGCGACCTTGATTTCATCACTGCTAATGAGTTGCACATCCCCGTGGATACCGTCATCAACCTCAAATTGTCGTCGAATGACGTAATTCACAGCTTCTCTGTTCCGCGCCTCGCGGGCAGCCGTGATGTCGTGCCTGGCCGCGTCAACCGCATGTGGCTGAACGCGACGGAAACCGGCGTCTATGCAGGGCAGTGCAAGGAGTTTTGTGGAGATTCACACGCTTTGATGCGTACCGTCGCTTTCGCTCGCGAGTCCGCCGACTACGAAGCGTGGGCTGAGAATGAGCGCCAACCGGCGGTGGACAGGACGGCGGCAATGGATGCGGGCTGGGTCGTCTTCCAGGAGAATGCCTGCCGCGGCTGTCACACCATTGAAGGTGCGACCGAGGACGAGTATGAGTTGGCCATCGGTGTGACCGGTCCCAATCTCTCGCACTTCGGATCGCGCGTCACCATCGCAGCCAACACGTTGCACAAGGGCCCGGCGGATATGAACATGGGCGCATTCTTCGAGGATGTCCCGACCGACCCGGACTTCATGCAGCGTGATCCGGCGGCTGAGAACCTTAAGCGCTGGCTCAATAATGCGCCGGATGTGAAGCCCGGCACGGAGATGCCGGACCTTGATCTCACTGACCAACAGCTCGATGATCTCGTATTCTTCCTGGAGAGCCTGAAGTAACGGGCGGCAGGCTGAAGGAGTAGATAACGATGGCTATGCTAGGGGGCTTACTCGAGAGACCCACCGGGACAACCGGTATCTGGAGCTGGCTCACGACGATCGATCACAAGAGGATCGGCACGCTCTACCTTGTTACGGCGTTCTTCTTCTTCCTCGTCGGCGGCATCGAGGCAAGCCTCATGCGCCTGCAATTGGCGGTGCCGGACTCTACTCTCATCAGCGCCAACATCTTCAGTCAGCTGTTCACGATGCACGCGCTGACCATGATCTTCCTGGCCATCATGCCGCTCAGCGTCGCGTTCTTTAACTGGATCGTCCCACTCCAGATCGGAGCGCGTGACGTCGCATTCCCTCGCCTTAATGCCCTCAGCTACTGGGTGTTCCTGTTTGGCGCGATTATCCTGAACCTTGGCTGGTTCACCATGACCGCCCCGGCAGCCGGCTGGTTTGCCTACGCCAACCTGACCAACACGACCTTCTCCCCCACCAGCGGCATGGACTTCTATGTCCTCGGCCTGCTCGTGTTGGGAACGTCATCGCTGCTCGGCGCGTTCAACTTCGTCGTGACCATCATCAATCTGCGGGCCCCTGGCATGTCGCTTATGCGCATGCCCATCTTCACGTGGATGGCGTTCATCACGTCCTTCCTGCTGGCCTTGGCAATGCCGGTCATCACCATCGGCCTCGTCGAGTTGGGCTTCGACCGCTTCTTCGGCACCAACTTCTTCGTATTCGAGCGCGGCGGCGACGTGCTGCTGTGGCAGCACCTGTTCTGGGTGTTCGGCCATCCTGAGGTCTACATCCTGATCCTGCCGGCGATGGGAATCGTCTCTGAGATCCTGCCCACCTTCTCCCGCAAGCCACTGTTTGGCTTCCCCGTCGTCGTCTTCTCCGGCTTGACCATCGCATTCCTCGGCTGGTCCGTGTGGGCGCACCACATGTTCGCAGCCGGTCTTGGGCCTGTGCCGGACGCTGTCTTTGCCACCACGACAATGGCCATCGCCATCCCTACCGGTGTGAAAGTATTCAACTGGTTAGCAACGTTATGGGGAGGCAACATACAGCTCAAGACGCCGATGTACTTTGCGATCGGGTTCATTGCGCTGTTCACCATCGGCGGCCTCAGCGGCATGACACACGCGGCTGCCCCGTCAGATTTGCAACAAACGGATACCTACTACATCGTTGCCCACATCCATTACGTACTCTTTGGCGGCTCGATCATGGCCATCCTTGGCGGCATCTTCTACTGGTTCCCCAAGATGTCCGGCCGCATGATGAGTGAGTACTTGGGTAAGTGGAGCTTCTGGCTCGTATTCATCGGTATGAACATGACCTTTGGGCCCATGCACTACGTCGGCCTCGTCGGAATGCCGCGCCGGAACTTTACGTTCCCATCAGGAATGGGATGGGACCTCTGGAACCTGGTCGCATCGCTTAGCGTGTTGTTCATGATTGCCGGTGTCGGGCTGTTCGTGTACAACGCCCTCCGCAGCGCTCGCAGTGGCGAGGTCGCCGGTGACGATCCATGGGACGCACGCACTCTAGAATGGGCGATGTCGTCTCCACCGCCGCACTATAACTTCGCCGAGATTCCCGTCGTCCATGGTCGTGATGCCCTGTGGGAACAGAAGTACCCGGACGAGGAGCACGCCGCTCCGCCTCCCGTTCCCGCCGGTGGCGCCCATGAGGCCGACGAAGAGCACCACGACATCCACATGCCGAGCCCGTCCTACTTCCCACTGATCTGTGCGCTCGGCATCTTCGCCCTTGGGATAACGCTGTTGCTCTACCAGATGGCTGCGCCGCTTGGTTACGCAGCCGGCGTAATCGGCATAATCCTCCTCCTCTGGGGCTCCTACGGCTGGATCTTCGAGCCGACGGACTGACACGAAAACAACCGACGAGACTGCGCAGGAAACGGTAAAGGAATCGCACGTGGCACACGACGCGACAATGGGACAGGCTGAGGCTCACTACACCACAACGGGCCTTGACCATCGGAAGATCCTCATGTGGGTCTTTCTGGCGTCCGACTGCCTCTTCTTCGGCGCCCTGATTTCCACCTACATGGTCTACCGGAGCAACGTGCCCGTCGGACCGGGACCGGAACTTTTCGACATCCCGTACACCTCCGTCAGCGCCTTCGTGCTCCTGATGAGCTCGTTGACGATGGTGCTGGCTCTGGCAGCCCTCCAGCGCGGCAACTCTCGGCAGGCCCGCCTGTGGCTGCTCGCTACGGCCCTGCAGGGCGCCGTCTTCCTCGGTGGCCAGTTCTACGAATTCAACCTGTTCGTTGATCAAGGGCTGACTCTCACAACGAGCGTCTTTGGCACTAGCTTCTTCGTGCTGACAGGCTTCCACGGCACTCACGTGGCGATTGGCGTGTTCATGCTGCTGACGCTTGTCGGCGCCTCCTATATGGGACGACTGAAGCCCAAACATCATCTGACGGTTGAGCTGGTCGGACTCTACTGGCACTTCGTGGATATCGTTTGGATCGTCATCTTTACGGTGGTGTATCTCATCCCGTCGTAGGACGGAACAAGAGAAACGCAAAGCGAGGAAAGACAGAATGGCGACAGCAGAGCAACAGGCCCACACGGAAGATCACCCGACTCCGCGTACCTATATCAACGTTGCGATTCTCCTCACGGTCATCACGATCGTTGAGGTGGCCATCGTCATCATTGAAGTGCCGACCGTCTTCCTGATTTCGTCGTTGCTCGCCCTGTCCGCCGTCAAGTTCGCCTTTGTTGTCGGCTGGTTCATGCACCTCAAGTTCGACGCGAAACTCTATCAGGCGCTCTTCCTCGGCGGCCTTTTCCTTGCGATAGCCGTCCTGTTGGCATTGGTCGCGCTCTTTGAGAACTTCACGCTTCCATGAGAGACGGCACGAAAGACTGATTGAAAGACCCGGAAGAAGGCAAGGCAGACATGGCGCACAACGACGAACAGACACAGACCAGCAACGTGCGGGATCGACTTCTTGTGCCGATTCTATTGCCGGTCGTTTCGCTCGTCGTCACCATCGCTCTGATCGTTGGCATCGGCCTGCTCCTTTACGCCGTCGTCCCGCATGACTATGTCACGCTGGCTGGTGAGAAAGTTTACTACTCGGTACCGGCCGCGCTTGGTCTTGCCCTCATCTTCCTGCTGGGATTCGCGTTTCTGGCGTCTCGGGCGCCGGACGACGACAGCGGCGATTCCAACTAGCAGGATCGCCCCGCCCGCTGCGGCGGCCCAACTGCCTTGGTCAGCCCAGCGCGTCCCCACATCCTCAACGCGCCGTCAAATGGCGTAGGATTGCGGCATGAATGACGCCGGAGATTACCTGTTGGCGTGGTCGTGGGAACCTCTCACGCTATTCTTTGTCGGCCTGCTCGGACTCACTTACATCCGGGGACTGCGGGGACTGAAGCCGCTCAAGGTTCGTGTGGTCACAAACTGGCGCGCCGCGTCGTTTGTTGCCGGCCTGTTGTTGCTGCTCCTCGCGCTAATCTCGCCTATAGACACCCTTGGAGGCCGCCTCTTTGCATTCCATATGGCCCAGCACATGCTCCTGACGCACGTTGCCGTGCCACTGATTCTGCTCGGCGCGCCTGTTCTGCCTGTCGTACGCGGCATGGGGTACGGAATCCGCCGCCTGACCGTCATCAAGCTCGCAAGAGCGCCCCAGGTTCGCCTTATCTTCCATATCCTCATCCATCCCCTCGTTGGCTTGGCAATCTTCGTGGCCGCCATCTGGGCATGGCACGTCCCGGCAGCCTACGCCGCCGCCGTCACCAATGACCTCGCGCATATTGGCCAGCACGCCAGCTTCATCACTGCCGCAACAATCTTCTGGTGGGCCATCATCGACCCAACGCCCATCCGTGGAAAGCTCCCGTACCTGGGCCGGCTCGTCATCGTCGTTATGGCGTTATCGCTAACCTTCCCCTTGGCCGCAATGCTTACCTTTGCGGCTGTTCCCTGGTATGAGCCGTACATCGGCCAGGAACCGCTTTGGGGCATCGACGCCATGACCGATCAGCAGATTGGCGGACTTATCATGTGGGTTGGCGGCATCGCGCCGTACTTCCTCGCGATCGCCGGATTGTTTATCGTGGCAGTTCGCCGCGATGAAGAAGACACGCGCCGCTCACGAGCCGCCTACTACAGCAACCATCCCAACCGTGCCCCGCATGGGCAGACGACCACGTGATGTCCAATACCTCCGACGCCGCCCTCCGCTACCGCAAGACTCTGTTGGGACTAGCGTTGGCGGCCGCAATCGCAACTGTATTCCTGATTAGCCTCGGCAGTTTCGTGCGCGTTACAGGCTCCGGCTTGGCCTGTCCGGACTGGCCGTTGTGCCACGGCAGCATCATCCCGCCGTTTGAATACCACGTCCTCATTGAATACTCCCACCGGCTGACCGCGGCCATCGTTGGACTCCTTGTTGCCGCAATGTTCGTCGTAGCATTCCTGGCGTCCAGGGCGAATGAGCAGCCAACTCGACGCGCCCTTATTCCTGCCGCGATCACACTCGTCGTCATGCTCACGCAGGCAGGACTAGGTGGCGTGGCAGTCATCACCGAGCTTCCGCCGCCAATCGTCACGCTCCACCTCTTCCTTGCAGAAGCCATTCTCGCGCTGCTCATCTGGACCATGCTGGCCGCCGCGCCCCGCGTAACGGCCCCTGCAGACGGGCAAGGCATCTCCCTCGGTGATGCCCGCAAGATCTATATCTGGGCCGCCATTGCCGCCGTAATGACACTGGTGATGATTCTCTCCGGCTCATACGTTGTGGCCGAAGAAGCGACGCTCTCTTGCGGCAGTGGATTCTCGGCGTGGCCGCTGTGTGACGGGGCAATCATGCCCAGCGGCTTCGATGCAAACATCCATATGGGACACCGTTACATGGTCGTCATCGGAACCCTCGTCACCGGTTTTGTCGCATTCCTCTCATGGCGTCAGAAAAAGAATGACCGAATGATCAGCCGGGTTGGACAGGCGACACTGCACTTGCTCGCCGTACAGATAGTCATCGGCGCGCTTGTTCCCTGGACCGAATTCCACCATGCCGCGCGTGTGGCGCACATAACGCTTGCCTCGGTGACGTGGGCTGCTGCCGTGCTGTTGGTCATTCTCGCTGCGCGCGCAAAAGCCGCCGGCGCTGAGAACGATGCCGGACCCACGCAAACGCAGATGCCACCCTCGCCTGCGGGCGGTTCGGGCCTGGCCCCGGCATCAACATTGAAAGTTGTCGCCTCCGACTACTTCTGGTTAACCAAGCCGCGCGTCATGGTGCTGCTGCTGCTGACGGCGCTTGGGGGAATGGTTCTTGCCGCACAGGGCTTGCCTCAACTGACGGTCGTGGTTGCCGTCTTGCTGGGTGGGGCGCTGGCATCCGGCGGCGCAGGTGCCATTAATCACGGCCTGGAGGGTCACATCGACTCTGCGATGATGAGGACACGGCATCGCCCTGTCGCAAGCGGCCGGGTCAGCCCCCGCATGGCTATCGGGTACGGCATCGCCCTCAACGTACTCGCGTTTGCAGTACTGACTGGTGGGGCAAACGTGCTCGCCGCGTCTATCACGCTGAGCGGGGCGTTGTTCTATGTCTTTGTCTACACACTGTGGCTCAAACAGACCACAGTGCAGAACATCGTCATTGGTGGCGCTGCGGGCGCAGTTCCGCCTCTCGTGGGTTGGGCAGGCGTGACCGGAGACGTGGGCCTCCCCGCCGTTTATCTGTTCCTGATCGTCTTCTTCTGGACGCCGCCGCACTTCTGGGCCCTTTCGCTGATGATCAAGGACGACTATGAGCGGGCCAGCGTGCCAATGATGCCGGTCGTTCTCGGGGAGGAGAGCACGCGAACCAGCATCTTCCTCTACACCATCCTGGTGAATATCCTTGCCCTGCTGCTCTACATATCAACGGCGAGTCTCAGCTCGGTCTATCTCGCGGGCGCGATCGCGCTGGGAGGCATGTTCACCTACTACGCCTACCGGCTCCTCAAGGAAAAGGACAGAGCCGCCGCCCTGCGACTCTACAAGTACTCATTGCTGTACCTGTCGCTGCTCTTCCTGGCAGTAATGGTCGACCAGATTCTCTAACGAACCCTGTCCCGACATTCCCGCTTTGGCGAGAATCTAAAGCTTTCGGCTACGAGCCGCCGGATTCGGAATTATCCTTCTCGCTTTGCGCGGATTCCTTGAGCGCATCGATCTGCGAGCGGATATCTGACTGCCTCCGCGCCACGTAATACAGATAGACAAAAAACGCAATCCACACGATTGCGTATGCTGCAAATACGAAGATTGGATCGAAGTCACCGAAACCGTTTTCCACTTAGAGCTCCCTCATAACATCTCTCGGGCGGCGCGAAGGTCGTCAAGCTCGTGCTGCGACTCCTCCAACCGCATCCGCATTGCCATCAAGTACACGTATAGCAGTGTGAATGCCGCCATCCCCACAAGGAACGGGACCAAAATGGCGCTCTCCGGCCTGTCCGTTGACGACTGCAGAGTTGGCAAAGGGTGCAGGAACGTCCACAAATAAACCGAGAAATAGGTGATTGGAACATTCACGAAACCAAGCAGGCCGAGAACGGCCGCCGCCCGTGATGTCGCGGGCCCCCGCTCTCCCAGTGACCGCAGCATCAGATAAGCGACATACACGAGCCACATAACCAGCGTCGTCACCAGACGGGCGTCCGACCAGTTCCACCACGCGCCCCAGACCGGCCGCCCCCACAGTGACCCGGTCACCAGTGTCAGCGTCGTCAGGATGACGCCGAGCTCCGCGGACGCAATCGCCAGCCTGTCCCACTTGTGTGTGCGCTTCCACAGGTACATGCCGCTGCCGACCGCAACAACACCAATCGACACATAAGCCACAAGAGCGCTTGGCACGTGGACGTAGAAGATCTTCTGATGGATACCCTGCACGCGCTCTGACGGCGACTCAACAATTGCGAGATAAAGCGCGATGAGCATCACAGCGAACGCGGCGACGCCAACAATATCTATGGTGGAGAAACGGCGGTCAGAAAGGCTCACCGTTCAACCGTAACATAGAAGATAAGCGCGGACAGGGTGACAAATGCCAGGTCATAAGCGCCCAAAACACCCAACCATGGCTGAATCTCGCTAAATGGCCGTTCATCGATCGCGAGCCCCGTCGCCCGCACCGCGCTGATGATGACAGGCACCAGCAGCGGAAGCAGCATGATCGGTAGCAGCGCTTCTCTTGCCCGTGCGCGCGCCGCGATGGAAGCAAGGATCGTTCCAACCGCCGCGATACCGATGTTCCCCATCACAAGCGTGAGCAGGAGCGCAGGCTGAAATAGCTGCAGATTGAACAGCACCGCCGTCAACGGAACGATGACAATCTCAAGGACCAGTAACATCAGGACGTTTGCCGCCACCTTGGCCAGGTAAAGCGCCCCTGGGTCAATGGGACTGGCAAGCAGCCCGTCAAGCGAACCGCGCTCCACCTCCCGCGCAAAGGAGCGCCCCAACGCCAGTAGGCTCGCAAAGATGATGGCTACCCACAGGACTCCCGGCGCAACAAGATTCAACGTGCCGCCGCGCAGGTCAAACGAGAACTGAAAGGCAATCAGCGCTGCCACCGCAAAGACAGCCATCGGCACAGCCGTCTCCCGCGACCGAAACTCAACCGCAATCTCCTTGCTGAACAGGATGCGGAATTGGCCCAGATAGCCAGGTGGTGAAGCTTGTTGGGGCTGCACGTTAGGAACCTTATGAGACACTGCCGCCAAGATGAGCTGCGACCAGTTGGCGACGCTGAGCCGTGTCCATCGCCAAGTCGGAGATTGTAGCGGAGTCATGGATGATTTCTCCTCCCCGCAGCACGATATCGCGCGTCGTCAGAGAAACGCCCATTTCAACGTTGTGCGTCGCTAGGACCACCGTCACACCCGCGCCCTGCTCCGTGATGTGCTCAGCGAGCATCTGTCGCGACGTGGCGTCGAGTCCTGTTTCCGGCTCGTCCAGCAGCAGCAGCGTCGGATGATGGATCAACGCCCGCATCAGGGACACGCGCTGCGTCATGCCCCGCGAAAGCGTTCGTACCGGATCCACTCGCCGTCCTGACAGGCCAAACTCTGAAATGAGCGTATCCGCTCTCACTTGGGGTTCCGTCACGCCGTAGAGCTTGCCGTACAGCGTCAGATTCTCTCGTGCGGACAGTTCCTCATACAGATGACTCTGGTGACTCAGCGTGCCGATCTGCGCTCGAGCGTGGGCGCCTTCACGACCCCACGGCTGCCCCCCGAACACCCGAATGCCCCCTCTGCTCGGTCGTAACAGGCCAGAGATGAGCTGTAACAGCGTGGACTTTCCTGCACCGTTGTCGCCGAACAGCGCGATACGCTCTCCAACGTTGATTGTGAGATTCAGATTCCGAATCGCCGGGCGCTGTCCATATGACTTCTCAAGGCCGGCACAGCGCACGATGGCCTGTGACGAGGAGCCGGATTGCTCAGCGGTCATTGCGTCCGTTCCTCTTCAAGTATTCGGCGCAGGACGTCACGATGAGGCGTTGAGTCCTCCGCATATTCGTCCTCTGAGATGTCGCCCGCGTCTCGAGCCTCCTCCAATCGTGCCAACTCAGCAACGGCAGCATCTCTTTGCGACCACAGCGCCTCGCGGTCGATGTCGGAGTTTTCGGGGCCGCGCCTGTGGTTGCGGAACCGTCCCCACCAGAGCGCAAAACCCGCTGCAATGATGAGCGCGACTGCGACAACACCCAGCGCCACATCGCGCAGCGTCTGCTCAAGGCTCCGGCTGCGTGAGCCGGCGCTTAGCGGAAGATCTGCAACCGTGCCGCTGAGGGTCTCGCCCCCGATGATCGACCTCATTTCATAGCGAGCATACGTCACGCCGGACACCTCTGAGTCCTGCATCTGCACCCATTCGGAGCCGGGGCGGAACGAGATCTCCTCCGGAACCAACAGGCGGGCAATCTCAGTGGGGTAGGGATAGGTCTTGCTCCAGGCCAACACGTCGGTCGTGTACAGGACGCCATAGGTGACGATGTATTCCTCAATGCCCGGCATGAGGGGAATGATGGAATACACGTCGCGGCTGTCCGGCGCGAGCACGAGGCTGCCGGGACTGTGAACGGACTCAAGATCGAACGCCATGACGGGCAGCGGCAACCGAACGGTGAGCCGCGTATTCAACGGGTCGTTGCCCACAAAGGCGCGGTCACTCGTGTTCTCGAAAGTGGTCACCTGCAGGATGCGCAGCACACCGGAATCATCTTCCGGCGGCGTGATAGCGGAACTGTCCCCGGTGATGCGAATCACGGACGGATCAGACGTAGGCTCGAAGATCGTTAGGTGAATCGGCCCATCGCGATCAATCGTGGAGATATATGCGTCGCTGAAGAAGCGGACTTCGTTATAGGCCGCCGAGAGCGTGTAGGTGACCTCCTCATTGCCAATCACTCCATCGAATGCCACGCCTCCGTTCGTGTCGGCCTCCGCTTCAAGCCGCTGCAGTTCATTGTTCTCAAGGTCAAACACTTGCAGCGTGACGATAAGGCCTTCCGGCACGGACGCCCCCGCGGTGCCGTTCCTGACTAAGGCTTCAAGGGTTATTGGCGCTCCTGACGTAAGTGCCTGCTGGGTAGTTTCCTGCGCCGCAGCGGGACGTGCGAGTGGCGCAACCAAGGTAAGTGCAATCAGAACAAGCGAGACGGCCATCAGGATCAACGCCCCAATTCGGGCCCACAACCTTCGCATAGCCTCGTCCTGAGCAGCGTGCGTATCATCGGAATCGTTCTGCCCTGCAGTCATGGCGTCGATTCCGCCTGGGTGTCCGACTGTTCAGAAGAGGCGGGGTGATCCTCACCCCTCATGCGTTCACGACGCAGCCCCACAACGCGTTCGATTTCCTCGTCGAGGATGTGTTCCCGGCCCTCTATCTCACGGATCAGTGCGGCGGCGCGCCGTACCAACAGAACCCTCGTGACGCGGTGTTCACCCTCGGAAACGTTGCCCCGGTCCAGCTCGTCGTCCAGGTCCATGATGGCCGTCAGCGCTTCGTTGCGCGCCTCCCTCATGCGTCCCAGGTCCGACAGTTCGTCTGACGAGGCAGTCCCGTCATCCGTGCCACGCGCTCGAATAAGAGGAAACGCAATACCAATGACAGTCACGACGACGGCCAGAAGTGTCAGAACGACGGGTACTAGATCCACCCGCGCCTCAATTCGTGTCTCTCGTTATGCGCCCGATTTCCCGCGCAACGATCTCATCGTCGTCTGCCGCTGAGGGTGGGGCGGGTCGTGCCGACTGGGGTTGAGAGCGTATTCTTCTCCCGCTGCGCAGCCCAAAGTAGACGATGATCAGCCCGAACAGCGCAATGATAGGCGGCGCGACCCAAACGCCCCAGCCGATGCCCTCGGGACGCGGCTCCCGTAGAACCTCCGGGCCGTAACGCTGAACAAAGAAATCGAGAATCTCGTCCTCGCTCGTTCCGGCATCGACGAGCTGCTGCACGCGCGCCTTCATCTGGCGAGCAATCGTGGCATTTGATTCCGTGATTGGCTGTCCGTCACAGACCGGACACTGCAGCTTATTGGCAGTAGCGCGAGCCTGTGGCGAGAGCGCCAACAGTTCAAGCTCCTGTCGCGAGAACTCGTCAGTGTCAGTGTCTTGGCCGTGGGCTATGGATGGTATGCCAAGGAGAAGAAAAAGCCCGAGCGCAGTGGCCAACACAACGACGCCCACCTTCGGTATTCCCCGGCGGTTCATTATTCGAGACATCGCTATATCAGCGTCTTCCGCTCAAGATTGCCGCGGGGCGGCAGACCCCGCTGACCCGATCGGCTCCCAAACGGGTCTCACGGCCGGTACACGTCCCGGCCACGCAGTGATGAGCAGGGCCAGGAAGATCATCGAACTGCCCAGCCAGACAAAGGTCATCAGCGGATTGATAAAGATAGCGAAGGTCGCGGACTCATCATCAAATCCGGCCTGGAAAACATAGAGATCATGCCGCCATGTTGAGAGGACCGCGACGCGATTCGTCGGCTGCGTTTCAAAATTCGGATAGACCTGCGTCTTGGGAAAAAGCTGGCCTACGGTCGTGCCGTCCTCTTCAACAATCAACTGTGAACTGAATACCTGCCGGTTCGGTTCCTGGATTGATGCCGTCCCCGCGTACGTGATGGTGTAGTCGTCAATAGTCACGGATTCTCCCCGCAGCAGATTGACCTCCGTCGCGGACTGAAACGCCGTGGACGCAATGAGGCCGATGCCGAGTACGACGATGGCAACGTGGACGAGATAGCCACCGTAGCGACGACGGTCGCGTGAGACGAGGCCGGTTACGGCAGACGGGTAAGACTCTCGCGTTGTGCTCCGCCGTATGCGAATGCCACGAGCATATTCCTGGGCCACGGTCGTCAGGACGAAAGCGCACGCACCAAACGCGATTGGTGTAATGGCGTCACGCAGCAACGGTGCAAGCACTGCTGCCGTCAGCACGCCGATCCCTATCGGAATGCGGAGATTCCGCCACAAGGATTGACCGGTTGACTTACGCCACGCCAGCAGCGGCCCGACGCCCATCAGTAAGATCAGGGCGAGAAACAGTGGGCCGTTCACCTTGAGATAAAAGGGCGCGCTCACTGTCAGCCGTTGATTGCCAAGGGCCTCGGATATCATCGGGTACACAGTGCCCCAGAACGTGGCAAAGGCGATGCTGAACAGCAGGACGTTGTTGAATAGAAAGCCGGACTCGCGCGAGAGAACCGCCTCGAACCCCTCCTCGTCACGGATGCGAGGCAGCCGCCAAAAGAGAAGAATGAGTGGCAGTACCATCGCCCCGACAAAGTACCCAAGGAACAGGCCGCCGACGTCCGATTCCGCAAAATTATGGACGGAGCTCAGGATGCCGCTGCGAACGATGAACGTTCCGAAAATGGCCAATAGATACGTCGCAAAAACAAGGCTCAGCGTCCACACCTTGAGTTTCCCGCGCCGCTCAACAACCATGACCGAATGGAGGAATGCGGTGCCGGTTAGCCACGGCAAGAACGCGACATTCTCTACCGGGTCCCACCCCCAGTACCCGCCCCAGCCCAGCACGTGGTACGCCCACCAACCGCCGAGGATGAGCCCCGCGGTCTGAATGCTCCAGGCAATGAGGGTCGGTGTCCGCAGCGCCCGTGTCCACTCCACTCCCACCCGACCTGTCGCCAGCGCGGCGATGCCGATTGCAAAGGGCAGCGTCCAGCTCATGTACCCGGCCAGCAGCATCGGGGGATGAACCAGCATTCCCGGGTCCTGGAGCAGGGGATTCAGCCCCACGCCGTCCGGCATCGTTGCGGGGAGCCGCGCCATGGGATTGGCAAAGAACACCAGCACAATCAGGAAGAAGGAAAGGTTCGCAAGGATGACGGCGTTCGCGTAACCCATCAGCGCCGGATATCGCCTGCGCATGACGAAGATCATGACGCTACCAAACACCGCCAACAGCGTTGACCAATAGAGCAGGGATCCTTCCTGGCCGGCATAGAAGGCGGAGAGTATGTAGTACCACGGCATGGTGGTGCTGGAGTGCAGCGTCACGTAGCGCAGCCCAAAGTCCTGAGCGACAAAGGAATACACAAGGATGGAGGCCGTCATGACAAGCAACAGCGCCACCACGTAGATGGCATTGCGCCCGCTCGCCGTCAGTGGAGCAATGGACAGACGCGCCCCCAACACAGACGCTGCGCTGCCATACAGAGCAGCGCCAAGCGCGAGAATCAGAGCGATGTAACCGGCGTCAGAAAGCTGCATGGTGGCGTTGAAAGCCTAGCCGTACGTTGGTTCGTAGTCGGGAGCCGTCACCCCGCTGGGCAATGGCTCCATGGTGTCCGGGTGGCGTGTCAGCAAAACGTCTGCGTTGAATGTGCCGCCGGGTGAGTAATAGCCCTCAACAAAGACAATGGCGTTGTCGCCGAAGATGTCCGGTGGAGCCCCCTGGTAAACGACGGGAATCGTGGCTTCGTCCCCATGCACCTCGAATTCGTAGATAAGGTCCTCCCCGCGGACGATTGAACCGGCGGTCACCGTTCCGCCCACTCTGAGTCGGCGATCATCCGTGATATCCGGCGCTGCGGCTAATTCGTCCACGTTCATGTAGGCGGCGGTAGCAGCATCAAGCGAAAGAAAGATCAGATAAGCGACGACGAGGGCGACCACGCCGGCGCCCATAAGCAAACGGACGTTGAATCGTCCGCGCCGTGAGTGATCCTGTTCATCAAAGGCGGAATCGTGCGCAGTCAACGGTACCTCTATGCGGCTGACACATCTCTGCCGCGCGAATCGAGCGGGAGTGTGGTAGAACAATCGTATTGAGACGGGAAAGTTCCGTCAACGATGATGCCTATTGTTGTCATAGAAGGGGGTACTAATGCGCCGCGTCCGCCACACCGACAGCCCGTTTTGGAGCGACTGGATGCGGACATTTGCCCTAGGGGGCTATACTGTGGTTTAGTATTGTCGCGACGATAAATTTCCAACCCCCAACATCGTGTTACTGCAAAGGTAAAGGAACATATGCTGCGAATTCGCCTAACTCGAAAGGGCTTCCGTAAGCAACCGCATTATCGTGTCGTGGTGGCCGACCAACGAGCGCCACGAGACGGAGCTTTTGTCGAGATCATAGGGCATTACGACCCCCGCACCGGCCCTGATTCTCTTCACGTTGATCACGATAAAGCACGGGAATGGTTGAGCAAAGGCGCTCAGCCTAGTGAAGCTGTCACCAAGCTCTTTCGGAGGCAGGGGATAATCGCGTCGGCATAAAAATGCGCCAGCAATGGCAGTTGGGACGTGATCGTGAAGGAGCTCGTTGAATTTATCGCTATGAGCATTGTTGAGGACAAGGATGCAGTTCGCGTGACTGAGAGCGTCGCTGAGGACGGCCGGATATTGATTAGCCTCGTGGTCGCCGAAGGTGACAAGGGCAAGGTCATTGGTCGTGGGGGCCGTGTTGCCGAAGCCATCCGAACGGTGCTCAGGATCGCCGCAATCAGGCGTGGTGTGAGAGCCAGTCTGGAGATCGTCTAGAATCGTCAAGCCTGTGGATCGACGCTTCACCTCATCACCTTACATAACAGTTGGTCGTATCAGTGGCCCTTTCGGCATCAAGGGCGAACTTAAAGTAGAAGTCCTCACGGACTTTCCTCAACGGTTTGAACCGGGTAGCAGGCTCTTGCTCGCGGAAGAGCCTGTAACCGTTTCAAGCGCCCGGGCTAGCGGCCCGGATCGGCTCATAGTCCAGCTTGATGAAGTTCGCTCCCGCACACAGGCTGAAACAATCCCCCGCGGTGCAACACTCGATATTCGGGAAGAGGATGTCATCCCATTACCTGGCGGCGCCTACTACCGATTTCAATTGATTGGCCTGCCCGTCGTCACGGAATCTGACAACGAACCGCTTGGAACCGTCGAAGACATCATCGAGACCGGTGTGAATGACGTGCTGGTTGTCCGCGCGGAGGGCAGGCCGGAAACACTGATTCCGAATACGGATGAGATCGCCACGATTGACCTGGACAACGCTGTCATCCGGGTGAAACCCATAGAAGGGCTGATACCTGCGGCAGAGCCGGAGACGCCACAGGATCAGCCGACGCAGCAGCGACGTCGGCGGCGCCGTCGACGCCGCTAGAACCACCGTTGCTTTCGATCCCGGATTGAGTTGCCCACATCAGAGCTCTTGACACTGTTCAATTCCGCATGACGTAGAATAATGCCATGTCTGGACACTCTCATTGGTCAACAATCCAAAGAAAAAAGGGCGCAACTGACGCCAAGCGTGCCAAGCTCTTTACGAAGTTGTCGCGTGAGATAGCCACTGCCGCCCGCGATGGCGGAGTGAGCGTGGAGTTCAATCCCAGCCTCAGACTCGCCGTACAGCGTGCCAAGGATGCCGGCATGCCGAACGATAATATTGATCGCACCCTCAAGAAGATTGCTGGTGGCGACAATGGTGATGCGCTCGAAGAGATCTGGTACGAGGGCTATGGAATCGGTGGCGTAGCGATTCTCGTGCAGGCGCTAACCGACAACCGCAACCGGACCTCGAACGAAGTTCGCTCCACCTTCAGCAGGCAGGGCGGCAATATCGGCGAGGTCGGCAGCGTCAACTGGATCTTCGACAATACCGGAACCATCGTCGTTGAAGGGAATGAAGAAGAACTTGAAGAGATAGCGCTGTCTGCCATTGATGCCGGCGCGGAAGATGTTGGCGACCCATACAGCGGACAGTTGGAGGTCTACACGGCTCCCGGCCAACTTGAGGCGGTTCGTGAAGCCATGGCAGAGCAGGGCGCAAAGGTTGTCCAGGCCGAAATCACCATGCGACCCAAGACACAGGTTGAACTCGAAGTCTCGGCAGCAAAGCAGAACCTCCGCCTGTTGGAGCGACTCGATGAACTCGATGATGTTCAACAGGTTTACACCAACGCCGACTTCCCCGCGGAAGTGCTGGAAGATGCCGCGGCCGTTTAGGCCCGCGTGACACGGCGGCCTGTGATGGCGCGCGTCCTCGGTATTGACCCCGGAACACACGTTGCAGGTTATGGCGTTCTCGACACCAAAGACGACGGCAGCGCGCACGCGTTTGTGGAGTGCGGCGTCGTTCGGCTCAAGCGGGATGATCCACTGGAATTACGTCTCTTGCGACTCCGCGAAGGGTTGCTTGAAATTGTGGGTCGCCTGAGCCCTGATGCCATCGCCATTGAGAGCCCATTTGTCGGGCGCAACGTCAAAGCGGCATTCTCGGTTGGGGAAGCGCGCGGTGTCGCGCTCGTCATCGCTGCGGAGCGAGGCATCCCCGTCCGCCAATATGCGCCTGCCCAGGTGAAGAGCACTGTCGCCGGACACGGTAGGGCGTCGAAGCAGGACGTTGATCGGCTGCTGAGGATGCAGGTGACGATGCCGGAAAATAAGGTCCCGGCGGATGCCACGGACGCCCTCGCCGTCGCCATGTGCGACGCTGTGCAATCGTCCTCGCTACAGACTCAGACGGCCAATTTGCTACGCTAACCTGAAAGGATGAGGGTGAGGGGGTAGATCATGGACTTCAGACTGTCGCCGGAGGCGGAGCAATTCCGCGGCGAAGTTCGCGCGTTCTTAAAGGAAAACTGGGACCCTCGTGATTTTGAGGCTCACTCCATCAACGTCCGCTCCATGGACTTTGCGAACGCCGATTCGCGGAAGCATGACCATGAATTCATTAAGAAGCTCGTCGATAAGGGCTGGTACACGATGCACTGGCCGGAGGAGTTCGGCGGCACGAATGCCCCCTTTGACAATCAGTTTGTCTACATGGAGGAACTCGGGTACGCGGACGCTCCTGAGGGCACGCCGAGCGCCAACATCACCGGCGCAATCATGTTCCATGGCTCCGATTGGCTCAAGGAACAATTCCTCCCCAAGATGGCCACCGCGGACATCGATTGGGCGCAGGGCTACAGCGAACCGAATGCAGGAACAGACCTTGCCAGCCTGCAGACACGCGGTGTGGAAGACGGCGACGACATCGTCGTTACAGGCCAAAAGATATGGTCGTCCGGATCGCATTTCTCCAACTGGTATCACATCCTCGTCCGCACAGACCCGAGCGCCCCGAAGCATCGCGGCATCACGTACCTGGCAATGCAACTGACAGACGATGACGGAAAAATGATGCCCGGCATCACTCTGCGGCCCTTGTATGACTTCTTCGGCACCCGCCGATGGAATGAGGTCTTCATGGATGAGGTCCGTGTACCAAAGCGTTATCTCATCGGCGAGATGAACCGAGGCTGGTATGCGGCGATGACAACGCTCAATTTCGAGCGGACGGGCATCGACAACGCTGCAAGACAGATCGGCGTATTCGACCGCTTCATCGCCATGGCGCGCGACCTGAACTTTAACGGGGAGCCGATACTCAACAATGGCGTTACGCGGCACCAGTTGGCGGACCTGCGCGTGACGCTTGAGATCGACCGAATGCTGGCGTATCGTGTCGCGGCCATGCAGGCGGCAGGAGAGGTTCCGCAGGCGGAGGGAGCCATGTCCGGCTGGCGCGTTCTCCACACGTCAAAGTATTGGCTCTGGCCGACATTCGCGAAAGCACTGGGGCCGTACGTTGCGCTGCATAAGGGCGAGCATCGGGCGCCCGGCGACGGCATCTACGGCACGCATTACATGCTGTCCCAGAACGAATCAGGCGGCGGTGGTGGCATCGCCCTCGGCGCAAACATCATCGCCTGGCGCGGCCTGGGCCTACCGAGGTAATCCTCTCCGCAGCCGTATGTGCAAACACAGCCATGTAGAATGTCCCCATGGTTGTAGCAAATAGATACGCGGCGCAGAGCCGCATATTCCTCCGGCAGGCCTATGAAGAATTGGAGCAAGGCGACCTCCACCAAGCCTCCGAAAAGGGCTGGGGAGCCGCCGCCCAAATCGTCAAGGCGGTGGCTGAAGAGCAAGGGTTGGATCATGGCGGCCATGTAGAACTCTACGCTGTGGTTCGTCATCTCAGGACAGAGTTTGGAATAGATGATCTCATGGCCCTCTTCCAGACCGCTGGGCATCTCCACTTCAATTTCTACGAAGGCGTCCTGGACGGCGACGAAGTAAGCGACAGCCTCAACAGGGTTTCAGAGTTCGTTGACCATATGCGGCCATTGCTCTCGGGCGAATAACCACTCTCTCCCTCCCCCTCTGGTACGCTGTGAACGATGATTTCCAGCATTCAGGGCATTCTTGAGGCGCGCGGCGAAAACTGGGCCGATGTTGCCATCGGCGGCGTCAGCGTCCGCGCCCAGGTCCCGTCATCCGCCCTGTCCGGCCTCGGCCCCATCGGCGCCTCCGTCCGCCTATTCACGCATCTAATCGTCCGTGACGAGAACATCACCCTCTACGGATTCCGCAGTGCGGAGGAAAGGGCGGCTTTCACGGCCCTTCTCGCTGTCTCCGGCATCGGGCCGCGTCTTGGATTGGTCATTCTGTCGGTGCTGTCGCCCGCAGACCTTGTGGAGGCGATAGAGCAGGGGGATGCCGCGGCATTGGCGCGAGCGCCCGGCGTCGGCAAGCGCAGCGCCTCGCGCGTCATTGTGGAACTGAAAGGCAAGTTGGACGAGCTGGATATCGCGGGACTGACCGCCGGCCCAACCCGCGCGCCTACAATCCTGGACGCCGAACTAACCGCCGTGCTGCAATCATTGGGCTATACCGCGCAGGAGATTCGCCTCGCCGTAACGGCAGTTGTAAACCCGGAGTTGGAGGAGCCACCCTCGCTTGATGAGCGAGTCCGTTTGGCTTTGGCCACCCTGAGCGAAGGCGGAACCTAAACACATGCTTGAGAGTTTCTTCGTCGTCCTCGCCCTGATAAGTGTGCTCTGCGCGTATGTTCTGTACACGGGAGGGCGCTTCGGCGCAGCAACATCCAATCCCTGGTGGGCCGCCATCGGATTCATCTCCGTGCTCCTGAACCTCCATGTCATCGGAGTGCTCCTGCCCCAATTCACTATCATCGCGTGGGCGCTGATTGCAGTTGCCATTGGATCGAGCTTGCCTGCCGCCCTACGGGAGGTTTCATTCTGGAACGCCGGCCTGCTGAAACGTCCAGGAAATCGCGAGTTGCTGATGGAGGTGATCCTCATAGTGATCAGTATCTACGCCGCCACAACGGTGGATCCGCAACTGCCGGATGTTGGCGGTGGACCGATCATTGCAGCTATCATCACCCCGCTATTGATGGTGCGATGGGCAATGACTCGTGTGGTTGTTTCCAGGCCGCTGAGTTAGCCGACGCCTATAGACTGTGTGTGCCCGGTTTTGCGCAAACGGAGCGCCGTTGCGGGCCATCATTGATACAAACCTGCTCGTGGGCGCGCTTGCGAAGCGCGGCGGCTCCACGAGCCGCATCCTTGATCTCTGGCGCGCCGGTAGATTTGAACTCGTTGCCTCCGAAGCCACGCTCCGCGAAGCAGAGTTGGTCGTCGGCGCCCGGTGGATCGAAAGAATTGGCAGCAGAGAAGAACGGGATGTACTGCTGACGGAACTGAGAGAGAGATCGGTTCTGGTCGAAGCGCCTATTCTGGAAGAGTTGACGTTGAAGGATGCGGGAGACCGGCGGCTGGTTGAGGTCGCACACGCAGGGCAAGCGCGCTATCTTGTGACGGCAGATAGGGAAGTGCTGCGAATGTGGGGGTATGGTGGCGTGGAGTTTGTAACGTCCGCAGAATTCTTGCGAGCGCTGGACCAACAAGCTGACCAATCGTAGAGATTGGGCGACTCTCAACGCAAACCCTAGTTATACTAGGGTGTTGGGCGAACCTGGGGAGCCCACAGTCAGGATCAGTTGATGGCGATTGCAGAATACCCGGCGACGGATCGGCAGTTTGAGCTAGTGTCCCCATTCGGAATGATGGGGGATCAGCCCGATGCCGTCGGCACAATTGTGGATGGTCTTGGGGACGGTCGCCGCTATCAAACGCTCAAAGGCGTCACAGGCAGCGGCAAGACCTTCACGATGGCCAACATCATCGCTCAGTCTCAGCGGCCCGCTATCGTCATCGCGCACAACAAGACCCTTGCAGCACAGCTGGCGATGGAGTTCCGCGACTTCTTCCCCAACAACGCCGTCGAATACTTCGTGTCTTACTACGACTACTACCAGCCGGAGGCATACGTCCCGCGGTCAGACACGTACATCGAAAAGGACTCGCACATCAACGATGAAATTGATCGCCTGCGCCACGCTGCCACAAAGGCTCTGTGGGAGCGCCGCGATGTGGTCATCGTTGCCTCCGTCTCCTGCATCTATGGCCTCGGAGCGCCGGATGAGTACGCGGCCTTCATCCTTATGCTTGAACGCGGGTCGCGGCACAAGCGTGACGATGTCATTCGCCGTCTCATTGATATGCAGTACGCGCGAAACGACTTTGATTTCACACGCGGCCGTTTCCGCGTCAACGGCGACACCATTGAAGTGCAGCCCTCATACGAAGAGACCGCCGTCCGCATCGAGTTCTTCGGCGACGAGATAGAGCGCATCGTCACCGTCGATACCACCACAGGCCATACTCTTGGCGAACGTTCGAAGGTGGCCATCTACCCCGCCAAGCACTGGGTGACCGGCGAAGAGAAACTGCGTGCCGCCATCATCGATATCGAAGAAGAACTCCACGAGCGCGTGTCATGGTTCCGGGAGCAGGGCAAACTCGTTGAGGCGCAGCGCCTTGAACAGCGCACCCGTTACGATCTGGAGATGATGCGTGAGGCCGGCTACTGCGCCGGCGTCGAGAACTATTCGCGCCACCTCCAGCGCCGTGAAGCAGGTAGCCGACCCTGGACACTCCTCGACTACTTCCCAAAGGACTACCTCGTCTTTATCGATGAGTCACACATGACCATCCCGCAGTTGCGCGGCATGTTCCACGGCGACGTCGCCCGCAAGCAGGTGCTGATCGATTACGGTTTCCGGTTGCCGTCCGCGCTGGATAACCGCCCACTGAATTACACAGAGTTTGAGCAACTCTTCGGGCAGATTGTCTTCGTGTCCGCCACGCCCAGCGCCTATGAACATGAGGTCAGCAACAGTGTCGTGGAGCAGGTCATTCGACCGACGGGTCTTCTAGATCCGACAGTGGAGGTCAAGCCGACGCGAGGGCAGGTGGATGACTTGCTCGCCCAGATCAAGGAGCGAGTGGACCGGGGAGAACGCGCTCTCGTCACCACGCTCACCAAGCGCATGGCGGAGCAGCTTGCAGACTACCTTCAAGAGATGGGCGTCAAGACCCATTACATCCACGCGGACGTGAAGACCCTCGACCGCAGCGAGATACTGCGTGATCTTCGACTCGGCGTGTATGACGTCATAGTCGGCATCAACCTCCTGCGCGAGGGTCTGGACCTGCCGGAGGTCAGCCTCGTCGCCATCCTCGATGCTGACAAGGAAGGCTATCTGCGTTCAGGCACGTCCCTCATCCAGACTGTCGGCCGCGCCGCACGCCACGTCAACGGCCACGTCATCATGTACGCCGACCGCGTCACCGATTCTATGCGCAACGCCATCGAGGAAACCTACCGCCGACGCGACCTGCAAGAGGAGTACAACACAGACCACGACATCGTGCCGCAGGGCATCCAGAAGGCTGTCCATGACATCACGGAAAGAGTCAGACAGGTCGCGGAATCTCGCGCCGTATACGAAACAGTTCCGAGCGAAATATCGCAAGAGAACGTGGCGACGACAGCGCGTGAACTTGAGAAGCAGATGAAGCAGGCCGCCCGCAACCTGGAGTTTGAAAAGGCCGCCGCGTTGCGAGACCAAATGGTTGAACTGCGCCGGCTGATGATTGAGTGAGTCATGTCTGCGCTGAGCACACTCCGCGGACTTGGCTGGTTGCTGCCGGCGACACTCCTGACCCTCAGTGCAATCGCCCTCACGGGCTGCGTTGATCGCCTGGCCACTGATGGTGAACCCGGCGTTCCTGAGGGTTTCGGCGAACGAGTTCCTGACGTGCCCATTGGTGGCTACATCTTTGTGAAACCGCCCGGCGATGATTCAACAATCAGCATCAGCGCGAACCTCAGACAACGGGATGGTTCGACTACCCCCTGGCATGCGGAAGCCCGCTCGATCTCCCTTTGGCTTAGTCCGACTGACATGGACCAGCAAGCAATAACCACAACGATTCGCTTCACATTTGGCAACGAGATGGATGCGATTGCCGCACACAACGTGCTTTCGCGCGTTGATGCGGGTATATCAACGTGGGCCAACAGGAATGGGCGGGACGCGGAGGTCGTTCTTGGCGACCAGGAGCAGGTGTGGTCCATGCGCAACACGCTGAACGGCAATCACTTCATCACTGACGAACAATTGACCCGGACAGGAATGTGGCGCAACGCCCTCAACCTGCCGCAAGCGCCGCCAAAGCCGGTGCTCGCCGCAGGATTCACACAGGTTCCTCCTGAGCGCATGAACGAGATCCTGGAATGGCTCGCAGGGCAGGGCATCGTTGACCTCACCCAATTTGGTGAGATGCTCGAGACGCTCCAGTTAGACAACGCAGTCTTTGCGGTGTACGGCGACTCTCTTCCCGAGCTGAGCGTTAACACTGCGCCGGAAGAATTTGCGTCGCACGGCCTCACCGGGCTCGCCATCGCCCGAACCGGAGTTCCGGCCCCCTTGGTTTCGTGGGGATTCAACGTTGGGGCGCTCCGAGCCGGTCTGGACAGGGTCGAATCCCGCACCGGCCGCTATTATCGTTACGAAGGTGACGGGGCGGTCGTGCTCGCGCAGGTCAGGCAAGGCGATATACAAGTTGCGGCATCGTCAAGTCCTGAAGACGCCGCGCAGATTCTCGAACTGATACCCAACTGAGACGCGCCCGGCGTTCACACTTTCTAAGCCGCCGGAATTAACCCGCTAAAATGGAGAGGTTTGCGGCGCGCTGGTCACAGGCGCGTCGCCGTTTAGCACGGAGAGGGGAAGACAGTGGCTCAACCCGGAATGAATGATCAGGCCCGCGCGCGCCTCGGTTCCATGATGAAGACGTGGGAGCGCCGCAAGAAGATTGCTGAGCACCTTAATCAGATCCAGTATCGCGTCGCTGTTTACAGCGGCAAGGGCGGAGTTGGTAAAACAACAGTTGCCGTGAACCTGGCCGTCGCGCTGTCACAGATGGGGCATTCCGTCGGGCTGCTTGACGCTGACATCGACTGCCCCAACGCGGACAAACTCCTCGGTGTGACGGAGCGCCCGCGTTATGTGGATGGCATACTCCATCCGCCCCAACGTGCCGGTGTCAAAACCATCTCCATGGCGTCGTTCCAGGAAAACGAGGAAGAGGCTATCATCTGGCGCGGGCCAATGGTCACGAACGCCATCAACCAGTTCCTCGAACTTACCGAGTGGGGTGATCTTGAATACCTCATAGTCGACCTTCCCCCTGGCACATCCGACGCCCCTCTGACCATCATGCAGACGCTTCAACTGCACGGCTTCGTTGTAGTGACCACGCCGCAGGATCTCGCCGTCCTCGACGCCAAGCGCTCCATCAACATGATCAAGAAGATGAATATCGACATCCTCGGCGTCGTCGAAAACATGTCAGGCGATATTTTCGGCAAGGGCGGCGGAGAGGTACTCGCGACGGACCTTGATGTTCCTTTCCTTGGACGGCTCGAGTTGTCCCGCGACTTCAGCGATATCGGTCCTGACCTCGCGGTAATCAAGCACAAGAAAGCGCAGAAGCGCTACAAGGACATCGCCGAGGGAATGATCGACCGCGTCAAGGAAGTAACACCGGCCGCCCAGATCGCGTCGTAGGCCTTACGACTGATACGGGGTGGCGCCGGCCTCTTGCGTCGTGGCTTGGGGTTGGTAGCGCTCGACCCTAATGCGGTTTTCGGTCTTGCGAGCTTGCGCCAGGTCGTATGAGGTTTGGCGACGCAGCCAGAAATCGGCGCTGGACCAACCGGCCTTTTCGAGGCGAATGGCCATCTCGGGTGAGATTCCGGCGTGACCGTTCAGCACGCGCGACAGGGTGTGTCGGGCAACGCCGAGAACCTCCGCCGCCTCAGTGATGCTCAACCCAAGCGGCTCCAGGCAGTTTTCCCTGATGCTGCGCCCTGGATGCGGCGGGTTCTTCATAGCCACGATTCTGCCCCCTCACTAGTGATAGTCAACCAGATCGACGTCATAAGCATCACCATCTTCAAACCGGAACGTGATCCGCCAGTTACCTGAGATCGTCATACTCCACAACCCTGTGCGATCACCTCTCAGGCGGTGCAGCCTGTACCCGGGCAAATCGATGTCGCTCGGTCTGTTGGCATTATCAAGGTCTGCTAGTGCCATAGTGACGCGATTCAGGATGTTGGCTCCTATGCCGCTCGAATCGTCTCGTTCATAGAGTCGTCTCAGTCCTCTGTGGCGAAACGACCTAATCATGAACACAAGCATACCGCGTATCGGTACGCTTAGCGAAATGGAACAATCTCTGCTCGAACTGTGCAAGCAGGGCAGGGGAGCGGTCTACTCGTCCCCGTCGACTTCTTCCACGGCAGCAGCTGCTTCGCGGGTACGCCTGAGTCCACGACCAGCCGTCTCCACCGGAGCGTTGGGGATCTCGGCTCCGGCCACGCCCTCTTCTACAAGCCGATCACGCAGCCGCGCCGCGCGCGGATAACCAATACCCAACCGCCTCTGCAGCAGCGACGTTGAAACCTTGCCGTTGTAGATGTCGGCCAACTCGCGCGCCTGCTCCATGATGTCGTCCTCGCCGGAGCCGTTACGTTTGGACCCGTTCCCGTTCATATCGTCCGAGCTGCCATTCCGGCCCCGCGATTGCAGGCCGATGTCTTCCGGTTGAACTAGGTCAGGCAACTCCGGCGGCACATAGCCCTTGGATTGGGCACGCCACGCGTCGACAACTGCATCCGATTCATGCGATGAAATAAACGCGCTCTGGATGCGGATGGGACGGGAGGCATCCTGCGGCAGGTAGAGCATATCGCCGCGTCCCAGCAGCTTCTCTGCGCCCGCCCCGTCCAGGATCGTCCTTGAATCGACCAGCGATGTCACCATAAAGCTGATTCGTGTTGGGAAGTTAGCCTTGATGAGTCCCGTGATCACGTTGACGGACGGACGTTGGGTTGCAACGACAATGTGGATGCCGGTTGCGCGTCCCATCTGGGCGAGCCGAACGAGACCGTTTTCAACAGCCTTGCCTGATGTCATCATCAGATCCGCCAACTCATCAACGATCAGGACGAGATAGGGCATGCGATTCCCATCACCGACCTTCTCGTTGTAGGAGGCAATGTCGCGCGCGCCTTGCTGCGCCAGCAGTTCAAGCCGATTCTCCATCTGCTGCATCATCCATTGCAAGGCATTGACGACTTTCTGCGTGTCGACGATGACTGGCGTGATGAGGTGGGGAATGCCGTTATAGATGGTCAACTCGACTCGCTTCGGATCAATCATCACGAAGCGAAGTTCTTCCGGTGTCGCGCGTGAGATGAGGCTTGTAATCAGGCTGTTGATAAAGACGCTCTTTCCGCTGCCGGTTGAACCGGCCACCAGTAGATGGGGCATACGGGCGAGATCTGCAACCACCGGCTCCCCACCGCTGCCCTTGCCGAGCGGAAACGCCAGCATGCTCTTGCCCCGAGCCTTGTGGTAGGCATCGCTCTCCATCTGCGGGCGCATGTAGACGGTCTCCCCGACCGTGTTCGGTACCTCGACTCCCACAAGGTTCGTGCCCTGGATGGTTTCGATACGGACGCTTGCGGCTTTAAGCTGGAGGGCGAGATCGTCATCGAGCTTCGAGATCGCGTCTACCTTGACGCGTGTCCGTCCCACTTCCTGGCGTCGGGCGACAATTTGGCCTTCCTCGTTCCGTTCCCGGACGGTTCGGTAACGCCTGTCCCACCCGGGCCGCACTCCATAGAGTGTGACGGTGGGGCCGGGGCGAACCTCAGTAACCTCAACCTCAATGCCATACTCCTGCAGGGTTTCCTGGATTGCCTCCGCCGTTTCCATGTGGGATTCAGTGTCAACCTCAGTTGGCGGCTGCTCGTCAAATAGTTTGAAGGAGGGGAATTTCCACGCCACGCTGGGTAGGCCGGCAAACGGATCGAGGGAGTCGAGAAGCTCCCGGTCGCTGCGGGCGACAGTTGTAACCTCTTCCTCTTCATCCTCGGTGTCCGCCGCGTCTTCCTCCTCGTCCTCCACCTCTAGATCCTCGTCTTCCTCCGACTCGAACCCGTCTTCCACCAGGATCATTGTGTCTTCGTCAGAGTCCCATTCAATAGCATCGCCGATAATCTCGGCAGGCTCATCAACTGAGTCTTCGCTTAAGTCTTCGCTGAGCGTCTCGACATGCCCGTTGAGATTCCAGGTATCCTCCTCGTCCTCCACGTCATTGTCGGTGAAGGCCAGCGGATCCCTCTGCCCCATCGCAGCAACTTCGTCTGGATTCAGACCGAATCCTTCACCCCCCACGTCGGAATAGGACGAGTGCGCAGCCCTTTGTTCGTCGTCGATGCTGCTAAGACCGGGAGGCGGGATGAACAGAGGCTTCTCCTCCACTGCCGCCGCATTCTCTTGATTGATGACTTCTTCGATAGTCCCTGATTCCTCAAGGCGGACGTACCGTTCACCAAATGGCTGTGGGGCGTCATCCGCCTCCTTGTTGCTGGGGACGCCGGGAAAGACGATGCGGGGACGTTGCTCTTGCGCCGTCTCTCCACCCTTGGCCGATTCTATTTCTTGTTGCGTTCGTTGCTGCTGGTCACGTACAACGCCGACCGGCTCCGGATACCGTGGCCTCGTCGTGGCGCGCGCCGGCTCGGGCACGACGATCCTCGTTCGAGGAATGGGAGCCTGATCCAGCTCGAATGTCGTCTCCTCCTCATCCGTGTCCACCCGTGACGCGCGCGCGTCCTCCAACTTGCGTCTTGCAGCTGCGCCACTGGCAGCCGCGGCGCTCGCGCTCGCCACTCCTGCTGCGCGTCCTGCGCGTCCGGAGGCCCTCGCGGCCCTGATCGTGCCTATAGGTGAAAGGAGAATGATCGTTATGAGAGCGAGCCCGGCGAGAATGCCGTAAACGGTGAGGTTCGAAAAATCAACAAAATAGCTGGAGAGCCTGTTCTCGATGGGAACGCCCCACATCTCCGTTAAGCCGAAAAACTGCATACCCGCCAGAATCGCTGCCGTGCCTAACAGAGCCGCAACCGCCCACCGCCAGACGCGTAGGTTCGTGAACCCGAAGATACGAAGCGCAATATAGGACGAAATCAGGAGTGCAGGGCCGACAATCATCCACGGCCCCGTGTAATTCCACGCCGACGCCAGCCGTTCCGTCACTTCCGCAGGCTGCCAATACGCGACCGCGATTGAGCCGCCGGCGATGCCCAACAATAGAAGGATGCCGATGATGCGCAGCTTGGAGGAGCCGTGGCCGGCGGCGGTCTTCTTAACGTCGGCTACACTCGCTCGCTTGGCCGCGCGCCGAGTGGCAATTGTCTCAGCCATAGCGCCATTATTTTAGACCAATTTCAAAACCAAGTCCAATCGGCGCGTGTCGTGCTCGTCGTTACCCCGCTTGTGAAAGGGCTTCCTCCAGCATTGCGCGGGCCTGTTCCGAGGTGTCGGGTCGTGCGAGCGCAAAGGACGCCGCCGCGCGAAGATGACCCAGGGGATTTCCCGCGTCGTAGCGCACGCCATCAAAAGCGAATGCGAATGTGGGCGTACCCTCCCGACGCAAGATCTCCATCGCGTCCGTGATCTGGATCTCATTCTTCGCGCCGGGCGGAGTCCGCCGTATCGCGTCAAAGATTGCGCCTGGAAAAATATAGCGGCCGACAATTCCAAGATCGGAGGGCGCGTCCGCCAGCTCCGGCTTCTCAACCATCCCCGTCACTCGATACACCCGCTCGTTGTCCCCATCCACCGGTTCAACGTCAACGACGCCATATGCCGAGATAGCCTCGCCCGGCACTCGTTCAACCCCCACGTGGATGCCGGGATAATCGCGGTATGCCGCCAGCATCTGCGCCAACACCGGCGTCTCTGCGTCGACAATATCGTCTGGCAGAATGACGGCAAACGGCTCGTCCCCCACCGCATCCGCCGCCTGCAAGATAGCGTGCCCCAAACCAAGCGGCTCATTCTGGTGAACGATCGTAACCGACAGCGAGTCCATGAGCCCCTGAACCTCCGGCGCGCTTGGGTGCTCTCCAAGAGCTTTGGCCAGCGCCTCCCCGCGCAGCGTCACATAGTTCTCCATCACCGACTTCCCGGGCGCGCTGATGAGGACTACCTCTTTAAGACCGGAGTTCGCCGCCTCCTCGAGCGCGTAGAACAGCATGGGACGGTCGAAGATCGGCAAGATTTCCTTGGGAATGGCGAGAGTCGCCGGCAGGAAACGCGTTCCACGACCTCCAGCTACGATGACCGCCTTGCTGATCCCGTCTTGTCGTTCGTTCACTAACTCCTCCTCCGTTCGCACTGAGCCTGTCGAAGGGCAAACAAAAAACAAAGGGGGCTCAGCCGGAGCCGAGCCCCCTTTCCCCAGTCGCCAAATGTCAACGTATTGGCGCCTGGCGCTGGGTTAGCCTTTGCTCACCTCTTCCGAATCTGCTGAAATAAGCTCTGGCTGTCTAGGTAAAGACATGTGCCAAACCACCTCCTTCCTTCTCAAGATGTGTCAAGTATATAACACGTCGTTGTCGGAGTTTCTTAATGACTGCCGGGGACATAATCTGCGCCCCTCGCCATCCGCGATTCTCAGGCTGGGGCGACCTATGAAGCTGTCTGGGCGTCCCTCTTGCCGGTGAATCGCAGAAGCGCATATCCGATGATGGCCGCCGCAATGGACGCGACGAATATCCCCATCTTTGCCTGATCCACGAGGGCAGGGTCATCAAAGGCGATCCCCGAGATAAAGATCGCCACCGTGAAGCCGATACCCGCCAGGAATCCCACACCCAGCACGTGCATCAACGTCACCGATGCTGGCAGCTGGCCGATGCCAAATCGTAGCGCCAGCCACGTTATCCCAAAGATTCCTATTGCCTTGCCCGCAAGCAGCCCCGCGACGATTCCAATAGTAATGCTGCTCCCGGCCGCGTCCGAAAGCGTCTCGCTCGTGACGACAACGCCCGCATTCGCTAGCGCGAACAGCGGCAGAATTGCGAGGCTCACCCACGGATGAATCATGTGCTCCAGGCTCTCCAACGGAGCCTCCGTCTTTCGACTGACCTGTTCGATTTCTTCAAGGACGATTTCCGCGTGCTCCTCGTCACCATTGGACATCGCTAGCCGATAGTCGTGCAGGAGATCGTCCAGGGCTGTGGCATATTCATCGCGGCCCCGCGCAGATCCGGCAGGGACGATCGCGGCAAGAAGCACACCCGCCAGCGTCGCGTGTACTCCGGATTCCAGGAAGAAATACCACATGGAAACACCCGCAGCGATGTAGTAGACCATGGAACGAATCCCAAGCCGGACGCTCAACGCCGCCGCCGCGAGAATAGCCAGCGAAATCCCGAGACTCGACCAATCAATTGTGTCCGTGTAAAACACCGCGATAACCGCGATGGCCCCCAGATCGTCGACCACTGCCAACCCCAGCAGAAATACCCGCAGCTCCACCGGGATGCGTCGCCCCAATAGCGCCAGCACACCAATCGCGAACGCGATGTCCGTCGCCATGGGGATGCCCCAGCCAACGGCTCCCTCGCCGGAACTGTTGAACGCCAGATAGGCAAGCGCCGGCACGACCATGCCGCCAACCGCAGCGAGCACGGGCAGCGACGCCTTCCGGACGCTGGACAGTTCCCCGTGCAGCAGCTCGCGCTTTATCTCCAGGCCCACCACGAAAAAGAAGATGGCCATGAGGCCGTCGTTTACGAGGTGCTGAAGGTCCTCGGAGAGCGCGAAGATGTGCAGGTCAAAAGAGATCTTGGTATGCCAGAAGTCGAAATACGAGTCCGACCACGGTGAGTTGGCCCAGATGATTGCCGCCGCCGCCGCGGCCAACAGGATGAGCGCCCCAACCTCTTCCGTGTGGATAAAACTCTGGACCGGCGCGCGCAAACCTCTGACGCGATAGATCGCGCTACGGGATTGTTCAGGGGCGTCACCCTGGCTGTCGCTCACGTGATTACGCCTCAAATCGTCTTCTGTGCCGTGCAAACACTCTAGCACTCCCGGCACGGCCAAAAAACCGCATGCCAGCCTGAGTGGCGCGACGTCAGGATTTCAAAGCCGTGATCGGCTCGTCGGTCTCGGGAACGACCGCCAGGGGCAGAGCGGAAAGCTCCGCCGCCTCAGTTGACCCCGGAACAGATTGACGGGGTCTCGTACGGATCGGCCGCACCCCCCGTTGGCGCGCTTTCATGCAGGCCCCGATAGTAGGCCTTATCGTACGCGCAGATGGCGATCAGGTACTCGTCATAGGCGTCTCTAAAGGTGTTGTAGGCCGCCAGCACCGTGTTGAAATTGGACGTGGACGTCTGGCACGCGGACACTGCCTCCACGCTGCCGCAGTACCGTATGGCCGTCTCATCGAACACCCCCCGGGCCTCCAGCATCGTTCGCCTGGTGGAAATGTACAGATCCTTCGCCCCGTTCACCCGGTCTCGTAACTCCATATTCTCCGGCCGCGTCCCCTGCAGGAGTTCGATCACATACCCACGCACGTCCCCCTCCGGAACCCACACCCCGTCAGGGCTATCGACGGCATCGCCCTTGGGCCAGAAATAGTAAATGCCGTTCTCAATCTTGATCTCCGTCACCCTGTGAAGGATTGGCAATCCCCCGTCGCCCGCCGCCGGTGAGTCGTAGAAAATGATGGTTCCCACCTCGATGTCTTCCGGGAAGAAATTCTCCAGCACCACCACCGTGTCCAGGCAGGTGATCTTCGGCTCCATGCTGCCGGTGCATACGGGAAACATCTCCCGTGCCTTCAACTCCAGCGCCCTGCGATCATTTTCAAGGCCGCTAATAACGACTCGCAGCCCCTGCGCCTGTTCCTCCAGGCTCACGACCGTCCCGTGCGCCGCTCTCAGGTCCGCGTTGTCCTGTTCGAGGGCGCGGATCTCCTCGTCCAGCTTTGTAGCCTCTATTTCGAGGGCGCTGATCTTCCCGTCCAGCTTTGTAACCTCTATCAGATGCGCCGCTCTCAGGTCCGCGTTGTCCTGTTCCAGGGCGCTGATCTCCCCGTCCAGCTCTGTAACCTCTATCTGATGCGCCATTCTCAAGTCCGCTTTGTCCTGCTCGAGGGCGAGGATCTGTGCGTCCAGCTCTGTAACCTCTATCTGATGCGCCATTCTCAAGTCCGCGTTGTCCTGTTCGAGGGCGAGGATCTGTGCCTCCAGGTTCGAAACCTCTAACACAAGCCGGAGGATGTCGCTCCTCAGGGCGGTACCGGACTCCTGGAGCGCGTCGCGCCGCTCCTCCAGCGCCTCGATGTTCGACGACAACGCCTGTATGCGGAGCTCCAACTCCTGTGACTGTAGTTCTACCTCTTGCCCGCCTTCTTCCGGGGCTTGGACCCGGGAGTCTCGTTCCTCCTGCGCCTGCTCATTGGTGGAACGCTGCAGGTCAAGCTCACGCTCCGTCTCCCCAATCTCCAGCGTCGCCTGCCGCGCGTCCTCCCGCGCGTCCACGAGCAGCACACCCAGAAAGATTGCCGTGACGCCAAGAAGCGCAATGGCCAGGACGGCTCCAACGGCCAAATAGCCACTTCTCTTCACGATGTGCTCTCTGATTGACACGCGGCTTCTCTATTAGGTGCTTGCTACGTCAGGCCGGTCACCAATTGCGATACGTCGGACACAATGACTCATGGAGATGCGGATTCCGGGCAAGCCAGTCCGCGTTGGAACAAGTCTGCTGTCTCACGTACATGGCGTTGCTGGCGCACTCGTCCACCGTCTGTGGCCTGGTGCCTGTGACGGCGCCGGTGGTCGCATCCTGAACCCATACCTATTTCCACCCGTTGGCCGCCTGGATCATGACGCGCTTGGTGCCTCCTCCTGGCAAGTCAATCACCGTATAGTGCGAGTAGTCGTGGGCGACGGCGCTTGCTGACAGATTCTTCCGGCTCTGGCACGAATCGTAGAAGTAGCTGTAAAGAGTATCGCGGTCGGCGGATGCCGCTCTGACTTCGACTGTCTCTTCTTCGTCATTCGCATTGGTGTACGTAACTGTAATAGGCGCGCGCGGCGGCTGAGAAAGGCGGTCGATCGCGTAGCCTCTGACGGCAAACTGGAGGGCTCCGAAAGTATTGGAGACCCAATTGGAATTCTTGAATTCGAGGGAATCCTCGTTCCCTATGCTCCACCCGGCTGCGCCTCCCGTATCCTCCCCGTCGTCATTCGTAATTGCTATCCGGACAGTGTTGTTTGCGCTGGACACCAGCCAATACCTCGTGTTGGCAGCGAGATCGATGCCGTCGCCGGATACCGGGAAATCCACGAGTGTCCACGCGTTCAGGGGCGACAGTGAACCCGACTTCGTGAGCGTGCCGAGGCTCGTGCCCGGCACTCCGGACGAGTCCGCGCGGATAGATACCGAGTAGT
>JAPOOK010000070.1 GCA_026713485.1 Chloroflexota bacterium | reverse complement strand
TCCGATTCATCATAGCTGTGACGTATTGAGCGGGGCGTTTGGGCGGGCCTCCCGGCCCCGTCATTCACCCGGATCCTGCAGCAGGACTCATCCACCGATATACCCTTGTACTTGCTGCTCTTCACTGCAATCGACACACTGTTGGAAACGTGCATTTTGCCGCGCGCTCGACCGCATGGGCGTCTTGGCGGGGATATTGGAGGAGAGCCGGAGAATCATCGAACGCCCGCAACCACCAAACAGGCGCAACTAGGCGGCGAGCCTTCCTGCGCGGCAATTGCGGGTGGCGTGCTTCCCCCATGCTTCCATAAGGGCGCGCCGACGCTCCAACAGGTCCGTTCGCGAGTACGCGCGCCGCACCTTGCTCTTGACAGCGTGTCCCAGCGCGCGCTCCACGATCTGCGCATCTGCCCCCTTCTCGGTCGCCCAGTCGTCGAATGCACTCCGGAAACCGTGCAACGTCCCTTCTAAGCCCAAGCGCTGCATGAATCTGGAGAGCGAGTACGGCGATATCCGCTTCGTTCCGACGCGTTTGCCATCAAGACAGGGGTACACGAACACATGCCCGTTTTCGCTGTCCTGGCCGACGCCCAATTCGCGTACCCGCCGAAGCACGTCCATCGCGGCACTCGACAACGGGACGCTGTGCGCCCGCGTCTTCTTCTTCATGCGGAGGGCATCGATCGTCAGCGTCCGCTTGCGTTCGTCGACGTCGCTCCAGCGGATCCCCACGAGTTCCTGGCGACGCAGCCCCGTGAGAATCGTCATCTCGAACGCCAGGGCCAACACCCCGTCACGTGGCGTGACCCGGCGCACGTAGTTCTCGAACGTCCGTGCCTTCGCCACCGCTTCCGCGATTTCCGCGTGGCTCAGAGCTGCATGATGCCGTTCCTCGCGTTCGATCCGCGGCAACAGGTCTTCGATCCCGTCGGTCGGCAAGTCGCTTCGAAAATCGTGTGCCCGGACCCAACGGAAGGCACCCCGGAGCACCCGCAACAGGTCGCGCCCCACCCGGCGGTACTCGAGCCACGCTGGCCTCACGACGGCCGCGAGGTCGGAGCGTCGCACCAGATCGACGCGCTGATCACCGAGCACCGGCAGAACATACTTGGCCAGGCTCGCCCGATACGCATGCTCCGTGCTTCGGCCTACCCAGGTCGGGCCGAACTCCTTGAAGAACTCCTCGACGGCTTCCGCGACGGTTGGTATCTCCGCGCGTGCCCGCACCGGATTTTCGCCGTGCCGCGCCATCCGATGATGCTTTGCCGCCTTTGCCTTCGCCTCCTCCAGGCGGACCGCCGGCCACGAACCAAGCCCCATCTCGACACGCTTGCCGCTTCCGGCAACACGCAACCGTTGACCGAAGGACACCCTCCCTTTCCCGGACACATGCACGAACAGCCCGGTGCCGTCGCCGACATAATGGCGGCCTGGCTCAAGATGCCCCAGACCGTAGTTCGTCATCCGACGGCCGCGGTACACGGCTTCCATCAGCAGCATCTTGAGCAACGCCGGGTCGTCCGGCAGGGCATGCACGTCCGCAGCGTTTTGCAGCAACTTGTCGCCGTAGACGAGCAGCGCTTCAGCGCCATTCTCCCGAATTACGGCTTCCGCCAGGAGCATTTTGAGCAGCACCGGGTCGTCCGGTAGGACATGCACGTCCGCAGCGCTCCGCAGCCACCTGTCGCCGTAGACCAGCAAGGGCTGGGCGCCGTTGCCTCGAATGACCGCTTCCACCAAAAGCATCTTGAGTGCCACCGGATCGTCCGGCAGCGCATCCACATCCGCAGCCGTCCGCAGCTGTCTCACCGATGGCAGTTGCCAATGCCTGACAACGTAGCTTCCATTCCGAACAGACTCCACAGGCACGATTTGTTCCTCCCGTTGTATGTGGGAAGCCCGCCGCCAAGTCGACGAAATGACGGGCCGGCCGGACACCAACCACCGCCTGGGACCACCCACGACGCACGGCTTGATGCCATGGAATCCCGATGCCCGAAACGGCCATTTGCGACGGCGCCGGCATCGCCCGGCATGACTCCTCCCTTTATGCGCCCGTAACCCCATTCCACTGAAATATCGCGCGGCCCTATACTTTACTTGTGCGGCCTCGGTTCAGACCTTGCCGTCCTGCAGATGAGATTTCTCGACCACATCGCAGGACGGCAGCTCCAAGCCTCTCGAG
>JAPOOK010000069.1 GCA_026713485.1 Chloroflexota bacterium | reverse complement strand
TATCAGCGACCTCATGCAAGAGCGTTACGGCGGCGCGGTCGGGCAGGCCACGCAGATGGTCGTGGGTGCGGCGGACGAGTCGGACTGGGACATCTACAACCGGATGACAAGGCTCTACGGGAATTACGGCTTCAAGCGTGTCTACTACTCGGCGTTCCGTCCCGTGCAGTACACCCCGCTGGAAGAGCACCCCGCCACACCGCCCGCGCGGGAGCATCGCCTCTACCAGATGGACTGGCTGTCTCGCATCTACGGCTACGACTCTGAGGAGCTGCGCCCCGCTTTCAGCGATGACGGCTTTCTGGACACGCGCACCGACCCGAAGCTCATGATCGCGATGACCAACTACGAGCGCTTTCCGGTGGATGTAAATCAGGCGAGCGAGCAGGAACTCTTGCGCGTCCCCGGCGTCGGGCCGTTGGCGGCAAGCCGGATCATCGGGCAGCGGAGCGAGCACTCCATCACCCAAACCCGAGAGCTCAAGGCGATGGGTGTCGTGATGAAGCGCGCCCTCCCGTTCCTGCGATTCCCCGGCCACAAGCCCACCCCCGCTAAGCAGGCCGAAATGCCGCTCTTCCAGGAGCAGCCCGCGAAGGCCGCCCAACCATCCAAACGCACCATGGAATTGCACACCGAGTCGGCTGCCAATTGCACCACATGCCCTCTCAACCCCGGCACCTGCGGCATGGCGGCATAAGAAACAACTGCAACGGCACACAAAAATGGCCCCTGCCCGACATCGGGCAGGGGCCGTTGACGGTTACTTCTTGGGCTCGTTGCCCCGGCCGCCGCCGGACGGATTGCCGGTCGTGCTCGGGTAGTTGGGGTTGTTGCCACCGCCGCCCTTGCCACCGCCTTTCGCGAATGCTCTCATGCAGGTCCTCCTTTTCCCGACGCCGTCATTAGGACGCCATGATTGCATACGGTGTAGCTTTTGTAATTGTCATTCCCGCGAGAGCGGGAATCTGGGACTATATGGCGCAGCCAATCACATTGACACCTCCCGAGTCATTCTGAGCGCAGCGAAGAATCTGGCAACTCCGCCCTCCGTTCCTATCTGTGTTACGATTTTTCTACGTTTTGAATACGATCTTTGTCCTCATGGCTTACAGGTAGGTGTTCCGACTAAGAAGCGGCAGTCGATTCAATCCCAGCCAGGTCTTCTTCGGCTGGTGGATTGTATTGGGCGCGTTCCTTATCCAGGTTCTCAACGGCGGACTGTTTTTCCAGGCGTTCCAGGTCTATTTCAACCACCTCCAGCGAGAATTCGGTTGGAGCAGAGCACAGATTGCGCTGGCGTTCACCCTTGCTCGCGCCGAGAGTGGCGTTCTTGGCCCGTTTCAGGGCTGGCTGGTTGACCGGTTCGGGACTCGCCGTGTTCTCCAGGTTGGCGTCCTGCTCTATTCCGGTGGTTTTTTCCTCTTCGCGAATATCGAGGAACTGTGGCAGTACTACGGCGCGTACTTGATTATCTCCGTTGGATCGAGCCTCGGTGGGTTCATCACGATCAACGCCGCCATTGCCAACTGGTTCGACAAGAAACGATCCCGCGCGATGGGACTAGCCGCCGTCGGATGGGGCGTATCGGGATGGGCAGTGCCGGCCGTCGTATTTGGGATGGACATGATGGGCTGGCGTGGTCTTGCCATGTGGTCCGGCGTGATTGTCCTTGTTCTCGGCCTGCCGCTGACCTTTCTATTCCGGCATTCCCCGGAACCATACGGTTACTTGCCGGACGGTGAAAAACCGGACAACGGCGGCCAGGAAGGAGACAAGATCCCAGCGACTGCACGGCCGATTCTCAGCATGGTTGCGCGGGGATTCACCGCACGTGAAGCGCTTAAGAATCCGTCGTTCTGGTTCGTTTCTTTCGGTCATGGAAGCGCGATGTTTGCCGTTTCTGCTATCAACGCCCAGTTCATCCCGTATCTAGAAGATGATCTGGGAATCTCCAGGGTGACCGGAGCGTGGATATACACGTTCCTCACGACAGTCATGATCGGCGCGCAATTGGCGACTGGATTCCTCGCGGAGAAGGTCGAGATGCGACTAATCATCGTCGCTTGCATGTTTGGCCACACCCTCGCCCTTATCCTGCTTGTACTGCCCAGGGGAAATCCTGAATACGCAATTCCGCTGTTGCTCACATTTGCAGTCGTTCAGGCCCTTTCGTGGGGATTCAGGGGTCCACTGATGACGGCAATTCGTGCAGAGTACTTTGGCCGCGGCTCCTTTGCGACGATCATGGGATTCTCCTCGCTTGTGGTGCAGTTTGGGACGATGTTGGGCCCCGTGGTGGCTGCGGGTTTCAAGGATGTGTTCGACTCGTATGCAGGCGCCTTCATCCTCATGGCTTTCGTCACAACCGCGGGCGCGTTCATGTTCGCCGCCGCCCGCAAACCGCCCTTGCCTCCGCGTTCTCCAGACGAGATGGTAGAAGGAGAACGCGGAGACTCAAACGTCTATGCGGCTCACTAACCCCGAACTTGAGTGCGTCCCCCGCGTGGGATAGTCTGAACACAGAAACACAAGCGCTTGGGAGGTTTCGGACGTGACGCAGGCAGCCCCCGCTAACACAATCACCATTACGATTGACGGGCGGCAGGTAACTGCCCCGGCGGGCTCTACCATCCTTGAGGCCGCCGCGCAGGCCGGTATCTACATCCCCACCCTCTGCTACGACGAACGACTCAAGGCCTATGGCGCCTGCCGGATGTGCATGGTTGAACAGGTTGACCGCCCCGGCTTTGCCGCCGCCTGCGTCGCCCCCGCCATGCCAGACGCCGCCTATCGCACCAACTCTGACGATACCGTTGAACTCCGCCAGTCCGTCCTCAACCTGCTTATGTCGGAACACCCGCACGGATGCCTGACCTGTGACCGCATCGTCCACTGCGGCCCCAACGATATCTGCCTGCGTAACGTCTCCGTGACAGACCGGTGCGTAGTCTGCCCGCAGAACCAGCGGTGCGAACTGCAGGCCACTGTCGAGATCGTCGGCGTCACGGAGCAGCTGCTTCCATACAACTACCGTGAACTGCCGATCCGCACCGAAGACCCGCACATTGATCGCGACTACAACCTCTGCATCTCATGCGCGCGGTGCGTCCGTGTCTGTGATGAGATCATCGGCGCGGAGGCCATCTCAATGGTGGACCGTGGCGACCGCATCCTCCCCGGCACGCCGAATGATGTTCCCCTCGCTGACCCGCTCACCGGCTGCACATTCTGCGGCGCGTGCGTGGATGTGTGCCCTGTGGGCGCGCTCACGGAAAAGGACAACAAGTGGGCCGGCCTGCCGGATACCAATGTCACAACCGTCTGCACGGAGTGTGAGATCGGCTGCCAGGTGACGGCGGAACTCAAGGACGGTCGCCTGCTGCGCGTGACCCCCGACATTAATGGCGGCGCTAATGGTGGCTTTGGCTGCATTCACGGTAAGTTCGAACTCGCCAACGAGTCCAACAATGAGGCCCGCCTCATCAGCGCCATGATTCGGGATGCGAATGACGCGCTTGCGGAAGCGTCCTGGGACGATGCGATAGCTGCTGCTGCAGAAGGCCTCCGCGGCCATGCCGGCGGTTCCGCTGCCGTCGTGATCTCTCCTCGCGTTGCCAATGAAGACTCCTGGGCACTGAGTCGCTTCGCTCGTGAGGTACTGCAGACCGAGCGTGTTGCCATGGCAGCGTCCGCGCCGATTCAGTCGGGCAGGGAACTCGCCGCCATGTTCGGCAGCGCTGCCAACGCGAGCCCCATTCGGGATATTGCGAAGGCCCGCGCCGTTCTCGTGATCGGTTCAGATATAGAACTCACGCATCCCGTCGCCGCCTACCAGGTCCACAAGGCTGTCAATTACAACGACGCCACTCTCATCGGCATCGGCCCCAATGCCTACCCGGAGCTTGGCCGCGCCTCTGAGCGATGGCTCACCAGCGCCGAAGGAACGGAGCCTGCCGTCTTGCGTGGCATCCTCCGAGCGCTGCTGGACGCCAATCTTGTCCACGACGAATTCGTCGAAGAGTCGATAGACGGCCTTTCCGACTTGTCTGAGAGTCTTGAGGGCACGACGGTTGAAGATGCAGCGGCTCAGGCGGGCGTCTCCGCTGATGATCTCCGCTGGGTAGCCCGCATCATCGGCACATCTGCACCCACTGCTCTCATCTATGGCGTGAGCGAAAACGACGCGCCCGGCCTGACTACGCTGATCGCCTCGGTCGCCGCGGTGACAGGCAACGTCACCAGTAGCCAGGGTGGCGGTCTACATGTCCTGCGACCGGGTGGCGGCAACGTTCAGGGAGTCAGTGACGTGCTTGGTGCAGATGCTGGCACGCTCGACGAAATCATTGACGCTATCGAATCCGGCGCCGTCACAGCGCTCTACTGGACAGGCAGCATCCCGGAGGGCATGAGCGAAAGTGGCCGCGCACGGCTGCTCGCCACGCTTGGTCGCCTCGAGTTTTTGGTGGTGCAGGGCCTCGTTATTGATGATGAGCTTGCCGCGATGGCCAACGTGATGATTCCCGCCGCGGCTGCCGTCGAGCGCGAGGGCACCTACACGAACGCCGAGCGCCGTGTCCAGCGCGTCCGCGCCATCAAGGACCCTGCGGGCGACGCCCAGCCCGTTTGGCGTGCCCCGGCTGAGATCGCCCGTCACCTCGGCGCAGCGAGTTTCGGCTATGACAATGCTGACGCAATCCTTGCTGAGATCGCCGTGAATGTTCCCAACTACGCTGGCATCACCGCCGAGGCGCTGGAATCCCAACTCACCGGTCCCACGTGGCCGCTCCGGGACGATGGCGCAGATGAGCGCCTCTATCAGGGCGGCGCTTTCGGCAACGCCAGTGGCCGCATTCGCCTAACCGCCGTCTAATCGGCATGGTCGCCACTGCTGCAACCTGGTACCTCCGTGCCCATGACGACGGTCGACCCCTTGGCATTCACATCCATGATGAAGAACCCCTCGAGCCCGCTCCCGGCATCGTCATCACTGCCGAAGATCCCAACCAAACATGGCGCAGCGCAGAAGTGGTCTCCTTTGAAGCCCTCCCCAACGCCTGCTCCATGCCCCGCTACAACGTCATCATCAAGATCCTTGAGTAGGAAATGACTGACTCAACAGAACTCATCAGATGCTGGCCGGATGTGGACTCCAGCCCGCAGATGATCGCCTATCACGACGAGGAGTGGGGCACGCCACTCCACGACGATCACAAACTATTTGAATTCCTGGTTCTTGAGGGATTCCAGGCCGGCCTCTCATGGCGCACCATCCTCAACAAGCGAGACGCTTTCCGAAAGGCGTTCGCCGACTTCGATGTTCAGAAAGTCGCTCAATTTGACGACGATGATGTTGTCCGTCTACTTGAGGACAAGGGTATCGTTCGAAACCGCCTCAAGATTCTCGGCGCAATCACGAACGCCCAGCGATTCATCGAGATCCAGAAAGAATTCGGCTCATTCGATCGCTACATCTGGCAGTTCACCAACTACAAGACGCTCCGTAGCCCCAAACCGATTCTTGGTTGGGAAGACGTTCCCGCTACGTCACCTGAGTCGGACGCCTTGGCCAAAGACCTCAAGACCCGTGGCTTCAAATTCGTCGGATCAACTGTCTGCTACGCCCACATGCAAGCCACCGGCATGGTCAACGATCACCAGGACCGCTGCTTCAAAGCCACCCTCGGCGATTGGTAGACCCAACCCTCGTCATTCCCGCGAAAGCGAGAACCCTTCCTATACCCGTAAAACCCACCTTTCTGTAAATGCGGTACTCTACTCCTAGAGGATTAGCGCAAGGAGTGCAACACGATGGCAACAGCGCGAAAGCGTCTGACGCTCGACATTGACGAAGACCTGCAGCGTAGGCTGAAAGCCGCCGCCGCCCTTCAGGGAATCTCCATGCGCGAATTCTGCGAGGGTGCTTTGGAGGACAGGCTGGTTCAGGACCCACCGGATGAGCTTCAACGCGCCAAGTTACGCCGCGAGGCAGTCGATGCGATATTAGCGAGAAGCAAGGCGCGAGTTGGTGGGCGCAAATTCCCCGGCAATTCCGCAGACATCATCCGCGAAGAGCGTGAGCTAAGGGCTGAGCAAATTGACAACAGGATCTAGCGAATTTGTTGTCGTGGACGCGAGCATCGCCATCAAGTGGTTAGTTGACGAGGAAGACTCCGATTTAGCTCAGATTTTGATCCGGTCATGGGCGACGGCAGGAACACAGCTCGCGGCCCCTCACCTTATGCCCTACGAAGTATCCAATGCGCTTCACCGTAAAGTGACCGAAGGGCTGATGACATCCGAAACGGCGGCAGGATTCATGGAGGACCTTATGGCCCATCAAGTCGAACTCTATGAAGCACACAGAACCTATAGCGCCGCCCTCCAACTCGCAGCCCAACTCAACCAGCGCGCCATCTATGATTCCCACTACCTCGGGCTCGCTCAGGCTTTGAATTGCGATTTCTGGACCGCAGACGAGAGATTCTACCGCTCCGCGAATCCCGACCACGCCAACGTCCGTCTAATCAGCAAGGGCGCAAGCCTAAACCTAGGCCCAAACTCTCCGCACACTCGGCAGCAGTTCGCCCGCCCCCTACATCATCCGGCTGTCGGGCATGTTCACCCACGCGCTCATCTCGTGCGGCGACGTAACCGTGTACCCCTCCGTGACGTATGAACTGTCTAGCTGATCAACCTTGGATGTTCCGATCAGCGCCATCGCGCTCAGCATCTCGTCTTCCATGATTTCCAGCGCCCGCACGATGCCATCCACGCCGCCTGCCGCCAGGCCCCAGCCCTGCAGCTTGCCGACCGCCACGCAGTCCGCGCCCAACGCCAGCGCCTTTACAACGTCGCTTCCGCGGACGATCCCGCCGTCCAACACGATCTTGGCGCGCCCATCAACGGCCTTGGCAATTTCCGGCAACGTATCCAGGCTGCCAAGCGCGTGATCGATCTGTCGTCCACCGTGGTTTGAGACCCAGATGATCTCGAAACCCCGCTCCACGGCCATCTCCGCGTCCTCCGCAGTCTGGATGCCCTTCACCGCGAACGGAAGTCCCATCAGGTCGCGGATTCGCTCGGCCAACTCCCACGTCACTTTGGAGCCGGGTGAGACACGCTGGCTGGAAAGATTCGCCGGCGTTGAACGTCCAACAATCGGCCGCTCCCGTCGACTGTAACGCGCGTTGTCCACGGTCAAAACGAATGCGTGGTACCCCGCCGCCTTGATGCGCGGCGCCATGCCCTCGATCCACTCCCAGTCGCCCTGGATATACATCTGGAACAGCTTGGGACAGTTGGCCGCCTCCATCGTTCCCTCAAGACCGGGCTCGGTAACGGAACTCACCGTCTGAATGGTCCCGAATTCCGCCGCCGCCTTCGCGGACAACCCCGCCCCTTCCGGGTGCATCCGCTGCATCCCGCCAACCGGGGCCAGCATAACCGGCATTCTCATCGTGTGTCCGAGGAATTCGGTGGACGGATCCATCTCCGACACATCCCGCAAGACACGCGGGCGGAACGCGACTCGGTCGAAAGCGGCACGGTTGCGACGCATCGTCGTCTCCGACTCCGACCCGCCGACCAGGTAATCCCATCCGGCTTGGTCCAGATTCTTGCGTGCCGCCTGTACCGTTTCCTCGTTGCTTACGAAATCTACGCCCATCGTCCGCTGACCTCCGGTGTGCTTTATTGCCGGGCGCGCGTCTCACATACCATCACGCCGTCCTGTCCTCAAATTGTAGCGCCCGCGCCACCTATTCGGCATCCGTTCTCTTACGCGGCGCTACGCTCCGGCATGACCAACAACGGAATCCGCCGCCGTCGGAACCCCCACAACGCGATAACCAGGGCAACGCCCGCCGTCAACGCGAGTCCGAGGAACGCCGCCGTGAAGTCCAGCCGCTCGCTCACCTCGCCAACGAAGACGGTTCCGGCTGCGGAGCCGAACGAAAACCCGCCCATCATCATCGCCATCGCCCGTCCATATTTCTCCGGCGGTGTCCAGTCAGCGGCGACAGCCTGCAACATCGGCTGTCCCGTCCCAAACCCAAGCCCCAGCATGAACGCCGCGGCAAGGAATCCGATGGTCGAATAGGTGAATGCCAGGGTAATCATGCACCCCACCGTGAGGGCCAGCGACGGCAAGAGGATGATCGCCCGGCCGTACGTATCTGAAACCCGACCTGTCAGGAGCCGACCTGAAATAACCACGACCGCGTACAGCACGAAGAACCACTCATAATTTGGCACCTCCCTCGTCTCTCCGAGGATGGACACAAATGTTGTGGTGGCCAGATAGGCTGCGGATAGTAGCAGCACCGTGATTCCCGGCACCAGCGCCTCCGGCACAATCAGCCTGTCCACCCACGTTTCCTTGCGCCGCTCTACATCTCCCTCTGGGAGCGAGCTGGACTGCGGGCGTCCCCTGGCGCCCTCCCCCTGCGGCACGGCTTTGACAGGGAAAAGGAATAATGTCGCCCCCGTCATTAGCGCCGCACACGCAATAAACAACTGCGTAGAACCGAAATCGTTGTAGATCCAAAGCCCCATCGTGGGCCCGAACGCGATTGCGATGTTGTGTGACGTGGCGAAATTCGTCATCGCCTCGCCGCGCCTGCTGGGTGGCGCGATGTCCAGGATCAGCGTCCGCGTCGCAGCCCCCGTGGCCCCGGACCCCACACGTCGCAGGATCGTCGGAAGCAGCATCATCAGCGGCGACACGACGAAGATCATGATCAGCGCGCCAACCACGTTGATCGCCAGGCCGAGAACCGCCATGCCCTTGCGACTCCAACGATCCACACCCAGCCCGTATAGCGGCACTCCGAACGCTGCTATCGGCCCCGCGATGCCGATGACCAAACCAACTGTTGAATTCGTGCCGCCCAGATCCTTGATATACAGGGGTACCGTCGGCAACAGCATGTAGAAGGTCACGAAAATCGTGAACTCCATCAGGAACAGCAGGATGAAAGCACGCGTATAGACACGCTGCCCCGCCCGCACGCCCTGTTCAGCGCCTATAGTCGAACCTCGTCCTCTCATATCCTCGAATCCTACCGTCGCGAGCGCCAACTGTATATTCGCCGCACCCCTCCGCTATACAATGACCCAACGGGGTAGGCGGCGTGGCAGACTGCATTCAGGCTGGGGTCGGTCGATGACAACAAGGGGTTCTCCCCTCAAGAAACAATACGAGCGGATCAAGGCCGAATTTCCCGACGGAATCCTGCTCTTTCGACTCGGCGATTTCTACGAGACGTTCGGCGAAGACGCCGAAATCGTGTCGCGTGACCTCGGTATCGCCCTCACGTCCAAGGAACTTGGGCGCGGCCACCGTGTCCCCCTCGCCGGCGTGCCCACCCACTCGCTCGATGCGTCACTTGCCCGCCTGCTTGAAAAGGGTCACCGCGTCGCCGTCTGTGAGCAGTTCGGCGACCCCAAAACCGCGAAGGGAATCCTCGACCGCGAGATAATCCGTGTCGTAACTCCCGGCACCGTCCTCCAGCACGATCTCCTTCCCGAAAGCGCCAACAATTTCCTGGCCGCCGTGGTCATTGACGGCCAACGCGCCGGCCTTTCCTATGCCGACATCTCCACCTCAGAATTCGTAACCCTCGAGGTCTCCATCGATGACCTGCAGACAGAACTCACCGCGCTGGCTCCGGCGGAGCTGATCGTCCCCGAAAACAGTGATGCTCCTCCCATCCTGGATGGAACCGCCATTGTCCACGAAGACACCTCAAACTTTGACGAACACGATGCCCGCCAACGTCTGCTGAAGCACTTCGGCGTCCGCTCTCTGGAACCGTACGGATGTGACAACCTCCCCCTGGCAATCTCGGCGGCGGGCGCTGTACTTGCCTACCTGCAGGAAACCCAGCGCGGCGCGCTCACCCAGATTCAATCCCTATCCACCCGCCAATCGGCGGAGACGATGGTCCTTGATGCGCAGACTGTCCGCACCCTTGAACTCTTTGAGGGCAGCTCCGGCACACGAGAAGGCGGGTTGCTTGATCTCCTTGATACCACCCAAACACCCATGGGACGCCGCCTCCTCCGCCAATGGCTCGGACGCCCCCTCCTCAACCGCGACGCCATCGTCGAACGACATGACAACGTTGAGGCCCTCGGTCAGGATCCGATGCTCCGCTCCCGTCTCCGGACGGCCATGCACGGACTCCCTGACCTTGAGCGCCTCATCAACTTCATTCGCTCTGGCTCCGCGGCACCCCGTGATGTTGTCGCCGTCCGTCGCGGCCTTGAAGCCGTCGCGGGAATCCACTCCGTGCTAAACGCCGCTCCACTGCCTGAGATCAGTCGGGAAAACACTACCGTGAGCGCTCTCGCATGGACTCTCAACGACATCGAAACCCACGATGAAATGCGTAAGCTGCTGAACGAGGCCATCGCTGACGAGCCCGGCGCAACCCTCTCCGCGGGCGGCGTCGTCCGCAAGGGATTCTCGCAGGAGTTGGAAGACCTGCGCGCCATATCCACCGACGCCCGCGTTGCAGTTGCTGCCCTCGAAACCGAGGAGCGCGAAGCAACCGGCATCCCAACGCTCAAGGTCGGCTACACCCGCGTCTTTGGCTACTACATCGAGGTCACGCGCACCCACCTCTCCCGCGTGCCGGAACACTACATCCGCAAGCAGACCGTCGCGGGCGGCGAGCGCTATTTCACGGGACGACTCAAGGAGCTTGAGGTTCAGATATCCGAGGCCCAACAGCGTGCGGAGGAACTTGAATCTGCCATATTCCGGCAGGTCTGTAGCCAGATTCAAGTGCAGGGCGAAGCCATCCTCTCCACCGCCCGCGCCGTCGCCCGCCTTGATGTCCTTGCAGCATTCGCCGAGAACGCCGTCCGCCTCCGCCTGACCCGCCCGGAGATCGACGACTCGCGAGACTTGGAGGCCACGTCGGCCCGCCATCCCGTCGTGGAGGAAGTCCTTGACGAACCGTTCGTCCCCAACGACATCTCACTCATGGAAGACCGCCCCATCGCAATCATCACCGGCCCCAACATGGCCGGTAAATCCACTTACCTCCGCCAGATCGCCCTCATCGCTCTTATGGCACAGATCGGCTCCTTTGTCCCGGCAGCCACAGCCCGTGTCGGCATCGTCGACCGCATCTTCACCCGCGCGGGCCTCCACGATGACATCTCAACCGGCCGTTCCACCTTCATGGTCGAGATGATCGAGACCGCCGCCATCCTCCACCAGGCCACCGACCGCTCGCTCATCATCCTCGACGAAACGGGCAGGGGAACAAGCACATATGACGGCCTCTCCATCGCGTGGGCCGTCGTGGAGCACATCCACAACCACCCCCGCCTGAGCGCTCGCACTGCCTTTGCCACCCACTACCACGAACTCGTTGAACTCGGCGATCCCCTCCCCCGCGCGTTCAACCTCCACGTCCTCGTCTCCGAGGAAGAGGGCAAGGTTGTGTTTCTGCGGCAGGTCGTCCCCGGTGGCGCAGACCGTTCATACGGCGTCCACGTCGCGCAACTTGCCGGACTGCCGCGTGACGTCGTGGCCCGCGCTCAAGAGGTACTCAGCCAACTCGAAAGCGGGAACACGGCAGCCGCTCCCAACGCTGCCCAACCCGCGCTCTTTGCACTACAGCCCACCCAGGCCGCCGACTCACGAGCCGACGGCGAAATCCGCGACGCAATCCTCGGATTGTCCCCTGATCAAATGACCCCCCTCGAAGCCCTGGCCAAGCTCTACGACCTACAGCGACTGGCAGAGCAGGGCAGGAACGGCGCGAGCGAAGACTGACATGCCCATCCAACTCCTCGATCGAGATGTCGCCTCCAAGATTGCCGCCGGTGAGGTCATCGAACGCCCCGCGTCAGTCGTCAAAGAGCTGGTCGAAAACGCAATCGATGCAGGAGCCGGCCAGATTGAAGTCGAGATTGCGCGCGGTGGCCTCGACCTCATCCGCGTCACCGACGACGCGTCCGGCATCCCGGAGGACGAACTCGAGCTCGCCGTCATGCGCCACGCCACGTCCAAGCTGCGAAGCGTTCGGGACCTTGAGCGCATCGGCACACTCGGCTTTCGCGGTGAGGCCCTCGCATCCATCGCCGCCGTCGCCCGCATGACAATCGTGTCCCGCGCCCCGGACTCGGAGGGCGGGCACTATGTAATTACAGCGGACAACGAGATCGTCGAGCGCGGCAGGCAGGGCGCCCCATTAGGCACCACCGTCTATGTCCGCGACCTATTCAAGAACGTTCCCGCCCGACTCTCATTCCTCCGCTCTGCGGCGGCGGAGGCCACGCGCTGCGTGACAGTCCTTACCCAATACGCCCTCGCGCACCCGGATGTCGCTCTCCGAGTCATTGTTGATGGCCGTCTTGCGTTCCACTCCCCCGGCAGCGGCGATGCCTCTCATGTCCTGCTCGAGATGTGGGGTCCGGACACCGCATCCGGTATGCTCCCCATCCAATCCACCACAATGGGCGGTACAACCGTCTCCGGCTACGCCAGCGAACCGGGTACTACACGCCCGCGCCGCGCCGGCCAGATTCTCTTCGTCAATGGACGCCTCGTTGAGGCCCGCATCCTCTATTACGCCATCGCCGACGCCTACCGGGACCTCCTTCAGCGGGGCCGCTACCCGCTCGTTGTCCTCTTTCTCACCGTCCCGCCCGATGAGATCGACGTTAATGTTCACCCCACCAAGGCCGAGGTCCGCCTCCGCCGCGAAGGTGAGGTCATCGCAACCATCCAGCGCGCCATCCGCCGCACCCTCGCCGCACACGGCATCGTCGCCGCCCCGTCCATCGGCGGGCAGGGTACCAGCCCGACTACCCCCTCAATCCCCACCGCACCCGCTGACGCAGAAGTCCAACTAGAAGCCCCGCCCCTCTTCGCTGACCCCAACGCCACCTCCCCCCATTCCCCAAACCCCCCTCCTTTCCGCGAAGGCCGGAATCCCTCCGACTCCCCCCCGCCCCCCCCATTCACCCCCCCTCCCCAACCCCCCCGCCATCCCGGCGAAGGCCGGACCCCATCCGATTCCCCCCCGCCCACCCAATTCCCCCTCCGTCCTGTCGGCCAGGTTGGCCTTACCTATATCGTTGCCGAAGGCCCGGACGGAATGTATCTCATCGACCAACACGCGTCCCATGAGCGCGTCGTATTTGAACAGACCCTCGCCGAGCGCCGCGACCGCCCCGCAACATCACAGGGGCTTCTCACGCCCGCCACCGTCCAACTCACATCCCGCCAGCTGGAATCCATCTCCCCGCTAAGTGATCTCCTGTCCTCATACGGCTTCGAGTGGGAGACGTTCGGGGACGACGCCGTACTCCTTCGTGCTATGCCTGCCGCTCTGAAAGAATCGGAAGCCCCGCAGGCTTTCCTTGAAGTTCTTGACGAGCGTTCCGGCGGTGAAATCGACGACTCAGACCTCACCGGAGAGGCCGCCTCAACCGGCTCATCCGACTCCATCACTCGAAAGGATACTGGTGCCGCGGATAGCATAATCGCGTCCGGCGCAGACGCCGTCGATATGCGGGAAAGACGCATCGCAGCCACCATTGCCTGCCACTCTACCGTCCGCGCGGGACAAACACTCTCCCTCTCTGAAATGGAGTCCCTGATCACCCTATTTCGCGACGCTAACTTTCCTCGCCTCTGTCCTCACGGCAGACCCACCATGGTCCATCTCAGTTCCGCCCAACTTGAGCGCCAATTCGCCCGCCGCTAGCCCCACAACTCCCGCACAAAGGCGTACAATCCCCCCATACGCTTGGATCCAAAAGGAGTAATCCAATGGCAACCGCCGACCGTGAATCAGCAGCCGACTACCCGCCGTCTCCCGGCCCCGTTCAGCCGGTGAATCGTCGACTCCGTGTCGAGTTCAACGGAGAAGTCCTTGCGGAAACCACGCGTGGCGTCCGCATTGTCGAGAAGGACATGCCGCCCGTCTACTACTTCCCGCCCGAGGATGTGAAGAAGGAATTCCTTGTCTCAGAAGACCGCACCTCCACTTGACCCTTCAAAGGCGCCGCCAATTACTGGGGCGTCCGTGTCGGGGACCGACACGCTGAAACGGCAATCTGGAGCTACGTGAATCCCAAGGACGAGTACGAGTCCATCAAGGAGTACATGGCCTTCTATACCTGGAAGCTCGACGCCGCATATGTCGATAATCTTCAGGTCGCTGAGGTTCATGGCGACCTATACGGAGGCTGGCGCACCGAGGATATCGTAGGTCCCTGGAACTCCTAGCGGCCAACTATCCTCGTCCCGCTAATTCACCCGTCATTCCCGCGAAGGCGGGAATCTGGATCGCATTGCCCCACCAAACTCCGTGACGCTAGCCGCTATTCCACGCATAAGCGCGAACCATGGCCGTAGGCACTGCCTACTCCCACTTCTCCAGGAACCCCGTCGCCTCCGCCCACGAGTCCGCCCGCACCATTACCCGGCACGGCTGCCCCAGCACGCCCAGAAAACTGCTTGTATCACCCTGGTTCACCAGCGCTTCGATGCCCTCGTCCCGCAGCGCCTGCACAAGAAGCTCCGCGCTCAACTGGTCAGGGGTCGTCGTCAGGTGCGTCCAATCCATATAGCAAGACTACAGGAGCGGAGAAAGGCCGGGGCGAAACGTCTACATCAGCAGCGGCTGAACCGTCAGATAACTGCCGCCCAGAATGCCCGCAATCTCGGTTTCCAGTTCCTGTGAGTGCGCCGTCTGGAATGGCATTGTCATTACCGACTGTTCGCCCTGCTGCATAATTACCAACTGAACGGGACTCTCTCCCGGATAGCTCTTAAGGGCCTGCACAACCCGTTGCAGCTGATCCACGTCTGCCTCTTCGTCCGCCGTCTCGTGCATCATCACGGAGATCAAGACCCGCCGTGCCGTGCCGTCACCGGACCCATTTGTTGAGGCCGATGTGCCGCTTGCCTGTGCCGGCGCGTTTGTAACTGCCCCATTCGACCCTTCCGGCTTGGCTTTCGCATTGTCGTCTGCTGTCTTTGTTACAGGGGCGCTCTCAGCGGTGTGCACAACAGTCTCAACCGCATCAACTGTGGGTGCGGCCTCCTCAACCGGCTCGGCCTCAACCTGGTTAGGAGGCGCGACCTCTACAGGCGGCTCAGCCACCGCCACGGCGCCATCCGCGTTCTCAGCATTGACGGTCTGCTCGGCTGAATGTCCGTTGCGGCCATTCGAAGCACGAGAGAGTGCGGGCGCAGATCCCTGTGTCGTCCCGTTGTCTACCAGCACCTCGTACTGGCGGCAATCGACGGACGGCTCCTCCTCCCGCACACGCACAGAGCCCTTCACGAGCACCGGCGTATTGATCTGCCATGTCTCCATGGATTTGCCGTACACGTCCGGCCACACCGTCACAGCGACGGAGCCGGACTGATCATTCAACAGCACGGACGCTGCGCTCTCTCCGCGCACCATGAACGTTCGAACCGATGTGATATTCCCCGCAATCGAAATCTGGTCCTTCTCCATCTCAACCGAAACGTCGCCGCAAGGGATGATATTCCCCGTGAGAGTCGCCGCCCGCAACACCCGGTAAGGGTCGTTGGAGAAGTGGATGCCCATTAACTCCTTCTCCCACACACCCTTCTCTGCGTCGGACACCGCCTCCGCCGCTGCCAACTCAATGGTTGGCATTTCCAGGGCGGGGTCGCCCGCCAACGCATCGAACATGCTGGACTGTGATGAGTTCCGTTGGCGCTGCTCGTGTGCAGCGGACGACAGTATCCGTTCAACGTTCGCCAAGAGCGTCGCCCGGTCGCCAAGCTCGTCCATCGCTCCGGCCTTGACCAGGTTCTCCAGCCCCCGCCGGTTCAGCGACGTGAGATCCGCGCGACTGATGAAGTCCCCCAGGTCCTTGAATGTCCCGTTCGCCTTGCGTTCCTCCACCAGCGCCTGTGCAGCCCCGTATCCCACGTTCTTGATGGCCGATAGCCCCACGCGGATTACAGCGTCGTCCGCTGGCGACTCGTCATTCGGGTCCTGTAGGTCTTCAATAGAAAACTCTTCCGTGCTTGCGTTCACATTCGGTGGCGCGACCGTAAGTCCCAGGGCGCGGCATTCCTCTGCGTCTGACCCGGCACGATCCTGCGATCCCAGGTGTGCGTTCAGCAGTGACGCCATGTATTCGCGCGGATAGTTCGCCTTGAAATACGCCGTCTGGTAAGCAATGTAGGCATAGCTCACACTGTGCGCCTTGTTGAACGCATACCCGGCAAATGGCTCGATCAGTCTGAAGATTTCCCGCGCGTCGTGCTCCGAATAACCTTGATTGAGCGACCCGGTGAGGAACCCTTGCTCCTCCGCCTCCATGATCTCTCGCACCTTTTTGCCCATCGCCTTGCGGACAATATCCGCCTGCCCAAGGCTGTACCCGGCAAACTTCTGCGCAATCTGCAGCACCTGGTCCTGGTACACGATGACACCGTATGTCTCATGCAAGATGTCCCTGAGGTCGTCGTGCGGGAACGTGGCGGAAACCTCCCCCTTCTTGCTGTCGATATAGCGCGGTATGTGCTCCATCGGCCCCGGCCGGTAAAGCGCAATCATCGCCGAGACCTCGTTCAGTGACCGCGGCTGCAGCCTCTGAATCCATCGCGTCATCCCCTGTCCCTCAAGCTGGAACAGTCCCATCGTTTTGCCCGAAGACAGCAGGTCAAAGGTCTTCGAGTCATCGAGTGGAATCGTGTCGATGTCGATGCGCTTGCCGTGCCGTTGTTCAATGAGATCGCGTGTCCGCGCCAGCGTTGTCAGGTTCGTTAGACCCAGCAGGTCCAGCTTGAGAAGCCCCGCCTCCGCCACGCGGTGCATGTCCCACTGCGTCATCGGCACGCCGTCGTCATCCGATCCCGCGCTCTTCACTGGCCGCTGGAGCGGTACCACGTTGACCAGTGGCTCTCGTGAAATCACCACCCCGGCCGCGTGTGTGCTAGCGTTTCGGGAAATCCCCTCCAGCTGCATCGCCGTCGTGACCAGCTTCTGCACCTTCTCATCGCGGTCATAGGCGTCCCGGAACTGGGGGAGCCTATCCAGAGAATCTTGCAACGATGACGGGTGCGCCCCCGCCGGCAGCAGCCGCGCCACCTGGTCGACCTCACCGAACGGCATCCCCATCGCCCGTCCAACGTCACGGATTCCCGCGCGCGCTCCGAACGTCCCAAACGTAATGATCTGCGCCACGCGATCTTGTCCGTAGCGGCGCGTCACATAGTCGATCAACTCATCCCGTCGCCCATCCTCGATATCAAGGTCGATATCCGGCATCTCCTTGCGCTCAAGGTTCAGGAACCGCTCAAAGACAAGGTCGTACCTGAGCGGCTCGATATTTGTGATGTAGAGGCAATACAGCACTGCGCTTGCCGCTGCGCTCCCACGAACGCCCACCAGAATCCCCTGCTTACGCGCATACGCCACAAGGTCCCACACGACGAGAAAATAGTCGGCGAAATCCATCTGCCGGATCACGTCCAGCTCATATGCCACGCGCTCGCGAGCTCCCTGAGAATCCGCGTATTCCGCGTACCGCTGCTCGAACCCCTCGTAGCAAAGCCGCTCAAGGTATTCATATGACGAAAGGCCGTCTGGCAGTTCGATCTGCGGCAGCAACAAGCGGTTGAATTCCAACTCCAGGTTGCACTCGTCCGCGATGCGCCCTGCGTTCTCAATAGCCTCCGGCAGATCGGCGAACAACTCCCGCATCTCCGCCTCGGACTTCAGGTAGAACTCGTCGTCGTTCATACGCATCCGGCCCGGCTCATCGACCGTGGAGTTTGTCTGGATGCACAGCAAGACGTCCTGCGCTTCCGCATCCTTGCGTCGCGTGTAATGAAGATCGTTCGTCGCAACAATGGGAATGTCCAGTTCCCACGCAAGCTCAAGCAGGGCAGTGTTAAGCCGATCCAGTTCCGGAATGCCCGGGTGCCGTTGAATCTCTATGTAATACCCGTCAAACGTCTTCTTGTGCCACAGAGCCGCCTCTCGCGCATCGTCAAGGCGGCCCTCCGTCAGCGCCCGCGGCACTTCGCCCGCCATGCACGCGGAGAGAGCGATGATCCCTGCGCCGTATTGCTCCAGCACCTCGCGGTCCATCCGTGGCCGATAGTAGAACCCCTCGAGATGGCCGATGCTGACCAAACGCAGCAGGTTGTGATAGCCCTCATCGTTCTTGGCCAACAGGACGAGATGATACGGCTGATTATTGCCCGGGGTTCGATCCGTCCTGCTTCCCGGTGCCACGTACCCCTCAACGCCGATGATCGGCTTGATGCCCGCCTCTTGTGCCTCTCGATAGAAATCGACGATTCCGTAAAGGCTTCCGTGGTCGGTCAGGGCAAGGGACTCAAATCCAAGCTCGCGCGCGTGCCCCACAAGATCGGGAATGCGGCACAAGCCATCCAGCAGGCTGAACTCTGAATGTGTATGCAGGTGCGCAAACATGACTGGATACGCTGATTATATGCCTACGCCGACCATGAATTAAGCGCCGATTCAGCATGATTCAGCGCGTTCGACTGACCTTGCAAGCACGGCACGCAATTGCCTCAACCTGCCATCCTCACACCACTAACGTTCATTCCCGCTCGCCAACACCGTCATTCCCACTCCCCCACCGTCATTCCCGCGCAGGCGGGAATCCAGACCTTGTAATGCCGCCAAATCCCCTCCTGTGACACAATCGAGGAAAGTTATCACGAGAAATTGTTGGAGGCTTGGGATGACTTCTTCGGTAGTTAGCGTCCCACTCCCTACGGCAGTGGGGATAATCATCACTGATGATGCCCTCACCGCTGAGCTATCGGATGGTCGGAAGATCACCGTTCCGCTAGCTTGGTACCCAAGGCTTGTTCATGCCACTTCCGAGGAACGCAGGAATTGGCAGTTGATTGGGCGGGGAGAAGGCATACACTGGCCTGACCTTGATGAAGATCTAAGTGTTGAGGGCTTTATCAAGGGCCTCAAGTCGGGCGAGAGCCCAAAGTCTTTTCAACGCTGGCTGGAAGCCAAGAAGGCCGGTCGTCCACTTACCCTGGACGCGCTCAAGGAATTTGAGCGATCTAGGTCTGAGGACGAATAGCCGCCACCCTCTCCAAAAACCCTGCCGCCTCCCGGTTGAACACAGTTGCCTGCTCCACTTGTGGCCAGTGCCCGGACGGGGATAGCTCCATGAATTCCGCCTCCGGCCATGACACCAGGTGTTCCTCCTGCCTCTCCGGCGGCGGCACGATAATATCCTCTCGCCCCCAGAGAATCAGCGTCGGACAGTGAATGCCGCGCACGCGGCCCCGCAAATCGTACTTATGCTTGAGCCCTTGCAGGGTGAGCCCCTCCCGCAACAGCGCGAAGAACGCTTTGCGCTGTTGCGAACCCCGGTGCCGGGATACCCACTCATCCATGATTGTGCGATTCACCAGTTCTTCGTCTGCAAATATAGTCTTGCTCGCCCGATGCCCGGACAGTAACCGCGGCTGCCACAACATTTCTCCCAGCAACGGGATCGTCACTAGCCGCAATGGCCACCCAACCTTGCGGGTTAGTCCGCCCGGAGCGGCAAGCACAAGACCCTGAACCCGATCCGGGTGCTCAAGCGCAGCCAACATCGCCGTTATTCCGCCCGCAGAGTGCCCGATCAGAGGAGCCTTTTCGATTCCCCACGCGTCCATCAGGGCCATGATTGTGTTGCCGCTTTCGGACGGATTCCAGTTGTCATGGGGATAATCGGACGTGCCGTGCCCCGGGGAACTCGGCGCCAGAACCCGATACCCCTGCTCGCCGAAATACCCTAGGTTCGCCCACCAGTCCTCGATGCCCCCGCCGATCCCGTGCAGGAACACCAGCGGCAGCCCATCACTCGGCCCCGCCTCCACGTACTGCAGGCGCATCCCCTCAACGGAGACGAACCCCTCTCTGAGCGGATAATCAGTCATTACACCTGTACCGCCACGGGCTCTGTCGCCTCAAACGCCGCTCCAACCTTTGTGAACGTCAACTCCTCGTCACCTACATCCACCGTGATGTCGTCACCCTCGGAGAAACGGCCCTCAAGAATCTCCCGCGCCAGCACGTTTTCCATGTGCCGCTGCGCGGCTCGCCTCAACGGCCTTGCCCCGAACGAGGGGTCGAAACCCACCTTTGCGAGCCATTCCCGTGCCGCGTCCGTCAGTCTGATCCGCAGGCTCTTCTCGTCAAGGCGCTCCTGCACCTCTGCCACCATCAAGTCCACAATTTGCAGAATCTGCTCCTGGCTCAACGGCTCAAACACGATGATCTCGTCGATACGGTTGATGAACTCCGGCCTGAATGCCTTCTTCAACGCCTGGTCAACGGAACGCTGCAGATCCTGGAACGCCTGCGCTCCGGCCGCTGGCCGCAATAGCCCGATGCTCTCCCTCTGAAGGATCTCCGTGCCCAGGTTGGACGTCATGATGATGACCGTATTGCGGAAGTCCACCGTTCTGCCGTGCCCGTCCGTCAGCCGTCCGTCCTCCAATATCTGGAGAAACATGTTGAACACGTCCGGGTGCGCCTTCTCGATTTCATCAAAAAGGATTACCCGATACGGCCGCCGACGCACCAGTTCCGTCAACTGGCCGCCATCGTCGTACCCGATGTACCCCGGAGGCGCGCCAACCAACCGCGAAACCTCATGCCGCTCACCGTACTCCGACATATCGAGACGGATCATCGCCTCCTCGTCGCCGAAGAGGAACTGTGCCAGTGCCCGCGCCAACTCCGTCTTGCCGACACCCGTCGGCCCCAGGAAGATGAAACTGCCGATCGGACGCTCCGGGTCTTTCAGCCCTGCTCGCGCGCGTCGGATCGCGTCGGACAACGCAGTAACGGCCTGCTCTTGCCCGATGACGCGCCGATGCAGTTCACCCTCCATCAGCGTCAGCCGCTGGGTCTCCTCTTCCAGCATTCGACTCACCGGCACGCCGGTCCACTCGGAAATCAGCGTCGCGATGTCGTCCGCTTCAACCGTGTTGCGGATGCTCTTCTCCTGCTTCCACGTGGAAAGCGTCGTTTCATAATCGTTCTGAAGCTGAGCCCGCTCCTGCTTTATGCGCGCCGCCTCTTCGTAGTCCTCACGCTGTGATGCTGCCTCATCTTCGATTTCGAGTTGGCGCATCCGCTGATCCATCTGCTTCAACTCCGGCGTGAACGACTCTGCGTCGATTCGCAGCCGCGACCCCGCCTCGTCGATGAGGTCGATAGCCTTGTCCGGCAGCTGCCGGTCCGTGATGTACCTCGCGCTAAGCCGAACGGCGGCCTCGAGTGCCTCCGGCGTGATGGTCACTTTGTGGTGAGCCTCATAGCGCGGAGCGACGCCCTGGAGAATCCTGATTGCGTCCTCCACGGACGGCTCCTCGATATACACAGGCTGGAAACGCCGCTCCAGCGCCGTGTCCTTCTCGATGTGCTTGCGGTACTCGTCCAGCGTCGTCGCGCCAACCGCCTGTAGCTCGCCGCGAGACAGCGCAGGCTTGAGCATGTTGGAGGCGTCCATAGAGCCCTCCGCAGCACCTGTGCCCACAACCGTATGCAGCTCATCGATGAACAGCACGATGTCGCCGTGTGCTTTCCGCACGTCGTTTAGCACGTTCTTCAGACGCTCCTCAAACTCGCCGCGGAACTTCGCTCCTGCTACAAGCGCCCCCATATCGAGCGCGTGAACGCGCGCGTGGCTCAACGACTCCGGCACGTCTCCGGCAATGATTCGCTGTGCCAGCCCTTCGGCGATAGCCGTCTTCCCAACGCCCGCCTCACCAATGATGACCGGATTGTTCTTCGTCCGCCGAGTCAATATCTGCATGACCCGCTGAATCTCAACCTGCCGTCCGATAACGGGATCGAGCTTGCCCTCTTCAGCCAGCGTCGTCAGATCGATTGTGTAGCGGTCCAACGCCCGTGACGACCGTTCGCCGCCGCGTCCACCCTCGGATCCGCCCTTTGCTTCCCCTCCGCCTTGAGTCTCCTTAAGCGCCGTCTCAAGGCGTGGCTGCGTCAGATTGAAGTCCGTGAAGATCGCATGCGATTGGCCGTTGCTCACGCCGACCGCGCCAAGCAGCAGGTGCTCAGTGCCGATCTGCTCGGAATTGAGCCGCTTGGACGCCGTTGTCGCGCCGGTCAACAGGCCCTGCGTTCGGGGCGTGAGGTACAACTGCGTCGTGCCTCCGGCCACCTTGGGCGCGCTGTTCAGCACACCCTCGAACCGTTCCGCCATCGCGTCAACATCGATGCCGAGCCGTTCGAGCATAATCACGGCCTGGCTGTCCGGCTGTTGAAAAATCGCGTAGACGATGTGCTCCACGTCCATTTGGCTGTGGCTCATGTCCATTACCGTCTGCTGCGCAACGGCCAGCGCCTCCTGCGCTCCATCCGTGAATCGATCAGGGCTCATCATGATTGCGTTCCTTCGCCTCCACTGCGATTGGTTCTTTGTGTTTCGGCGCCGTCCGCCGATCCCTCGCCCAGCGCCCTGACACCGGTCAGTCGCTCCAACGCGCCCTCCAGATCCTGGATGCGCTGCTCCATCTCCGCCATGCGCCCGCTCATCCGCATGATGACCTCCGCGCCGGCAAGATTGACGCCTAGCTCATCGATGAGCGACTTGATCTTCTGGATGCGCTCGACGTCGGAGTCACTGTAATAGCGAACATTTCCACGGGACCGCTGAGGCTGAACCAGGCCGTTGCGTTCGTAATACCGCAGCGTCTGCACGTGCAAACCGACCAGACGAGCGGCGACACGGATGGAGTAGACCGGATCGCTCGGATTGCGGAAGCTCATTCCGTACCTCCTGCCGTCTCGCGCATCCCGCGCAGTTGCGTCAACAGTTCGCGCTCGGAATCCTGCAGATCCTTGGGTAGTGTCACGCTCACCTTCACAAAAAGATTGCCCGCGCCGGTTCCGCGCATCTTCGGCATACCTTTGCCCGCGATGCGGAACGTCTGGCCGTTGTCCGTCTCCGGCGGGATGCGGAGCGCCACGCCGGAACCACCGACCGTCGGCACCACGACCTCGCCGCCCAACAGCGCGTCAAGCATAGGAACCTTGACCTCCGTTGTCAGGTCAGCCCCCTTGCGACTGAACTGCGAATCCGGCTTGACCGTCACCTTCAGATAAAGGTCGGAATTGCCGCCCCCGGTTGTCCTGGGTCCTGCGCCACTCATCTTCACGCGTGAGCCTGTGTCGACGCCTGCCGGAATCTGCGCCTCGATCATGCGTGTTCCGCCTTCGCCGTCCTGCACGCGTATCGAGCGTCGAGTCCCGTCAAATGCCTCTTGCAAGGTTATTTCCACTGGCACGTCACGCGGGCGCTGGGGTTGGGGACGTCTATGGAATCCCGTCTCACTTCCGCCGCCGCCCCCTCTGAAGAATTGCCCGAGTATGTCCCCCAAGCCGGAGAAACCCTCCGTGCCGCCAAAACGGAACGCGCCGCCCATCCCGGGCCCCGCGCCGAAGCCGCCCTGCCGCTGCATCTCCTCCATGCGATCGGCATGCATCCAGTTCTCGCCATACCTGTCGTAGTTCTTGCGGTTGTCCGCGTCGCCGAGAACCTCGTGCGCCTCGTTGATCTCCTTGAAGCGGCGCTCAGCCTCATCGTCGCCGGGATTCACATCCGGGTGATACTGACGGGCGAGTTTACGGAACGCCGACTTTATCTCCTTCTCGGAGGCCGTCCGCGATACCCCAAGCGTCTTGTAATAGTCAGTTGCAGCCATCACTGCCGCTCAACAACTCGCATTGTTCTACTATGTGTCCCACCTACGTTCCTACCAACAAAATCATCATACCGCTAACAATAACATTGTCAACTTTCTACCAGTAGCTGTTCCGCCATTCCGGCCGCAAGGCCAGAATCTGAGCCTCAATTGCACAACCAAAGCCCCTGCCACCTCACCCTCTACGCTAAACTAAGTTCATGGCTCCAAACGTCTACACACGCTACGGTGACAAAGGGGAAACAGGTCTCCTCTATGGAGGCCGCGTACCCAAGAACGACCCACGTGCCGAGGCCTATGGCACTGTCGATGAGGCCGTCTCAGCCATCGGACTAGGCCGCAGCCACTCCGAAGATGAGCGTGTCCGTGACATAGCCATAAACCTCCAGCGTGAACTATTTACCGTCGGCGCCGAACTCGCCACCGACGTCGGTTACTTCAACACCTTCCTCAAACACTTCTCGCCAGTCACGCAGGAGCACATCGACGCTCTCGAACGGCACATCGACTCTCTGCAAGAAGAGTTTGAGCTGCCCCGGGCCTTCGTCATCCCGGGGGCAACACCCGCCTCGTCCGCTCTTGATCTCGCCCGTTCAACGCTGCGCCGTGCGGAACGCCATGCCGTCGGCCTCATGCAGCTTGGACATCTGCGTGAAGACTCGCTTGTCATTCCTTATCTCAACCGTGCCGCGGACCTGCTGTTTATCCTCGCCCGCTATCAGGATCGTCACCTACCGATGGAGCTACTGACCGGTGAGCAGTAACGCACCTACTCCCCTCATCGCCGTTGTGGACTACGGTGCGGGCAACCTGCGCTCTGTCGCCAAGGCGCTGGAAGACCTGGACTTCCGGGTGTTGGTCACAGACGAGGCGGCGGATCTGAATAAGGCAGACGGCGTCGTATTCCCGGGGCAGGGTATCGCCGGGCCTTGCATGGTCAGGCTCCGTAGCGCCGGCATGGACTCCGCCCTCCAGGACCTCATCGCACGGGACACTCCATTCTTCGGCGTTTGCCTCGGCCAACAGCTGCTTTTCGAGCGCACTGAGGAGGGCGATGCCGAGTGCCTGGGCATCCTCCCGGGCGAGTGCATCCGCTTCTCTCACGACCTCACAGTCCCCCACATGGGCTGGAATGACGTGACGTTTACGCGCGATCACCCCGCCGTCGTCAACATTCCTCCCAACTACCAGTTCTATTTCGTCCACAGCTACCATGTGCGCCCCGCGTCGGAAGACATGAATCTGGGCATCACCGACTACGGAGGCCCCTTCGCCAGCGTCGTCGCCCGTGACAAGCTAATCGCCACCCAATTCCACCCGGAAAAAAGCGGCAGGCCCGGCCTCGCCCTCTACCGCGACTTCTTCAACTGGGCGATCTAGCGGTGGCATCCCATGCAGATCATTCCGGCCATTGACCTTCGCAATGACAAGGCAGTCCGCCTAGTCCAGGGCGACTACGACCGCGAGACCGTCTTCGATGATGATCCCGCCGCCGTAGCCCGTTCATGGGAAGAGCAGGGCGGCACGCGCATCCACCTCGTTGACCTCGACGGCGCGCGTGAGGGACGAACCGGCCAGGCAGAATTAGCCGCCTCCATCGCCCGCGCCGTCAGTGTCCCCGTCCAACTAGGTGGCGGCGTCCGCTCGCTGGATGACATCACCGCTCTTATCGACGCAGGCATCGACCGCGTCATCCTCGGCACTGTCGCTGTTACAAATCCTGAACTTGTTGCCGAGGCGTGCGAGCGTTACGGCGACCGTATCGCCGTGGGCCTCGACGCCCGCGATGGCCGCGTCGCCGTCCGCGGATGGACCGAGGACTCAGGCGTCGACACCATTGAACTCGCACAGCGCCTCGCCAATGCCGGCGTCCGCAGATTCATCCACACAGACATCTCCCGCGACGGCGCAATGCAGGGCGTCAACATCGACGCAATGCAGGGATTCGCCGAAGCCGTCGCCCCCATCCCCGTCATCGCCTCCGGCGGCGTCACCACTCTCGATGACATACGCGCCCTCGCATCCACAGATGTCGAGGCCGTCATCATCGGCCGC
>JAPOOK010000068.1 GCA_026713485.1 Chloroflexota bacterium | reverse complement strand
TGTACGTCGCCGGTCGCTTCCGCGAACCTCTCTACGTCTTGTGCCGAAATATCTTTCGTGAACGACACGACAGTTCCAACGGAAACGCCCAGAACCTCATCCGCCAATTGGTACCCCCTTTGCGCAAGGCAGCTCAGTCGATCCCACCACTGATTTATGCCGCCCTAGGCAGTGTCAGACACGCCGTATCGTACCACGCGACTCCCGCGCCCGTCATTTTTGCCGCTCGCCGCGCCACTCGCTTCATTCCGCGCTACACTGTGTGCTCAGAGCGGGTGGTTGGGCGTGTCATTAATGGACTTAATGGTAGAACACGTCCGCGTTTGCATATAGAGGGGAAAGGCTGTGAACGCATTACGCGGTTTCTCGTTGGCGTGCCTGACGATGCTTGTCCTCATCGGTACCGCCGGCGGCGGTGAGCAGACCAATTCAGGCCGTGGCCTATGGACCGTTTACAACGTCGAGAACACCAGCATCGCCAGTTGGTTTCTGACGGAAGTCTATGAGGACGTCCATGGACGCAAGTGGTTCGCCGGCTTCGACAATGGCGCGTCCCTGTATGACGATGGAGCGCTCATCACGTACAACGCGGGCAACAGTGCCATCACCGCGCGCACCACATCGTTCATCTATCACCCGCATGGCGCAGTTTGGGTCGGCACAGAGGAGGGCATTGTTGTTCTTGAAGAGGGCCAGTGGTCCCGCCTCGATAAGGATGGCAGCCTCGGCCTGGATGACGTGTTCGTCTCCGCGCTCCTGCTGGACAGCCAGGATCGGATATGGGTTGGCACGTGGGGAGAGGGTATCCGCCTGTTCGAAGATGGTGAGTGGAGGTCCTTCCGCGCAGATGATGGCCTTTCAGACGATCGTATCTGGACGTTCTATGAGGATTCCAGAGGCGACATCTGGGTGGGATCAAAGGGCGGCATCACAGTATTCGAGGCGGATGGGGGGCGCACCCTCTACACCACGGACAATAGTCCGCTGGCCTCAAACGAAGTCCGCGTTTTCATGGAGAATTCCGAGGGCGATCTCTACATCGGCGCGTACGGCGGCGGCATGAACGTGCTCCACGCCGACGGCGAATGGAGGGAGGATCCGTATACCGTTCAGCAGGGTTTGCCCTCCAATTTCGTGACGGCTCTGGCCGTGCTGGCGCCGGACGAGGACGCGGCCAGCGATGCCGAACTCCTGTGGATCGGAACGGAAGTCGGCCTTGTGAGTTTTGACGGCACGTCGTTCTCTGATCCTCTTAGCACACGGTATCTCGAACTCTCGCATCACTTCATTGAAGACCTCCACGCTGATGAAGACGGCACGCTGTGGATCGTGACCTATGGTGGTGGTGTCAATATCTATGACCCCGCGGAAGATGCCTATGAATGGCTCTTCCCGACTGAGACCGGCCTCCCCGCCAATGATGTCTACGGCCTCCTTGAAGACAGCCAGGGCAACATCTGGGTGGGCACGTCCGAGGGTGTCGCCAAGTTTGATGGGCGCACTTGGGAGACCTTCATCCCGCAAAACAGCGGACTCGCATATCGATACGTCAACGGCTTGGCCGAGGACAAACATGGCCGCATCTGGATGTCTACTCTAAGCGGCGGCTCGGTCTATAACCACGGTGAATGGATCGAATACGACAGGTTTGGTGATGACGAAGGAGAACAGCAACTCCCCAGTAATTCCCTGTTCAACGTTTATTACGACAGCCAGGATCGCGTGTGGTTCGCCACCGGCCTCGGCGCCGCCGTCCTTGAAGACGGCGAGTGGACTCTCTACAACCGTGGCGATGGCCTGAATACAAACATCATCAGCGTCGTCACGGAAGATTCCATGGGCCGCGTCTGGCTCACCCACTGGCAGGGCATCAACATCCTGGACAACGGCTTCTGGAACAGCCTTAAGACAGAGAACGCTGATATCCGAACTGACCTTGTGCTTGCCTCCCGTGAGGACAGTCAGGGCCGCATGTGGTTCGGCACCATCGGTGACGGAGTCGCAATCTATGACGGCCGGCAGTGGACCAAGTTGAATCGGGCCAATGGACGCCTCCCCAACGACAACGTCCGGTCCTTCGCTGAAGATACGGCGACAGGCCGCACATGGGTCGGCACGGACGGCGGCGTCATCGGGCTTGTGAACGATGAGCTCTGGATGGTCTACACAGCGGAATCAACGCCCCTGCCGCACAACCGTGTCAACGAGTTACTGCTTGATCGAAACGGCAACCTCTGGGTTGGCACCGCCAACGGCGTTGCCGTCTTCCACCCCGGGGAGGACTTCCCGTTGCTGGACACCGCGTCGAACGTTTTCCCGTGGCAAGAATCTGCCTGGAAGGACGCGAGTGGCCGCGATGAGGGCGACCTGGGCTAACTCTGAGGCGCGCTTACTCCGCGCCCACAGCCTCGGCGGCCCGACCGTTTGAGGATGCAGTGGCTGTCGTCGTGGATTTCCTGGGCGTGCGGCGCGTCGTCCCGTTTGTCGTCCGACGCCGCCTCTTCCTCGCCGGCTCCTTGTTCACCCACAGGTTCTCCTGCGCCAGCAGGTCCGGGGTGAGGAGTGTGCGCAGATCAGCCTTTTCCCACAGATCAGGCGACTGATTCGATTCGAATGTCACGACCTGCACGTACTTGCCGAGATTCTTGAGCGTCTGGATGGCGTAGGCAAAATCACCGTCGCCGGACACCAGCACCGCCATGTCGTAATAGTCCTGCCACGCGTAGTACAACAGGTCCGTGGCGAGCATGATGTCCACGCCCTTCTCCACAACCTGCCCGTCGCGGATACGCGTCTGCCCGAATCGGGTCTCCACGTAGGGGATCAGGTGTAGAGCCTGCAAGAACCGCTGCTGCTGCGCGAATTCTGTGGGGCGGCGCTTCTCATCCTGGATGATGTTGTAGTAATACGTGCGAAAGAGCGGACGCTCTCCTGCGATCCACTGGATGAAAGCCGCGAAATCGAGATCGGTCCGGCTGCAAGATTCTTCTAACGCGTGATATAAGTTGCTGCCGTCAATAAAGATAGCGATGCGTTCGCTGCCCTCGCGCCACGGGCGGAGTTCGTCAGTAGACGCTTGTGGTTGTGTGTTTTCAGGGGTCGTAAGGCACCTCCTAGTGTGTGAAAGAGTTCATTTGAACCATTTCCAAAACTTTGCTTGACGTAAGTATACCTCAACCCATCTCCGTCATTCCCGCGACGGCGGGAATCTTGAACATGTAGTGCAACTGGATCCCGTTCCTGCTCAACCCCTAGATCAAACTCTTTGACTGCCCGCCGTCGATGTTGATCGTCGTCCCCGTCAGGAAGCCGGCCCTCTCCGAACACAGAAAAGCAATCAAGTCCCCCACGGGCTCCGGCCACCCAAACCGTCCCATCGGCAAGTTGTTGGCGATGAAGTCCCGCACAACATCCGGCTCATTCTGCGTCTGGAACCGGTCCCAACTCCCCGTCGGAAACACAACCGACCCCGGCGCGACGGAATTGATGAGAATCCCATCCTTCCCATAGCTCAGCGCCGTGCTTTTGGTAAAGGCGATCAAAGCGGCCTTCGTCGTCATATACGCCACACCGCCGCCATGCTCGCGCCCCCAGATCGACGACACGTTCACGATGCGTCCCCACTGCCGTTCCTGCATCCCCGGCAGCACGAGGCGACTAAGCCGGATCGGCCCCAACACATTCAGTGACCAGAGGTCCGACCACTCTTCCTCGCCGATGGCCAACACGTCGCCTCGACGGCTCGCCCCCGCGTTGTTCACAAGAATGTCTATCGGCCCAAGCTGTTCCACGACCGCCTCATGCAGCTGCTCCAGCGAAGCGGCATCGGTGATGTCCGCAGCGATGGCTGCCGCCGCGGGCGCACCCGCCGCCGTCAATTCCGGCAACACGCCATCGAGATTCTCCTGCGTCCGCGCGCAGATTGCGACCTTGGCCCCCTCTGCGGCGAGGCTTAGCGCCGCTTGCCGACCAAGCCCCCTGCTACCGCCCGTGACGAGCGCAACCTTTCCCGCGATTCCAAGATCCATGCCGTTCCGCCTCCCCGCTGCTGTTTACAGTCCCTCAGATGCGTTTGCCACCAGATGACGCCATACGCCGCCCACCGCCGCCTGCGCCCGCGTCCCGCTCACCAACTCCTTGAAGTGCGGCAGCTCGGACGTCGGAGGCTGCGAATTGCTCTCGGCGATCTGCTCTTCCGTGATCCGCGCGTGATCCGGCCCCGCCGCAGCATAGGCGTACCAGTTCATGCGAGCCTGTTCCTCAAAATGCGCCATGTTCATCACTGCATCGCCGGTGGATGTCCCGACTGTAACCGCGCCATGCCCCTGCAGCGTGAGCACCGTCGCATCGCCTAGCGCCTCCGCCACGCCGACGCCGTCCTCCTCGGTCAGGATCAGCTTGCTGTGTGGATACACGGGAACGGGTCCCGTGACCAGCTCCATGCCCTCGCGACACATTGGCACAAGATTCACGCCGAGGATGCCCATGACGATGGCGTACCGGGGATGAACATGCACGATGGACTGTACGTCCGGCCTTGCGCGATAGATGCAGGAATGGATCTTCACTTCAAAGCACTGTGTGATTCCGGGCGGCCCTCCGACCTTGAACCCGTCCAGGTCGCAAACGACCATCCCCTCCGGCTCCGCGCGAGCCAGGGCGTCGATGGGGTAGCCACGGCCTTTGACCACAAACTTTTCCGGATCATTCGGCACTCGCATACTTACGTGCCCGAGCGACCCAAGCACCCCGGACGCCAGCCCGATATCCGGCAGCACCCGGTTCGCGACAGCCACCTCACGCTTAACGTCATCCAACTGCATCGTCATGAGTCATCCCCCCTTGCATTCAAGAGCATGACCGAATCCTACGTTGACGGCGCAGGGGTCGTAAAGAAGGGGGAGAGCTTACGGGACCTCAGCCACCGTTAGCGTGTAGCTGCCGGTTTCCTCACTCCAGGCCTCGACGTGAATGTAGTACTCCACGGACGCAGGCGCCGACCAGACGATGCGTGAGGCATTCGTTCCTCCGTAGTCATCGTTGTACGCCTCTTGGAGACCATCCGAATCTCGCAGCGTAATCCTGGAATCCTGTAGCGACCCAAGCATCACGTCAATCTGATAGGTCTTGCCTTCCTCGGCAATGAAACGGACAGTATCCACGTCTAGCGCATAGTCAATTGTTCCCACTATTGCCGTCCCAACCAAAATGGACGTGGCGGTGTTGTTGTCGTTCCCGTGATCATCCGTGATGGTGGACAGAGACACCGTCAGCGTGTAACTGCCGGTAGTGCCGGACACACCTGAAACTGCGGCGTAATAATCCCCGGAGACGGGTGCAAACCAGATGACGCGTGAGGCATTCGTTCCTCCGTAGTCGTCATTGGTCCTTATCGGGATGTATACCTCCTGAGAAGGATCCGGATTATCCACAGTTAAGAAGGAGTCCTCAAGCGTTCCGAGTGCCACATCGACCTCGTATAGCCTGCCTGCTTCCGCGGTAAAGCGGAAATAATCCAAGTCATCCTCATAGTTGATGCTGCCCCCTGCCGCAGTCCCCACCGAAACGGCTGTCGCGGCGCCGCTATCGTTCCCGTGATCATCCGTGAAGCTCGAATGAGAGACTGACAGCGTGTAGCTGCCGGTAGCGTCATCACCCCACCAACTCGAGACTTCAATGTAGTAGTCCCCGGACACCGAGGCGAACCAGATAACGCGTGAGGCATACGTTTCACCGTAGTCATCATTGCCTGTCAGAAAGTCGCCATTTGAATCCCGCAGGTTTAAGTTGGAGTCCCCCAGTGTTCCGAGCGCTACATCGACCTCGTATAGCTGGCCTGCCTCCGCGGCAAAGCGGAAATAATCCAAGTCGTGCGTATAGTCAATGACCGCCTCTATTGACGTCCCAACCGAAATGACAGTTGCCCCACCGGTGTCGTTTGCGTGGTCATCAGGGGCGGCTGGAGCAGTGGTAGTGGAATCGACCACCTCCAGATCGTCCGGCCCGTTAACACTCAGCGCGTAATCGCCAATCTCCCAGTCGCCCAGGGAAATGTAGTAGTCTCCGGCGACCGTCGCCTCCAATGTGAAGATTCCTTCCGCATAGGTGATCAGTGAAAGATCAGCGCTCTGGAGCTCCGTCCCGGCGGAATCGTGCAGGACAATACGCGACGTTCTATCCGCGGAGTTCTCCTCGCCCGATGGGATCAAGGAAAGGAAAAATGCCCATCCGAAACTCGCTGAAAGATCAATCCGGTAGCTCGTCCCCGCTTCCGCCGGGAACACAAAATAGTCGATATCGCCCAGATAGTTGAGCGACCCCTCAATCTCCTCCCCCACGGCAATCATCGTCGCTGTGGATTGCTCGTCCCCATGATTATCAAGCGTCGCGTCATCCCCCAGGCACCCAGCTGACACCATTGCATTGCGTGCGTCCCTCGACAACAGCCCTTCGGCTTGAGCCAAGTTCACTAGCAAGCTTATCGTCGCCGCGTCCAAGAATTCCTCTTCGGTATCCTGCACCAGGCTGTCCCCCGGCTCTGCGTCGAATACGGCCTTGAGGGACGCCCAGGCCTCCAGCATTTCGTTGTGCCAGGCCGCAGCCTCGGTGGGTGGATCGACTGCTTCCCAGGTCGCTATCACCCCTGACAGGCCTTCTACCACCTGTCCGTAGCTGGCGTCGTCGTCGAAATGCAGATCGTCTAACGTTGGCAAGTCGGAACAGAATGCCCCGTAAGCAGCAGTGAATTCCGTTCTGGCGACTTCCGTGGCCGCGAGGGTTGCAGTGGGCGTGGAAGCTACCGTGGCCGCGGGAGTGTTGGATGGATGTTGCGTGTCAGTTGACGTGGATGTAGGGGACGGCGTAAGTGTGGTCGTCGGCGCTGGCGTAGTGTCGCCGGAGCACGCGATCAACAGCATGGCCAGGAGCACAATGCCAATGACCAGCAGACTCGCAATTGACCTTGGCATTGAATCCTCCTGTAACTGATGGGTAGACTCACGCCGTACCATATCATGCTTGTATCACTAATATGTCACCTTCTCAATAATTTATCATAACTTTTTATCACTATCCGCTAAATGCGGGATAAGTGGCCCCGGTGATGCCGATTCTTATCGAAGTGACGAATTGACCCGACCGGACGAACGAAGAGGGTTAATACACGTGTTGGAGGAGCGCCTCGCCCGCCTCAGCGATGTCCCTAAAGCGAGCGACTAATCAGGCCGAAACGCCGTCCAATACTGCCATCTCCTCATCCGTGAGACTCCACCCCAGCGCGCCCGCGTTGTCCGATGCTTGTTGAGCAGTCTTCGCGCCCGGGATCGGCAGCGACCCTTTCTGTATTAGCCACCTGAGCGCCACCTGTGACGGCGTCTTACCCTCGTGCCGCTCGCCGATCTCCCGCAGCGCCGCAACAATCGGCTGGACCTGCACCACCTTCTTGCGCAGCCGCCATCCCCGATACCCGGCGGGACGGTCGTCCGGCGTGTACTTCCCCGTCAGCAGCCCCTCCGCGATCGGACTGTAGGCGATCACTGTCACACCCAACTCCCGGCACGCATCAAGCAGACCCTCGTGCTCGATGTGCCGATCCAGCAGGCTGTAGGGCAATTGATTTGAAGCCAGCGGGATGCCCGCGCGAGACAGAATCTCATGCGCCCGCCTCGTCAACTCCGCGTCGAAATTGGACACCCCGACCGACCCAACCAACCCCTCGCCGTGCGCCCGGACGAGACCCTCCATCCACTGCCCAAGCCGCGGGCGCGCCGGCACAACCGGCCAATGAATCTGATAGAGATCGACGCGCTCCAGTCCAAGCCGCCTCAGGCTGGCTCTAAGCGCGCGCGGCACATCACCCGCCCGCCACCGCCACGGATAGGGCATATATTTCGTTGCCACAAACGGCCGCCCAAATCCCCTCCCTCCTTGCGGGGGAGGGCTAGAGTGGGGGGGCTCCTTCAACTCCCCCGCCATCTTGCCGAGAATCCGCTCAGACTTCCCCCGCCCATAGACCTCAGCCGTATCAAACAACGTCACGCCCGCATCGAGCGATGCCCGAAAAGCCCCCCGAACATCATCCTCGCCATAAGACTTCCCATACCCCCAATACCACGTAGACCCCCACGGCCAAGCGCCGACGCCAAGGGGCGCAATAGAAATTCCAAGCTCATCCGGGCCAAGCGGCCGCGTTTCAGTCATGAAGACTTGGGGAGATTAGTCCCGCTCCATCCACCGCAGTACCGGCCGCCGCGCCGCCAACGCCTCATCTATCCGGCGTACCGGAGTGTTGTGTGGCGCCCCACGCACCATCTCAGGATCGTCCGAGGCCTCCTGCGCGATGGACACCATCGCGTCGATGAACGCGTCCAGCGTCTCGCGGCTCTCAGTCTCCGTCGGCTCGATCATCAACGCCTCTTCAACAATCAACGGGAAATACACCGTCGGCGCGTAGAATCCGTGGTCCAGCAGCCGCTTGCAGATATCCCCGGCCCGCACGTCATGTTGCCGACGCTGTCGCGTGGCAGAGAAAACCGCCTCGTGCATGCAGATGCGGTCGTATTGCAGGTGGTAGTGGTCCTTCAGCCGGGCGCGGATGTAGTTGGCGTTCAGCACCGCCGCCCCGCTCACCTCTCTCAGCCCGTCCTCCCCGTGCATCCGGAAATACGTGTACGCCCGCAGCAACACCCCGACGTTCCCCGCCGCCGACCCGATGCGCCCAACAGACTGCGCGGGCGCGGCCAGGTGCAGCATCCCGTCATCACGGCGCTCGATATGCGGCGTCGGTAGGAACTCCGCCAGGTGCTCCTTGACGCAGACAGGGCCCGCGCCCGGCCCGCCACCCCCGTGCGGAGTCGAAAAAGTCTTGTGAACATTGATATGCACGATGTCAAAGCCCATGTCACCCAGCCGCGCGCGCCCAAGCAGCGCATTCAGATTCGCCCCGTCGCCGTACACCAGCCCCCCCGCCTCATGAATAAGGCGGCAAATCTCGGCGGTGTTCGGATCGAACAGTCCCAGAGTGGTCGGCATCGTCAGCATGATGCCTGCCACCTCCGGCCCGAGCAGTGGCTGGAGCGCCTCCATGTCAACGTTCCCGACGGCATCCGTTGGCACGGTCACGAGATTGAACCCCGCCATCGCAGCCGACGCCGGGTTTGTCCCATGTGAGGAGTCCGGCGAAAGAACCACGGTGCGCCCGCTGTCGTTGCGGCTTCGATGATACGCCCGGAAAAGGAGCATCCCCGTCAACTCGCCGTGCGCTCCGGCGGACGGTGCGAGGCTCGTCGCGTCCATCCCCACAACGCTCGCCAGCATCTCCTGCAGGCTGTACAGCGCCCCCAGAGTCCCCGCACTAACCTCAGGCGGCAGATAGGGATGCGCGTTCGCGAACCCCGGCATGCCTGCCACCGTCTCGTTGACCCGCGGGTTGTACTTCATCGTGCAGGACCCGAGAGGATAGAAGGTCGTATCGACTGCGTAATTCGACTGGCTGATGCGCGTGAAATAGCGCACCACGTCCAGCTCGCTGATCTCCGGCAGCAGCAGCTGCTGCCGAAGCGTCGACTCAGGTAGCGGCGGCGCGATTGGGGCGACCGCCGGAACGGGTGTCGTCACACCGCGCCGCGCAGGCCGTGAAACATCCAGCAGTAGTGGGACGCGCTTCTCGTTTGTATCGCCGATCGCGAGGATGAGCCCGTCGCCTGCCGCCGCCGTTTCGATCGCCGGCCAATCCGAAATACTTGTCGCCTCTCCCTCGCCGTCCGCCTCTGCGGATACATCCACGATGCCTGCAAGCGCGCTAACGAGCCGATCAATGTCCGTTGTCGTCGAGGTCTCCGTGATGCAGAGCAGGAGGCCGTTCGGCACGCGATCGGATACGTCGATGCCGCCGATGATGCCGTGCTGCTCCCACAACCGAAGATTCACATCCGCAGGAGGGATGGGGCACGCAACAACGAACTCCTTGATGAACAGCGCATCCTCGCCGCCATGAATCGAGAATCCGGGTAGGCGAGCAATGCGTCGCGCCGCGCTGTGGGTTGCCTGGTAGCAGCTGAATGCCACCTCACGCAGTCCATGAGGACCGAGGGCGGCGGTATGGACCGCCACCGCGATGGCCGCCAGCGTCTCAGCAGTACAGATATTGGATGTCGCCTTCTCGCGACGGATGTGCTGCTCGCGCGTCTGCAACGTCAGCACAAATGCATCGCGCCCGTCCGCGTCCACGCTGCGCCCCACAATCCGCCCCGGCATCTGCCGCAGATACTCGTTCTTGCACGCGAAGAACCCAACGCCCGGCCCGCCGAATCCCAACGCGATTCCAAGCGGCTGCCCTTCCGCCACCACAATGTCCGCCCCATACTCTCCCGGCGGCCGTATCAACGCGAGCGACACCGGCTCCACGGCCACAACCAGCAGCCCGCCACGCTCATGAATAGCGTCAGCAAGGGCACCGGGGTCGTCATCTATGAGTCCGTCATATGCCGGCTGCTGAATGATCAGGCACGCAAGCTCGCCCTCAGGCGCGTCGTCAATGCCGTCGACCACCGTGATTTCCTGCGCCCCCGCATATGTCTCCAACGCCGCCCGGTACAGCGGTGAAACGCTCTCGTGTACGGCAACCGTGCGCCTGCGCGTGAGCCTGCACGCCATCAACGCCGCCTCCGCCAGCCCGCTCGCCCCGTCGTACATCCCAGTATTGGCGGCATCCATGCCGGTCAACTCACAGACGATTGTCTGGAACTCGAAGAGCGCCTGCAGAATGCCCTGGCTCGCCTCCGGCTGGTAGGGCGTGTACGGCGTCAGAAACTCGCCGCGAGAGATGATTGCTCCCACCGCGTTCGGGACATAGTGCCGCGCAAACCCGCCTCCCAGAAACGAGGGCGCAGCGTCCGCGGATACGTTCATGGCCGACAAGTGGCCCATGTGCGTAACGACATCATGCTCGGACAACGCCGGGGGCAGGCCCAGATCCGGATCCCGGAACTCTGCGGGAATATCTGCGAACAGGTCATCAACGGCATTGACGCCGACCACATCGAGCATGTGCTGCCTGTCGGCAGCCGTCATGGGAACAAAGGGTGCAGGATTACGCTTTTCAGTCACCGCCGCTCAACTCCGTAAGAAATTCCTGGTATTCATCGTGCGAAAGCAGGCTATGCAGCTCTCGCTCGTCCTCAATCGTCACGCGAAGCATCCATCCCTCGCCGTACGGGTCCTCGTTCACCAGCTCAGGCTTGTCCTCCAGCGTGGAATTAACCTCGGCAACCGTCCCGCTTATCGGGGAAAACAGGTCCGACACCGACTTGACTGATTCCACCTCGCCGAACGTCTCGAACTGCTTGACCGCCGCGCCATCGGCAGGCAGGTCAACGTACACAACGTCACCCAGCTCACCCTGCGCGTAGTCGGTAATCCCGACGGTCACCGCGCTCTGATCGGACTCATCACGCGCCACCCACTCGTGCTCTCGGCTGAATAACAAACCTGCCGGATCAAATGGCATTTCACGACCCCCAATTCGTGCGTCTCAACGCCGCCCGGAGCGGCAAAGTGCCCATTTATTCTAGCCGCTGAACGGCGGGATTTGCCGAAGCTGTTGCCACGCTGCTAACCGCGATTTGCCTGCAAGAACGGCAGCGGCACCGTCGTCGCTTGAACCGTCCGACCACGAATATCGACATCCACGACGTTCCCCGGTTCAGTCACGTCGATCGGCAGATATGCCAGTGCCACCCCATAACCAAGCACGGGTGAATACGCCCCGCTCGTGACGACGGACCCCCGCCCGTCTGCAGTTCGCACCGTATAGCCATGGCGTGGCGCAGACCGGCCCTCCACCGTGAGCCCCGTGATGCGCCGCTCAACGCCTTGCTCAGCCTGCGCTCGCAACGCCCCAACCCCCAAAAAATCCTTGTCCAGGTTCACGAATCGATCGAGTCCCGCCTCTAATGGCGTCACCGTATCGTCCATGTCCTGTCCGTAGAGCATCAGGCCCGCCTCAAGCCGCAGCACATCGCGCGCCGCAAGGCCGCATGGCGCAACACCACGCTCGTCAACAAGCGTCTGCCACAAGCGTGCCGCCTCACCCGCCGGCACAATCACCTCAAACCCGTCTTCACCCGTATACCCGGTCCGGGAGAGGAGCCCCGATGTGCCCGCTACAGTAACGGCGCGGCACGCAAAGCGCCCCACGTCGCCAAGCTCTATGTCGACGAGCGCCTGCAGCGCTTCGACCGCCCCCGGCCCCTGTACGGCCATCATCGACGTCTCGTCACGCTCGTGGCCGATAGACACCCCCTCGCAATGCCGACCGAGCCAGTCCGTGATCCGGTCCCAGCTCGCCGCGTTGCACACCATAAGGAACTCGTCATCGGCAAGCCGCATGACGACAACGTCGTCCAGGATCCCGCCGGATTCGTTGCAGATAAGCCCATATCGGGCGCGGCCCACACGTAGAGCTCCAACATTGCTGGTCACGACGCGGTCGAGCGCGCCGCCCGCATTCTCGCCCGTCAGCCTGATGCGCCCCATGTGCGAGACATCGAACATGCCCACGCCCTGCCGCACTGCCGAATGCTCCGCCAGCACGCCGTTCGAGTACTGCACGGGCATATCCCACCCGCCAAATTCAACGATTCGCGCCCCGAGCGCGACGTGAGATTCAAATAGAGGTGTTCTTAAGAGAGCCATCAGGTTCCGGACTCCATTGCAGCCACACGCTCCCGCAGCTCCTCTTCACGCGCCACCTGCTCCTCCGTCATCTCCGGCGTGAAATCCTCCGTCTCATAGAGCGGGCGTATCTCGATCTCCGCCATTCCCGGCATCGGCTGAGGACACCGCTTTACCCACACCACCGCCTCATCCATGTCTGCAACCTGCCAGATCCAGAAACCGGCAATGAGCTGGTCTGTCTCAGCGAAAGGACCGTCACTGACAGCGTTCGTATCGCCGTCAAGCACAACGCGCTTGCCGTGTTCGGAGGGCCTGATGCCCTCGCCACCCAGCATCACCCCCGCCTCCACAAGCTCCTCGTTGTACCTGCCCATGGCCTCAAGCAGCTCCGTGGAGGGCATGACCCCCGCCTCGCTCTCGGCGGTCGCCTTGATTAGAACCATGACGCGCATCGTCTCAATTGCTCCTGACTTCTACCCCACTACAGCCATGATACCGATGCCGCGCATCCCGCTCACCCTCAGCTTCCCCACCGCTCACCCTGAGCTTGTCGAAGGGCGAACGAAACGCGCCCCCCTTGACGATGCTTAGCCATACTGCGAACCTAGCGCAGGTATGGTTTCTCGGGTGAGAAGCTAAAGAGTGGGGGCAACACAATGGCTGATTACGCAAATCCGAACGCACTCGTAGACACGGAGTGGGTCGCGCAAAACCTTGACGCTGCCGACGTCCGGCTCGTTGAGGTCGACGTCGATACCGCGGCATACGACCAGGGACACGCGCCCGGCGCCGTCGGCTGGAACTGGCGATCCCAACTCCAGGAATCGGTGACACGAGACGTTGTCGAAAAGGGCGAGTTTGAGAAACTGCTGGGCGAGTCCGGCATCGGCAACGACACACGCGTCATCCTGTACGGCGACAACAACAACTGGTTCGCCGCATGGGCCTACTGGCAGTTGAAGTACTACGGGCATGACAACGTCCAACTCATGAACGGCGGCCGCGCCAAGTGGCTCGCGGAGAACCGCCCGACGACAACGGACGTTCCCTCACATGCCGCGCAGTCCTATACGGCGCAGAACCCCGACAACTCAATCCGCGCCATGCGGAACGAGGTGCAAGCCGCCCTCGGCTCCTCCGTCCTCGTGGATGTTCGATCCCCGGCAGAATTCAGCGGTGAATTGCTTGCGCCGGAGAACCTCCCACAGGAGGGCTCGCAGCGCGGCGGCCACATCCCCGGCGCCGTCAACATCGGCTGGGCGCAGGCCGTCAACGAGGACGCCACGTTCAAGTCTGCCGACGAACTCAATGAGATCTATGGCGGACGTGGCGTCACTGCGGACAAGGATGTCATCGCTTACTGCCGCATCGGCGAGCGCTCCTCCCACACGTGGTTCGTCCTCAAGGAACTGCTCGGCTACCAGAACATCCGCAACTACGACGGCTCCTGGACCGAGTGGGGCAGCGGCGTCGGTCTCCCCATCGAACGCTAATCTCCATGCCGCCTCCCCTTTCGTGACCACCGCCGAACGCCTCTACCGCAACGCCGCCGGCCTATCTGAGGTCGGTGAACTGCTGCAAACCGGCGATGCCGTGCTCGCCGGTGAAATCCCCATGGCCGCGCTGACCGAGGCCGATCGCCTCCGCCTACTCGCCTATCCGGGCTCCCTCGCCCGCCGAATTCGCAGGGGCAGTCAATCGGCGAGTCTTCGCGTCGTCTATGTCGTGCCGGATCTGGCAACCGATGAGGCCACCCATGCCCCCGGCCGCCCATTCAACCTGACCCCGTCAGGCAAGACATATGGCCGTCAGCCGGACCCGGAGGCCTGCGATGAGTCCCGCGCCCGGCACTGGGAGGCGCTCTTTGACGCCCACACGCAGGAACTCAAAGACTCGGCCCGCGCCTCAGACATCGAGATCGTCCGAACGTCCGAACTTGCCGATAAGTCAGGCTTCCTCTCAGTCCTCCGTCTCGCGCTCAGGTCCCCCGCACAGATAGCAGACGCCATACGTGAGTCAGGCGTGACTGATGAGGTCGATGACGAGCCTCTGACCTTCGCCGGAGCCGCCTGCCGTGAATGTGGGTCCATAAACGGCCAAACCGACTACGATCCCGATTGGGACCGCGCCCAATTCAACTGTGGGGCGTGCGGCTATACACAGGAAGCGGACATCCGGGAACAGTCCATGTGGATGCAGGAAGACGTCCTGCGCGCTGCCGTCATCGCCGCCCTCAACCCGGCCGTCGCAATCCGACGCCCCGGCGCAAAGTGGGACGCGCGCGAAAACTTCGTCGATTCCATCCTCATGCTCGCCGGCGGCGACGGCGCAAGCCTGCCCACACGACTCGCCCCTCCAAGCCTCGACAGCGAACAGGGCGGCACCCCCCTCAAAGACCTGATCCGCCTAGCAGACGACTGGGACGAAGACTACGCCGAACTGCCGTAAGCCCGTCCCGCCCATCCTGAGCGCAGTCGGACGGAACACCCTCATCATCACCCCGTCACACTGCTAGACTCAAACCATGACCGCTTCCGACGCCACCCTCGCTGAACTCTCCCTATCACGCGACGAATACGACGAGATCGTCACCCGCATGGGCCGCGAGCCGAATGAGGTCGAACTCGGTATGATCGGCATCCTCTGGAGCGAGCACTGCGGCTACAAGCACTCCCGCCTCCTGCTCCGTCTCTTTCCCAACGAAGCCCCGTGGGTACTGATAGGCCCCGGGGAAGAGAACGCCGGCGCAGTCTCCATCGGCGACGGCCTCGCTGTTGTGATGAAGGTGGAATCACACAACCACCCCTCCGCAATTGAGCCCTACCAGGGCGCGGCGACGGGCGTCGGCGGCATCATCCGTGACATCTTCAGCATGAACGCCCGCCCCATCGCCCTCCTCAACGCCCTCTTCTTCGGCCCATTGGATGAAAGACCCCGCAACCGTTACCTCTTTGAGGGCGTCGTCGCCGGCATCGGCGGCTACGGCAACTGCATCGGCATCCCGGACGTCGCCGGCCAGGTCACCTTCGCCCCCGCCTACTCCGGTAACCCGCTCGTCAACGCCATGTGCGTCGGCATCGCCAAAGAAGACGAGATTATCCGTGCAAGCACCGGCGGCGCGGGCAACATCCTGCTCCTCGTCGGTGCCGACACCGGCCGCGATGGCATCCACGGCGCAACCTTCGCCTCT
>JAPOOK010000067.1 GCA_026713485.1 Chloroflexota bacterium | reverse complement strand
TTGCCGATGAGGTGGAAGAGCGCCGACGGCGCGAGGCCGGGGCGTTCCTTCACGGTCTTCCGGTACTTGCGACGACGGCTGTTTCTGCCGTCCTCTGTGAAGCGGTCATCGTCCTTGCCGATGGAGTGCTCGACGAAGCCGTAGCGTGTGATCCATCGACCCTCCTCCGACCGCCCGAACTCTGAGCGAATCGCCGGGCTGAACCTGTACAAGAGGTGGAAGAGCGTCGAGCTGTAGCCGCCAAGCAGCGTGCCGGTCAGGGTCAGCGATCGCCCGCAGGCGTCTGCGAGCACGCCCGCCGCGATGCCCTGCGCGGAGCCCCTTCCCTTGTACTCATGCACCTCATCCCCGATCAGCAGGTCGAAGAACCCAGGCATGTGGTTCTTGACGTAGTCGGAGAGCGGGTAGCGTCGGGGGCCTGAGTTATCAGCCTGCCAGAGGGGGCCGTGACACTCGGGGCAATTCCGCTTGCGGCGCGCAAGGTCCTCATCCGAGAGCGGCACGCCGTCGGCGTCCACGATCTGTTCCGCGCAGACGGGGCAGGTCGGCACGCGAAACGGCAGCCCGGTCTCCTCCATCCGAATCAGCCTACCGCCCGCGACCGCCCACCGGTTCACCGTGGCGGGATGCCAGCGGTAGGAGAGCTTGGCGCGCTCGCGGGACATGATGGCGAAGAGCGGCCCAAGGGTCACCGCACGCCGGAGGTTGACCAGGTCCGTGATGGAACTGACGATGACGGCCCTCGCCCCCGGGACGGTCTGCTCGACCTCTCGCTTCCACTTAACGGTCAGGTGTGGCGGCGCGAGGACGAGGATGCGCCGGAAGCCGGCCGCGTGTGCGGCGGACGTCGCGATGAACGTCTTGCCCGTGCCCATCTCGCCGACGACCCCCGTGCCTCGGTTCGCCCGGAGCGAGAGCGCCGCGCCGCGAATCGCGTCGGCCTGCGCGCCGAGCGGTGTGCGGAGCAGCGTGGGCAGCGGAACCGAACCTGAGTTGGAGGGCCGGTAGAGGGGAGGGTAGGATTCGACGACGCGCTGCGCGATTGCGTCCTTGTAGGTGTCGATGAATTCACCGAGATTCATTGGCGTCATTCCTTTCTTATTGGTGCTATGGTGATTCGGCGAGGCTCCGTCACCCGGTGGGGGAGGGTGACGGAGCCTTGAGATTCGGCCATGAAACTGGCCGTCTAGGCGGCGATGTCTGTTATCTCGCCGTCGTCGAGGCCGAGGGCGACGACCGTCGTCTTCAGCCTCTCGCGGAACACCTCCTTCTCGGGCGTCTCGTCGACGAGCTCCATCTCCTTGGACGTGCGCCCCTTGACGAGGATGCGCCTTCCGTCCGCCTCCAGCTGGAGGTTGTCCAGGAAGCCGGCCGCCACGAGCATGGCCATGTGACCGCGCCGCAGCGGCATGAGTGGCCGGGTGCGGTCCTCCTTGGCGGGCCAGAGCACGTCCGTGATCTGCGGGTTCGTCCACAGTCCGGAGCGTCGCGCCTCGACTGCCGCGGCAACGGGATCGACCGTGCGCCGCGTGAAGAGGATGTCCCCGACGGCGGTCACCGGCGGATAGAAGACCGTGTACTGGGAGTGGGTCAGTGTCTCGGGCTCCCCCTCGGCCCATTCCCTGATCTGCGCCTCCGTGGCGGAGTCGGGACTGGGATCGGATCGCCGGATGGCTATGAGCACCACCTGGTCGAAGGCCTCCCGCTCGGGATCGGGGAACGCCCAGCAGCGCACCCGCATGTAGTGCGTCGACAGGAACCGCGCCGAGACGGTGAGCCGTTGGCGGGGCACGATGAAGACCAGCACGCCGCCGTCGACCAGGTAGCGGGTGCAGTGGGTGAGGAAGGCGTGTTCGACGCGCTTCTTGTCGTCCTGTTCCCAGTCGTACGGGGGGTTCAGGAACAGTAGCCCGAACGCGCCGTTGGCGATGGAAGTCTGGAAGGTGTCCGCAGGGAGCACGTGGTCGAGCCGTTCGGCCGCTTCCTCAGCGCGTTCCTTGTGGAGCTCGACGCCGTAGGTCTCGACCGCCGCTGTGCCGCCCTGCCGGAGCAGGTCGGTCAGCCGTCCGAGAGCGTCGCCCGGGCCACAGCAGGGATCGAGCGCGCGGACGCTTGCTTTCGATGCCTGATGGTAGCCGTAGGGCTGCCGCATCAGGCCGCCGATCATATCGACGACCCGGTCCGGCGTGGGATAGTAGCCGCCCTTGGCCTGTGCTGCGAGTCGCATGTGAATCTCCTTCCTAGTCCGTGTCCTTGTCGTTGATGCCGATGACCTCGCCGACGCCGTGGGTCTGCTGGAAGCAGAGCGCCTGGCTCGTCCTGAGGCGTGCTGCGCAGGTCGTGCAGTAGGCCGTGACGATCTCCGCGTCACGGGCGACGGCGACGCGCCTGACGAGGACCACCCTCTCCGCGCCGATACGGTGGGTGTACAGTGTCACGCGTCCGTCGCCGCTCTCCTCCCGCGTGGCGGGACGGTAGAAGTGGGGTTGGACGGCGACGGTCAGGTGCGAGCCGCCGTCGTGTCCGCAGTAGGCGCAGAGACCGCCGTCGAGCGCGAACCTCTTCCAGGCGCGAACGTTCTTCTGTCGCCGCTTGACGTTGGCGCGTCGTGCCTTCCTGAGTGTCTTATCCATCGGCGGCCTCCGGTTGTTGGAGCGTCAGCGCGCCCATGCCGACCGCCATGGACAGGTCCTCGCGGAGCGCCTCGGAATCGGGGGAGCACCGGTAGGCGACGATGCCCTGCGAGTCGAGCCTGATGATCTCCTTGCGCCGCTGACCGCGCTTCCAGAGCCATTCCGCCCAGTCGCGGTGCAGCGGCAGCGGGCTCCGTCGGTCCAGGAAGCGGTGATGCAGGGCGGGGGCCGCGTCCTCCGACTCGGCGAGCAAGAGGAAGTCGTCGCGTTCGAAGGCGTACTCCGCCATGCGTGTGAAGACCAGCGCGTGCCAGCCGCCCGACGACGGGAGTCGCTGGATCTTCGTCGTCCAAGTGCCGATGGTGGTGGGCGGGATGACGCAGCGCTGGTAGCCGCCGGAGATTGCGATGCCGTCGACGCCGCGAATCAGGTGGGCGGGCTCGGGCGGCTGCTTGAGCATGGAGCCCCAGATGGCCTTGAGCGCCGTTTGCGCCCCGACCATCGACAGGAACCAGAGCGTCCCGTCCTTCGGATCGCGGGCGAAGGCGTCCGCCGTGGCGGAGAAGCCGCCCGCGTTCACCGTGTACAGCGACTCGGCGTCGATCATTGCCGTCTGAACAGTCATTGGCGTGTCCTTTCCTGTAGGGAGCGGGTGGATGCGGGTACGTTGCCCCGTGGCGCCTCAGTCGATGTGGCCGAGGTCTTTGATGCTTGAGAAGTGGTCGCCGCCGATGACGACGTGGTCGAGGAGATCGACGCCCAGCAGCTTGCAGGACCGCTGGAGTTCGCGGGTGGCCCGGATGTCCTCCGGGCTGGGGGTGGGATCGCCCGACGGGTGGTTGTGGGCCACGATGAGGTGCGGCATGCCCTCCACGACGGCGGGCCTCAGCACCTCGGCGGGCCGGATGGCGCATTCGCTGACCGTGCCCTGGTAGATGACGCGCTGCCCCGCGAGGGGATTCCTCTTGTCGAGCAGCAGGACGCGCAGTTGTTCCTGCGCCAGTTCCGCCATCTCGTCGCGCAGCAGCGCGTGAACGTCGTGGGGGCTGGAGACGGTGACGACGTGACCGTTACGTCGGGAGGGTTTCGTGCTCACCTCGTAGCGGACGGCGAGTTCGCCGAGGAGTTGGAGATTGGTGCGGAGCGCGTCGATGATCTCGGACGGCTCCGAGGGTTTCTTGCGTGTCATGGGAGTTCCTCCGGAGGGACTCGTTAACGGAAGACGGGGCCGACTCCCAAATGGGGAGTCGGCCCCGTGTGGCGTCTGCTCAGGCGGGCAGGCGTCGATTCGTCGGTCCAGCTAGAAAGGGGAACCGCCCGGCTCCACGTCCTCGTCGAACTCGGACGCCTCGCTGTGGGAGCCATTGCCGTTGCCGCCGTCCAGGAACACCACCTCGGAGGCGTAAATCTCGGTGGCGTAGCGGCGTGTGCCGTCCTTCGCCTCGTAGGTGTTCTGGGCGAGGCGGCCCGCAACGTAGAGACGCTGGCCCTTCCTGACGTACTGGTTCACGGCCTCGCCGAGCTTGTCCCACACCGTGACGGTGTGCCAGTCGGCCTCGGTCTCCCCGTTCTGGCGATTCCGGTCGGTGGCCAGCCGGAGCTGGGTGACGGCGGTGCCGCTCGGCGTGTACCGCATCTCGGGCTCGTTGCCCACGCGGCCCAGCAGCTCGACGCGATTGATCGTGCGTGACATCTTTTGAACTCCTTCTCGCAATTGGATGCGATCTTTCGTGGCGCGGTATTGCGCCTCCTTTAAGGAAGAGCGGGGCTGCTCCCGCTATTGGGAACAGCCCCGTAGTGCGCCCTCGGTGTTGGGGGCGGCTAGCTGACGCGGACGTACTCGGAGAGGTTCTCCGTGACGATCTCCGCGCGGGTCTCGGGATCGAGCAGGGCGTTGAGCTTCCTGTGGTCGACGGTGTAGCGCCGCGACTGTACGAGGCTGACGGTGTGACCGTCGATCTCCGCCTTGCCAGATTCCTGGCCCGTCATCCACGCCCTGAGCGTGTCCAGCGCCGCGCGTTTGGCCAGCTCCGGCCCGCGCACGGCGTCCTGCGCCGACAGGTAGTCCGAGACCGCCCGCCGAGCATCGTCGTCGTTCACCTCCTTGACCTCACGGCCGTCCTCTTCAATGTCACTTGGTTGTGCGGCCGCCTCCGGCTGGCATGTCGCCAGGAACGGGCAACTCCGGCACTGCCACGACTCCGCGGTGAAGTCGCGGTCCGGTAGTGAGTCGGGATCCGGCCCGATGAGTGCATGGTGCGCGGCCAGCTGCCCCAGCCGTTTAGAGGCGTCCCGCAGCGCCGTCGTGAGCCGCTCTGCCGGAATCACCTCGTAGTCCCACGTCCTGCTGCCCGTGTCCATGCAGGCGATGACCGCATCCCGCATCTCGCCGAACGCGCCCAACGTGTAGACCGCGGCCTGCGCGACGGCGTTCGGGTGGCTGCGTTCCGCGCCCAGCATTTGCCAGCGCTTGAAGGCGTCAGGATTGCGGGTCTTCACCTCGATGACCGCCTCGCCGCCGAAGATGGGCATGACTCCCGTGGCGTCCGGATGACCGCTGATGAGCGCTGCGGGGCCGATGGCGACGGACACCAACTGCGGATTCTTGCGGTCGGCCGGGTGGATCTCCCAGCCGGCGCGCTCCATCGCCCTGAGCACGACGGGTTCCAAGGCCGTGCCCGTCTCCATCGTGGTGAGGGCGGATTCCGAGGGCGGGTTCGTGGCGGGATGCCCCGTCGCGGCATACCAGAGGGCGCGGCGGCAGTCGCCGACTGCCGAGGCGCGAATCTCCAGCACGCCGTCCTCACGGAACCGCGCGTTAGGCCGCGAATAGGGATCCGCTCCCAAGTCTGAATCTGACTCAATCGTGGTCGTCATCTCGTTCCTCCTGTAGGGAATGACTGTCAGGCGGCGCGTTCGGTTGCGCCGTGTTTCCTTTCGGCCGCGAAGGGCCGCAGGACGTGTGCGATGGCATCGGCGATGCCGTGCACCCAGCCGCTCGAGCCGTCGGGCAACTCATTCGGCCAGGGCTGCATCTCGTGGATGCCCGCGAGTTGATCGACGATCTCGGCGATCGGCGTCCCGCGCCTGAGGTGCAGCGACACGAGGCGGCAGGCCGTCTCGGTCAGGCCGCGCTCGAACGTGCCCGCCTTCCCCAACTGCCCGAATACCTCGAAGGGCTCGCCGTTCTCGTCCACCGAGACGGTCAAGTAGAGATTGCCGTGCGCGGTGGCGATCACCGTCGTCGTGCCGCTCAGCGAGCGGGGCCGTGTTCTGTTCGTCTGTTCCATGTGTGCTGCCTCTCCTCTAAGAGGAAGCGGGGCCGTCCCTATTTCAGGAGGCGGCCCCGCTGTACTGCTCGTGGGCTGGCGACTAGGCCGCCGTCGGCGGCTCAGAGTGCCTCTTCTGTTCGTCGACCTTCCTCTCCGCCGCCGCGACCAGATCGGCCAGTTCCTCGGTGCTGATCTGGGTGACGCCCCTGCCGGTGCGCGCCTTGACTGCGGCCTCCACCTGCTCGGCGTTGAATCCCTGTGACTTGCCGAGTTCGTACAGGCGAATGCCCAACTTTTGCCTCTCGACCGCCGGCCTGGTCGACGGCTCCCTCGTCACCTCGACGATGCCCGTCTGTGAATCGCCGTAGAGCGCGTTCCCGAACCGCGCCCCGAAGGAGCGCAGCGCCCGCTTGAGGCCGTCGGTGACCGCTCCTTTGACGGCCGTCTCATGCCCGTCGGCGTTGTCCTCGACGACTGCGTGGAAACCGACGTCCATGCGGGACGGCGCTCCCAGCACCGCGACGCGCACTGTGGCGGCGTAGGCGCGGATGCGGCGGATCTCGCCCGTCTTGCCATCGACGCTATCTATCTCCCGCAGCGTCACGTCGCCCATCACGTCGTAGCCCCAGCCGCCGTAGCCGAAGACGCGGTTCGCCTCATCGATGACCGTGTGCCCCTCGATGTACGAGAAGGTCTTGCCGCCTCGCCCCTTCCGCTGCGAGACCAGCGCGGGGTTGATGGGTGTGTCCAACTCCTGCCTGATGCCGGGCGCGAGACCGTCCCAGAGGATGGCGTCGTGCCCGTTCACCGGCGTGATGGCCGTGGGATTCGCGCCGTTCTTGTGACCGTTGCCGTTCGTGTTGACCATGGTTCTCTCCTTGCTTGTCCGATAAGTGAGCGGGCCGTCAGTCGGCCCGTGTGCGGGGCAGTTGTACCCCGTCAATCGGTGGTCTGCTATCGTTCCGTTCTCCTCTCTCGCGCCGCCTCGGCCAACTGAGCGATGAAGGCGGCGCGTCCGTCCGGTGCGGTGGCGAGTTCCCCGACATCCATGAAGTCGCGGGGAAGCCGGACGACCGCCGAACGACGGCCCAAGAGGGCGGAGAGTCTTTCGGCGGCGGCGATGCCGGCATCGTCCCTGTCGAAGGCGACGAAGACGTTGGCGAACCGCGAGACCGCCTGCGCGACGCGCTCGAGGCCCTGCGTTCCCAGGGCGGCACAGGCGGGCAATCCCCACTGCGACAGCGTCAGCCAGTCGAACATTCCCTCGGTGACGATGACCCAGCGGGCATCAGGGGGGATGCGACCCAGCCCAAGCACCGGCTTGGGGCCGGTCAACGCCTGGAAGCGGGCCCGCGCGTCGCGCGTAATCGCCCGCCCTCCGAGCCATCGAACTTGGCCGTTGGCAGCGTCGGGCACGACGAGCGTGCCCGCGAAGCGTTCCGCGCCACGCTCGGTGAACAGCCCGCAGCGGGCCACCCGCTCGCCGTCGAATCCGGCGGCGAGCAGCGCCTCGCGCAGTCGCACCCCCGGCGCATAGCCGAGGCCGAGCTCGATTGCCGTGGCAATCGTGATGCCGCGTCCTTCGAGGTAGGCGAGCGCGTCCTCGCTTCGAAGCAGCTGTGCTGCGTAGAAGCGCGCGGCCGCCGTCAGGATGGCGCGATCCCGCGCTGGCGGCGGTTCCACGTATGCCCGCGACTCGCGCGGGGTATCAGGCGGGGTAGGGGCGGCTGTGCCGCCAAGCAATTGCAGCGCTCCGGCGAGCGGCACTGATTCCGTCCGCTGGATGAAGTCCAGCACGTCGCCGCCCTCGCCGCAGCCGAAGCAGTACCATCGCTGCGAGTCGCCGTAGACGGTGAAGCTGCCCTCGGCCTCGTCGTGGAACGGGCAGACGCCCTGCCGGACGCGGCCCGTGCCGCGCAACTTCACGCCAGCGGACTCCACGATGGCGGCGAGGTCGTGACGCGCCTTGACCGCCGCGATGTCGATGCGGGGGACTGCGATGGTCATGCCGGCCTCCCATTCAAGGCGCGCAGCCCCCGCAGGCTCCGGCGTGATACAACCTTCCCGGGCCGCCATTTCATGCTTAGCACCGCGACAACTTCGAGATCGCCCCGGGCGACCTGTTCCAGGGCGGCGGCGCGACCGTCGCCCTGCGTGTAGACCACCACCCGCTGCCGCCCGAAGCAGCGGCGCACGAGGTCAAACCACTCGTTGTAGAGCCACCTTTTCTGCTCCAGCGCTGCGTCTCTGGCGTCGGCCGCGGAGAACGTTGCCAGTGCCTCCTCGGGCTTGCCCTCGCGCCGCAGCCGGCGCGCCTCGTGGATCGCTCTGGCGATGCTGAGGGACTCTCTCTTCTCCGCGTTCCGTCCGAAGATGGCCGCGATCACCCTGTCCACCAGCGGCTCCAGCGCCGCCATGGGCCTCTCGTCGATCAATTCGATTGTCGTTGTCACTTGCTTGCTCCTTCCTTCTCTTTCTTCCTGCGATCTCGTTCTGCCGCCCGCCTCTGCGCCGCCCCCGCCGCCTTGCCGATGGCCCAAGCCAGCACGAACCGCCTGAACTGGAACAGGACGTAGGCGAGTCCGATCGCGTTGAGCACGCAGATCTCCGGATCGCGGGAGAGGGCGAACGGTAGGATGAACAGCGCCGCCACGGCGGCGATCAGCAACAGGCACCGGTGCCGAACCAGCAGCCCCAGCGCCCTCACGGGAATCAATGCAATGCGCATGTGCGCCTCCTTGCATGCGTTGCGGCCCACGCCGGCATCCGGGGCGCGAGCCATGTGCTGTCGAAAGGGGAAATGGGCATAGCTCGCCGACGGCCGGATGCCGAACCGTCACGCGAGTTGAAAGAGAATTCATGGGACGCAGCCGACGAGATGTCCCCAGAGGGAAACCGCCGTCACTGCCGCCCGAAATGGAAACGCCGGCCCCGGCTTCTGCCGCAGACCGGCAATGTGTGAGAGACCCGCCTAGCTACGATTCACGTGGCTCTCGCGGGCAAGTCGAATCAGCCGAAGCGCAAGTGGCGTTCCGGCCAATGCAAGAGAGATCAGGCCGCACTCGGCAACCCGTCCGTCAAGTCCCGCTGTTCGAGGTGGCTCACCTGAGAGAAAACTCCCAGTCGTGATCCGCCTCTCGCCCCGGGGAGCGATTGTCCCGTGTTCGAGATGGAATGGCGCGGACTACGTCCCTAGCTCTGTTCCATCCCTCGCCTCGGAGAGCGAATGTCCCGTTGTGACCGCTCGGGGAGAAAGGTCTCGATCCCGTCGCTGCGATCTGGGCCATCTGGGACAACCCACCAGGTTTCTCGGGCTGGGAAACACTGGAAAGCCAAACAACTCTGCCATTCTTATCGGCAGACGCCCCCGTGGCAAGAGGATTTTGGCCCCATTCGGCCGCCGCCGCCCGGATCACTCACTTTTGATGAACACGGCAGCAACAAGTGTTAACAGGAAGGGGCGGCCTCCGGCGAGCAGATGCTCCGCTAAGGCCCAACCTCAGCCCCACCACAGTCCAAACGTCCCCAACCGCCGCACCCACCGAAACGCCTTGCGGCGACAGATTCTCCGCCTGACGTCGTGCAGATCGCTCCTGTGCCAGTTCATGATGTGGGCACGCCACAATGCGTCGATGGGCTGGGTCTCAGGGGCGAGAGTCAACTTGTGCTCATGCAGCAGTGCCATCTCAACCACCAGCAGGCGCTCCTGCCGTTGCATCCACAAAAGCGTCCTGCCTTGCAAGGGGTGATTCCGCTGCAACATCCGCCACTCCCTGACCAGTGGCCATGCCTTGCCGTAAACATAGGAGTCGTCCGGCGCCGGCTCGACCGTCACGATCTCGTCGTGATCCCTGGGTGGAAACCATGGCCGTGTCGGTTGATCCGGTGCCTCAATTTTCAAGCTATCTCGCCCAACAAGCAGGGGATTCCTCGATCGCTCCTTCCCGTCACTGGACAACCTCCCGCCTGTCCCCGCTGCACTTTTCTCCGCACCCGCGCCGCCCCCGGAATCGCGTCCCTTCTCAAGCCGCTCCACACGCTGCCCCAAAGTCCGAAGTTCCTTGGCGGATTCCTGCCGCACGGCCTTGATCATCGTCTCCAAGCGTTCGAAGTCCGTGCCGAGGCTGTCGATCTTCGTTGCCAGCTCGTTGGTCCTTATTCCCTGCACCTCCAAACCCTCGCGTATGCCGGAAATCTCCTCGTTGATTTCCTTGCGTACCCGATTCTCGAGAGCCGTTCGAACCCTCGGCGTCAGCTCGCCATTGGCCAGGCATGCCAGCATGGTTCGCCGATCTACTCCCAGCCAGCTCGCGGTCGACCTTTCTCCCCTCGTCTGCACCGCTTCGGCCAGCACGGCCAGCAGCCTCACGTCCTGCGGATTCTCAACAATTTGTTCCGTCATCAAATCTGCCCTCCATTTCCTGACGAGGTGGCACTGGCACAAAAGTGTCGAATGCAGATAGCGCCGATGTACCACCCCGTCGATTCACGCCCAACAAAAATGTCTCCACAGATAGGGGCTTTTGTTCAGGTGCGTCCACTGGCGACCGAATCCAAAGTGCTTACAGAAATCCGCCTTCAATCGTCTCTCCACCGCATCGACACGCGCTAAACACCCCGTCCGATCCCCTCTTTTCACAGGGCTAATCCCTGTACACCCCCCACGCTGCCCGACGCCGCTCCTGGGTGACAGGCGTCAAAAGGAGTGCTGAGGAAAGCACCCTCTACGAGTCCTGTTCCCCACCGGTCGAAATACGAACACTTGTCTCATGCATCAAGTACTCGTGGCGAGGAGGCACATGTGAAGCAACGAGACGCGACCAGAGAGACTCTGGGAGATTTCGGGTACATCCGCTGGGTAGCACTGGCCGGCCTGCTGTTGATTGGCTGTCTCGCCAACGCCCTCGTGATCTTCTGGGCTACAGCACCGGCAGCCGCCCAGGCCCCGCCCGGCGCGACCGAGTTGGTGAGTGATCCCGACGAGATCGTGGAGCGTGACGATGACGGCAGTTTCACGTCGCGCCCCGTCTTCGACCGACAAGTCCCGCTGCTGCATTACGGCATCCGCGACGCCGATACGGGGGATTGGCTCAGCGCGGTGTACCAGGTGCGCAGAGGGGAACGTCGGCACCGCGATGGCTGGGAGTACACGTTCGAGTACCCGGTCCTCGCTGAACAGCCGGAAATCGACCCCGATAAACCCTATGTGATTGCTTTGATTACGCGACAAGCGATCGGCGCGGAGGTCTACACCTTCCACGCCGTCATCCCCGTGTATGAATCCGACTCGCTCTGGGACCGCGTGATCGGCGCGCTGAGCCCGGACCGGTGGGCGAGGGCTGTGGCGCGGTGGATCATCGGGGGCGTTCACGGCGCGCTCTGCGGCGTCGTCGAGAGGGCGACGGGCGTGGACGCGGCGGAGTGCCGGTAGGAGTCAGCACTGTATGAGTGACATCCTGACCGGCACTCCGCCGGAGCTGACCTACCTCCACCCGCTTGTCGGACAGGCGTGGCGCGTCGTTTGGGCCGTCACGTCCGGGGCGCTGGTGGTCATCCTCGGCTGGATTGGGCTGACGCTGATCGTGCAGGAGCACGTCGGCGGCGGACGGGCCGGTTGGCGGGAGATGGTTCCGCGCCTCGTGCTCGGGCTGGTGGGCGCCGCGAGTTCGCTCTGGTGGTGCGCCCTCGTGATCGACGTTGCCGACGCGGTCTCCGGCTTCATCGCAACGGAGATGGGAATCACGGCGGGGGACTTCGTGCGTTCCGCCCTGGACACGCTGTTGCGAGCGGTCGATGCGGGCAGCGTCGGCATGGGGCTGCTGATGGCCGTGCTCTATCTGATCTACGCCTTCTTTGTTCTGTATGTCCTCGTGCAGATGATTCTGCGCATCGCCCTGATCGACATCCTGCTGGCCCTTGCCCCCATCGCACTGGGGCTGTGGATCCTGCCGCACACGGCGGGGTGGGGGAGGCAGTGGCTCAGAAACTTCATGCTGACCGTCTTCCAGCAGGCCGTGCAGCTCATCGCCATCGCGCTGGGATTCGGATTCCTCAACGAATTAGCGGCAATAGCGGCCTTCGAGGCGGTGCAGGACCTGATCTGGAAACTGCTGCTGTCGATGGCCTTCATCTACATGGCCGGCCGGGTGCCGTCGCTGCTGGGCAACGGCGGGACGTTCGACGCGTGGCTCCGAACCCTCTACTTCGGGATGTCGTTGCCGAGTTCCATCATGCGATCCAGCCGCGCCATCGGCCTCATCGCCGGCAGCGCGGGAGGCCCGGTAGGCATCGCGGCGGGAGCGGCGATTGCCGGAGGAGGGGTTGCGGCCCTCGGCAGCAGCATCCGTTCGGCGGCGAGCGGGGCGTCGTCCATCGAGGGTGGGACGTTCAGAAGCGCCGATGAGTAGCCAACAACCAATGGAACGAAGCATTCCAATCCTGCAAGTCCGAGGAGGTGGCGACGTGGGCAGATGACGCAAGCAATGACACAAAAAAGGGCACAAGGAACATGGAGGACAGCAATGGAACAGTTGACGCAGACGATCTCGAATCTGGTCGGCATCATGCTCGGCCTGGTCGGCGTGGTGGGTGTGGCGTATTTCATCTTCGGCGCGTACCAGTACCTGACGGCGAGCGGCTCTCCTAACCAGATGGAGAAGGGCAAGAGCGCGATGATGACCGCCGTCGCGGGCATCGTCTTGGCAATGGTGGCCTTCGGCATCGTCGACGTGGTGATGAACGCCGTCGTCGACCCGGCCGTCGACATCACCGTGCCGGATCCTGCCACCCCCACGCCTACCCCGAGTGGCGGATAGCCCGCCACAGAGAGGAGACATCCATGAGAGAACACGAGGTACCGACACACGTGCAGACCGAGGACAGGGTGTTATTGTGGCTGACCTTCCCGCAGGTGGTATCGCTGATCGCGGTGGCTGCCGTGGGCTACGGGGCCTTCAACTACACGCCCGGCCCCACGGGTCTACGGATAGGCCGTCGTGATTGGAGTGATTGGCGCCGCAGCCGCGGTGGGGCAGATCGGCGGGCGACGCTTGCCGCTGGTCGTTGCCGACTTGCTGAAGTACTGGTTGGGGCCACGCCGTTTCGAGGGTGAGGCCGGAGACCTCCTGCAGCCAGCGCCGGTGATGGCCGTCGAGGCCGAACCCGGGTTGATGGACAAGATGTGGGAGAAGGGCCGTCGTCGGTTGCGGCGTCTGTGCAACAGGCGCGACCGCCGGAACGGCGACGGCACAGGCCGCAATCACAACTCCTCGAGCCGGGGCAAGGGTAAAGGTTCCAAGCGGTCGAAGAAGGACAAGCAGTCCGGCCGGATCAACTTCGGCCGCCGCCGGTGGGTGAACGTGGGGACGATAGTCGTTCTGGCCGTCGCCGCCGTCATTCCGCAGGCGGTGCTGGCGCAGGGCGAGGGCGACGAAGGCGGCTACCACATCTCAGAGGTTGACCTCGAGCTGCCGCCGCCGGTCCTCGGCAGGCGTGTCTACGTCGAGGAGATCAACGTTACCGGAGGGCGACTGAACGCCACGGTTCGTGCTGCGACGGACATCAGCCTCCGCGCCCGGGCATACGGCGGAGACAGTGGCGATACCCTTCGCTTTGCGGACGCGACATCCGTCGATGAGGGCGAGACTGCGTCGTTCGACATGCCGCTCGACGGGAACAGGCCATCGTTTACCTTCTCGTGGGTCGATTCGCTGGGGCAGGCGGGCGCGTTCAGCCTGAATTCCGACCAGCTTCCGCATCCTCTGCCGTTCGCGGACGGCGAACTCTGCGATGCCGAGGTCACGTCCCTGTCGTTGTCGCGCAGCGCGGTGAGCGGCACCGTTGCGACAGACTGCGCGAAGGCGGTCATGGAGATTCTCGAAATCGAGACCGTCTCGGGGAAGGAGACCGTCGAGGTCAGGACGGTGAAAGAAGCCGACGTCGCCCGCGTCAGCGGTAAGGTCACTGTGCGACTCGCCGGTCAAGAAACCAACGTGCCGCTTGTTGCGGACGGAGTGACAACCTTCAGTCTTTCCGCCGACCCCGCGGAAGGGATCAATCCCGTTTCGATCGACCTGGGCCTGCGCGGCTCGCTGCGCATTCCCATGCCGCCGCTGGTCGAGATGCGTACCGTACCCGAACGCACGGTGCAACAGGCGCACGTCGTCTCGGTGCTGCGTCCGGGTATCAGCAGGATGGTCCGCGAGACCGTGACGGGGATCTGCACGGACGGGACGGAGGAGAGCCACAGGATATCGGCGTATCTTTCCGTACCGTCAACGGTGATCGACACGACTACGAGGGTTCCTGTGACCCACGAGCCCTACGTCACGGCTGCGATCGTGGAGCGGGAGCCGGTGATGCGCTGGCGAGACGAGACCATCGTATTGGAATCGCTTCTGTGGGCGGACGCGCTGTATGCCGTGCTTGAAGTTCCGGAACCTGAGCCGACGCCGGAGGCTGCAGAACAGGTTCCCGCGGACAGCGGCGTCGTTGAGGACCTCTTTGACAGGCTTGGATGGGACTGGCCCTGGTGAGGCGTTCCATCGTATTGGGGCTGATCGTCGTCGCAGCAGCGCTGTCGCTGGGAGCGATGACGCCGGAACAGCAGGCGATGCTCGCGGCATTCGACGAGGTGCTGACGGGTATGGTCTACGCGGCGGCGGGTCTGGCCGTCTTCGCCATCGTCTGGGCGGGATTCGTCCTGATGGCGGAAGGCGCGGACGACAGGGAGGCTGGCAGGGCGCGAGCCGCCGTCTTCCTCGCCCTCGGAGGACTGGTGCTAGTTCTCTCGGCCAAGATCGTTAGCCGCGTCCTCATCACCGGCATCGTCCCCATCCCATGACATGTGTTAAGGAGAACCGACTTGAAGAGTTTCTTAAAAAGACCGAAAACGCCTGATTCGACACCCGAGTCCGAGGCCAGCCCGCTGGCAAGATTCTTCATGCTCTCCCACGTCGACGATGACGGGCCGGTCCGCATCGACGGCGTGAAGCTCGGAGTGCTCGAAGCGCTTGGGCTGGAGTTGGACGAGGCGAAACTGGGCTCCTTCACCGGCGCGCTCAACGCGATGGACTTTCCGGTGCAGTTGCTGATTCGGCAACACTCGCCGGAGTTGAGCCGCCTGCGAGCTCAATTAATGGACGAGCAGCCCGACAACCTGCCGCCCCAGACGACGGTCGCCGCAGACTCCCTACGTGGGCTGCTCTCCGACCTTGAGGACCGGGAAGGCGTGGTCGACCGGCGTTTCTATGCCGTCTGCGAATTCGACCGCATCGACGACCTGCGCGGCCTGATGGTCCGCGCCGGATTGGCCGTCAATCCCATTAGGGGCCGCCAGCTGAGGATGCTGATCGTCGCGTCGGCGGCCGGGGGCTCGCCGAGAGAGATTGCCGACGATGCGTTCCTAGAGGTCGAGATCCGGCAGAGGGAGATTCGCCTAGGTGACACGCTTGCCAGGTCGCTGCACCTGGGCAAGTGGCCGCGGGCGCTGATCCCGGGATTCTTGCAGGCGCTGATGGCGTCCGGGACGCGGATGGACGTGTCAATCCATCTCGGCCCGATTCCCGCCGACCAGGCGTCCCGCACGCTCGAATGGCAGAAGGTGAGATTCGAGTCGGCGCAGTCGCTGTCGATCAGGCGCGGCAAGACCATGTCGCCTGAGGCCGAGATCGCGCTTGAGGACGTGCGCCGCCTCCGCGACGACGTGCAGCGAGGAAGGGAGCGGCTCTTCCATTCCTCGCTCTCAATCACGCTCCACGCCCATGACGCCGCCGAGCTCAAGGAGATGACACAGGGCGTTCGGGCCCATTTCGCTTCCACCCTGGGCAAGCTCGATACTCTCTCCTACCGGCAACGCGAGGGGTTGGTCTCAGCACTGCCAATCGGACTCAATGCCATCGGAACCTGGCGAACTCTGGACACATCATCGTTGGCGCGGCTCTTCCCGTTCTCCCCGCCGGACCTCGATACCCGCAGCGGCACCCTGTATGGTCTAGACCTCCGCTCGTCGTCGCCAATCGTCTACGACCCGTTCGACGGTACGCATCTCAACGCGAATACCGCCGTCCTCGCCCGTTCCGGCAGCGGCAAGTCGTTCGCCACGAAGCTCGGCGTCCTACGCGCGATCTGCCGTGGGGTGACGGCCTATGTAATCGATCCAGAGGGTGAATACGCGGATATGGCGCGCGCCGCGGGTGGACGCGTCCTGTCGCCCGGAGTGCCGGGGCAGGGAATGAACCCCTTTGTCATCGACCGCTCCGACAGCGAGGAGCTGCTCCTCCGCATCGGCAGCCTGAGGCGACTCATCGAGGTCATGATCGGTGAGCCACTGGGCGCGGAGAGGCGAGCGGCGCTCGATCACGCCCTCGCTGCCTACTACATGGAGCCTCGTGAACGCACGGGTTTCGGGGACTTCTACGAACACCTGAAGGAGCACGGCGACGGCGTTCTGGACAAGTTGCTCAGGCCGTTCGCGACGGGCAGTCTCCGGCATCTCCTCACGGACGAGGGCGACGACCTCCTAACCAATGAGGCTCCCGTCACGGTCTTCGATCTGCGCTTGTTGGAACCAGAGATGCGCCCCGCCGCCGCGATGGTCTGCACGGAAACCGTGTGGACGGCGGCGGCGCAGAATCCCAAGCCGCGCCTCCTGGTCGTGGACGAAGTGTGGTCGATCATGCAGCACCCGGAGGGCGCGGCGTTCATGGTGAGCATGGCCAAGCGGGCCCGCAAGCACCGGCTTGGTCTGCAGTTCATCACACAGGACGTGCAGGATCTGTTGTCCGAGGACACGTCCCGCGCCATCACCGGCCATTCCGGTCGGGCGTTGCTCCAGAACGCAGCGTTCAAGCTCCTGCTACAGCAGGACGCGGCGGCGATCCGCACGGTCGGTGACGCGTTCGACCTCCCCGAGGACCTGCAGCATTGGCTGATCTCGTGCCCTCGCGGTGACGGACTTCTGCTGGCACGGGGAGGCCGGTTTCCCGTCCGTATTGAGGCTACAGAGGAAGAGACAGACGTTATCGAGTGGCGGCCAGGCCGAAGCCGGATCGCCGTTCAGCAACAGAAGGGAGGCAGTGTATGAATCCGCTAACACCACTCAAGAGACTCTTTGGATCGGACAAGGCAAACGATCCCGTCCTATTGTCCATAACCCCGCCCCGCACGGGGGAACGCACCATGCTCGGTGTCGAAAACATGCTGCAAGCCATTGCCGTCCCGGAGCCCTTCTCGCTGGAGATTGCGGGCAACGGGGATGGGGTGCGACTCCTTGTCCGTTGCATCGATTCGCAGACCGTGCGCGGGCAGGTGGGCGTCCACTATCCGCAAGCGCGGGTGAGCGCCGTCAATGACGCGGATGACCCGTTGACGCTCGATGAGGGCGAAGAGGCGTGGACGACGTCCCTCACGGTGAGAGGACCGGAATACGTGCCTCTCCGGGTCTTCAGGGACGACGATCTACTCGACGAGGGCTCCGACCCCATGCTCGCCCTCATCGGAGCACTGTCGGCGGTGCGGCCAAAGGAGCGAGTCGTCGCTCGCCTCGTTCTCAAGTCGATGGGTCCCGATTGGTCGGAGGCCTATCAGGTGGAGGCGGAGAAACCACGCTTCGTCCCCCGCCCCACGCCGCAGGAAGGGCAGGTCAACCACGGGGAGGTCATCCGGCTCATGCTGCTGGCGGGCGGCGCATTCGTTGGCCTGCGAACATGGCAGTACTGGCAGGACGGCGATGTCTTCAAGGCGATTGCCCTCGCCGGCGGGGCAGTGCTCGGGGCGCTGACAGCGGCAATCGTGTGGACGCGTCTCAAGCGAGAGAAGCCGCGCATACCCAACACGCAGATTGTCCTGGAGAAGGTGTCGCGGACGGCGTTCCAGGCGGAGGTGCAACTCATAGCTGTCGTCCCCAAAAAGGGTGGACGGCGACGAGCGAGTGAGCTGCTCACGCAGGCGGCCACAGCGTATGGCCACTACAACAACCCCGTCGGGGCGAAGTTCGATGTCGGCAAGCTGAAGCTCGCGCCCGAGGAATTCGGCCTCAAAGTCGGAGGAGGCATGTTTGCCAAGCGCAACGTGCTCGGCGTCCGTGAGGTGGCCAGCCTATGGCATCCCCTCGGCTCGAAGGATGAAGCGCCCCAGGTCGACCGCTCAGGCTCGAAGGTGCTGACGCCATCCGCCAGGGCGCTTGACTTTGGCGCTCACGTCGGCAGTTTCAGTGGGGACTCCGGCGGCGAGATACGGTTTCCGGGTGATCTGCTCCGCCGGCATCACCTGTACGTGGCACGCACGCGTATGGGCAAGTCGACCCTCATGCAGCACATCGTGGCGCACAAACTGCGAGAGAAGGCGATCGGGAGGGACGACGACGCGATCGTGGTCATCGACCCCCATGTCGACCTTATTGCGTCCCTGCTGGAACACGTCCCGGAGTCGTTGGCGGACCAGGTCAGACTCGTCGATCTTGCCGATCCGAACGGAGCCCCGGGAATCAACCTTCTGGATTCCCGCATCTTCACCGACCGCGACCGAACGGCCGATTCGGTCGTACGCATTGCGAAGGGACTCTGGGACCAGTGGGGCCCCAGAATGCAGTCGATCCTGGAGCAGGTGGTCAAGACTCTCCACGAGGCCAACGAGAGGATGCCGGAGGACAAGCAGTACACAATCCTTGACGGTCTTGCGCTCCTCGCACCGAAGAACGGGTCCTTCAGATCCAAGATGCTCAAGAGAGTGGACGATATCCACCTACTGGAATGGTGGGCCCGCGACTTCACGAGTTGGCACAAGCAGTACCGGTCCGAGGCGCTGGCTCCGGTTCAGACGCGCCTGTCCTACTACGCCACATCCAAGAAGGCGCGTGCGATTCTGGGGCAGCGGCGGTCCACGATCGATATCCGGCGCACGATTCGCGACGGCGGAATCCTCCTCGTGTCGACGGCACAGGGAGCAGCGGGGCGCGACGTGTCCGCCTTGGTCGGCTCCTCCCTGCTGAATCTTGTCGACGCGGTTATTCGTGAGCAGGGAGGGCTCCACCCCAGCGAACGCCGGGGCGTGCTCGTCGTGGTCGACGAGATGCAATCGATGCCCGGCGTGGACTACGAATCCATGCTGTCTGAGCTGGGCAAGTTTGGGGCGAGCTTCGTGCTCGCCACGCAGAGCCTCTCCAAACTCGATGACCTGTCTCCCACCATGCGGGACAGCCTGCTGGCAAACGTCGGATGCCTCGCGGTCTTCCAGGTGGCCTCCTCGGATGCGCGTCAGCTCGTGGGAGAACTCGGTACTGACCGAGTGACGCAGGATGACATCACGTCGCTGCCGGTCCATCAGTGTTACGTCAGGGCGACGGTCGGCACCGAACGGCTGCCAACGTTCTCGATGGAAGTGCGGAAGCCCGGGACGGGGAATGGCGCCCTCGCTCAGAGAATCCGTGCCGGAACCGTCGACTACACCACCGGACACGACATCTTGGGCGCTCGTGACGCGAGTCTTGAGCGTCTGGTTGAACAGTACCGCAAGACGGTCGACGACGCGGACAGCGAAGAGCAGAGCGACATCACCTAACAGCCGGAAGCACGTTGCAAGACGCTGGGTGGCGCTGCCGCAAGAACGGGCCGCTTGGCGCAGATCGGCAATCGAGTGAAACCGTACTACAAGAGAAGGGATGGGTTATGCGAACAACTATGGTGGTCTCGGACATACTGCGGCTTCTCTCCGAGATGCCCTTCCTCAGCAGAGCGGAGTTGGCGACGTTCGTGTCATCGTCGGTGTCCGGTGTCTACAAGGCCGTCGAACGACTCGATCTCGCTGGCCTTGTGGCCTCCCTGCCGCACACGACCGAAGGGCAACGTCACACCCAACGGTTCTATCTGACCGCAGATGGGATTCGGGAGACGGCACGCCTGCAGGAAGTAGATGTGGACGAGCTCCTGCGAACTAGACCGGTGTCGTCACAGTGGCACCGGCTACTGCTTGGGCGCCTTGATGCATTGGCCAGCATCTATGGCATTGCCGAAGTCATCCATCTGGCGTCATCGGCCATGCGTCTGCGCATCTACCGCGCGGGAGCTCTCGATGCCGCCGTCACATTGCTCGACGGTCGGGTAATGGGGATCATGCGGTGGGGGCCGATGTCAGACAGAACGGCCTTCACCAAGAGGATCGAGCGTCTCCATGATGGCCCAATGCCGGGCTCTTTGATGCTGCTTGTGCCGGACGAGATCAGATCGCGGTATGCCGTCAGGTTTTTGGCCCGTCAACATATTCCCGCGTTCGTTGCAATCGAGAGGACGTTCATGTCCGAGGACGCGGACGAACCCGTGTGGAACATGCCCGGTACGGACGCACGGTTCGATGTCGCGTCTGCGGTCAGAAAGACCCCTAAGGAGGGCAGGGTCCTAACCGAGCCGCCCCTCAACCGCGTGACGATGCCTGAAGAGTTGACATTGGGAGGTGATAAGCACAACATCCCGGCCCACCTGCTCCCCGTCGATCTCCATCCATCGGATAAGAGTGTGCTGGACATGATCGCCGATTGGCCATGCATCAGCATCGAGAATCTGCGCATCCTCCTAGACCTGAATCCAACGTGGTTGTCCGAGATACTCGGTAGGCTGGGTGAAAGGGGGCTGGTGAATCGGTTTTACGTGAATGGGATTCGTCTTGCGCTCACCGATCGTGGTTTGGGGCTGCTGTCCCGAAGAGACCGAGCATCTGTCGGTACGACGAAACGACGCTGGAGCATAAGTGAGACCGGAGAGGATCTGAGCCATACTTGGTACAGGGTGCCGGGAAGACGAATCCGGCAGTTGCTTCGACACGTTGGTCACACCGACGCGGTTCACTCGTATCTTGCCTCAATGGCGATTTCGGCCCGTGAGCAGGGCTGGGTGATTGTTCAGCTTGATCCGCCACATCGCGCTTCCCGGTATTTCATGTACGAGGGAGGGCAGCGGTCGGTTCATCCCGACGCCTTCTTTATGCTCCGGTGCCACGACGAAACACAGGCATTCTTCCTCGAATGGGAACGGCGTGCCGTGCGTCCCTCCACGATGCGCGAGCGCATCGCCCCGTACCTCCGCTACTATTCCACGAAGCGCCCGCTCGACGACCACGGAGTCACGCCCAAGGTCCTGGTCGTTCTTGAAGACGAGATCGCCATTTCCCGCTTCGCCCGAATTGCCGGGCAGGAGATGACGAGAACCGGCGTGTCTTTGCCGCTGGTGGTGAGGGACGGGAACCCGGGGCCGCATCCGGCGATAGCGTCACCCGTAAGGCGAAACGAGCCTAAGGATCACAGAGGGTAACCTACTCCGAATCATCCCGTTCTTCGGGATCGTCGTCCCCCACCAGCACATCTCGCAGGCCGAGTTGTTCCGCCAGTGTGAGTAATTGATAGAAATGGACCGCGTCGGGCAGGGTGCCGTGCCGCCAATAGTGGACTCGGCGAGGGCTCACGTAGACCGCCCGCGCGAGAACACGCCAAGTGAGACCCGAAGCCTCTTTGAACCGTTCAAGACGGGTAGGGAAGTCAGACGGGAAGGCTGGGCGGGAGGTGAGAAGGACTGGGTTCTTACGAGCCATACCGATCGCGCCGGTTTGCGTCCAACTTGCGGATATCGGCGGCCAGCAGCGGGAACATGGTGTCCATGCCATCGGGAATCTTGGCCGCAAGCGCCATGAATCGAAGCAGGGCGAGACCCCTCGGCAAGGCTCCCCGCTGCCAGCCGTTGACAACGCCCACCGGCGCTTCTATGGCCTTGGCGATCTCTGCATTGGTCATCCCGGTCAACTTCCTGAACGCCCGCAAGCGTGCGGGAAAGGCGGGCTGATCCTGAGCCGTCGACGGCTCATCTCTCATGGTCGAAACCTCCCCTGAACCGACTTGCTCTTCAGATTCCCGTGCAAGAGAAGCGACAAACCGTCGGGCAGGCGCTCGGCCATCGTGAAGAGGGCAAAGAGACCGTCCGGGCCCGGTCTGGACCCTTTCATCCACTTGCGCAACTGCCTGGGGTCGACGTTGAGGCAGTGCGCGAACGCCTCTCGCGAGAGGCCGGTCTTCTGGCGCAGGAGTTCGATCCGGTCGGGAAAGTCGTCCGGCAGGTCCGCCCCGAACAGCATCAACCTCTTGGGCAGATACGTTCTATGCGTCATTCGCGCCCTCCAACTCAAAGATCTCGCCGAATTCGGTGACACTCAATGCCTCTTGAAGACGCCTCCTCGCGGCACCCGATGGCGACCGTCTTCCGGTGAGAAGCATCGACATGTAGCCAGAGGAAACGCCTACGAGTTCGGCCAGTTGGTTCTGGGACAGATTGAGCTGTTCCAGCAACTCATAGACCCGTCGGGTTCGTATCCTGACGCGTGGACGCCTCGCCTTGGCTGTCACTGGCGCCCTTCCTCCCCACTTGCGGCGTGAGCGGCATCGTGCGCCTGCTCTTGCATGACCCGTCTGGCAATCATCCGAGCGAGTATGCGTAGTCCGTCGTCGACGATCTGCTGCTGTTCCGGTGTGAGTTCGTACTCGCCGTAGCGCTTGTTTCTTGGCATACAGTGGCTTCCTTCCGGCTCCGTTCCTGGGGCGCTAGTCTCTAGAACAAAACAGAACAAACGTACTGATTCAGAAAGCCTAGCGCACGAGGCTTTGCAGGACAAGGACCGATGTCACCAATTCGACCCAAACCGTCGGAATCACTCACAAAACTTCAACAATTGTTTGACAGTTGTTAGCAAACAATCTGATCTCAACTCCCGTCGCCTTCTCCCGTCGTCTCGCGTCATGCCTAATCATGCACACCGTCCCTGGAAGCCGGATCGAGAGAGGTCATCCTTAGAGATTGACAACCTGATGGCCGGGTTTCTCACGTCCGGGGAACCGCCGACCGGCACGACCCTACCGGCTGGCTGGCTCACCGATACCGCGGGGAACCTTGGCCTACGGTATGAATCCGAATTGAAACGTAATTAGAGGTAAAGACAGACGCGCAATGGCTCTGTTGCGAACAGCCAACAGGTTTCACGCAGGCAGAATGCGGTGGGAATACACGCGCCGGGACCGCATAGCGAACCTGTCTAATGTCGGATGGGTTGAAACCAGCGGTTAATGGGGGCAAGCGGTCCTTGATGGTATAGCGAGGCGGCGGACGGCGCATGGCTAATCGAGCTGCGGATCAGCATCCTTGACACAAGAACGAACGTTCTTTTATTCTGCCCCTTACTAGGTAAACGGTGGGGGGAACGATGCGTATCGCCTGCGTGCTCATCACGCATCTGAGGGCAAAGATCGAGATGCGGCGGCGGCCGGACCTGTCCGGCAAACCCGCCGTCATTGTCGCGCGCGGACAGAAGAAACCCATTGTCGTCGACCACTCGCCCGCCGCCCCCCGCATCAGTATCGGCATGACGCCGGAACAGGCCCTCTCGCAGCAGGCGGATACGCTGATCCTTGAGGCGGACGAGGCAACGTATCGCAGTGTGTTCCGGCAGACACTCACTGCGCTGCAAGAGGTCAGCGACCAGGTTGAGGACGCAGGTCTCGGAACGGCCTACGTGCGCGTGGCCGGGCTGGACGAGATGTACGGCGGCGAGGACGCGCTGGTCGCCGCGCTGCATGAGGCGATCCCGGGTTACCTGCAGGCGCGAATCGGCATCGGCGAGGGTAAGTTCCCCGCATTTGCTGCGGCCGCTGGTACCCCCCCTCTCGGCGTCACCGCTGTCCCACTAGATGCGGCGGAGTTCCTAGCCCCGCGATCCGTCGAGTTGCTGCCGACAAAGGACGAAACCCGCATAGGCCTCCGTCGTTTCGGCCTTCGCACGTTGGGCGATGTGGCGGCGATGTCCGAGGCCGCCCTTGTCGATCAGTTCGGCGCTGAGGGCGGCGCGGTGTGGCGGTTCTCGCACGGCATCGACGACAGTCCTCTCATCCCACTCGCGTATCAGGAATCCGTCTCGGAGCGCATGTCGCTACCATTCGCCTCAAGCTCTCTGCAACTCGTCATCGTCACGTTGGACACCCTCCTCAAGCGTGCCTATGCCACGCCGCGAATGCGCGGCCGCTACGCCGGGGCCGTCATGCTCCATTGCCTTCTGCTCAACGTCCCCGCATGGGAGAGAATCCTGAGATTCAAGCAGCCCGCCGGCACATCGGGGCGCGTGTCGGAGATTATCACGCCGCAGATGGAGCAGGATCACCCTCTTGCGCCTGTCGAGGAGATCAGCGTGACGCTGACTGATCTGAGCGGCGACGAGGGCATGCAGATGGGCCTGCTGCGTGAGAACCGCCGCGACCGAAATGAGCGGCTGTTGGAAATGTACAGGGGACTCCGTGCTCACCTCAGGGGGAGCAACGCCCTCTACCAGATCCTGGATGTCGCGCCGTGGCACCCAGCGCCTGAGATGCGCGCCCTCCGCGTCCCCATCGATTCCTCCACCGGTGATGATGCGACGGCCCTCTCAGTGCCCACCGCACTGGTCGTGCGAGAGGGCCCGAACCGACAGCCGGTCGCCGTGCGGCTTGGCGAGCGGTGGCAGAGGATCGACCGCATCGAAGACCGCTGGAGCTTCGACCTCTGGTGGCTGCCGCAGCCCCTCACCAGGACCTACTACCGCGTGAGCCGACAGGACGGCCGCGAACTGGTCCTCTTCCGAGACCGGCGTGACGATTGCTGGTATCAACATGTTCCGTAATTCGCGCAGCACCTCATGACAGCCTCATACGTCGAGTTGCACGCCAAGAGTTTCTACTCCTTTGGGGAGGGAGCATCGCACGTCCACGAGTTGCTGACGCAAGCGAAAGAGTACGGCTACGATGCGCTGGCACTGACTGACACGAATCTCTGCGGCGCGCTGGAATTTGCCCGACTGGCCAAGAGTCTCGATATCAAGCCGATTGCCGGCGGCGAGTTGACCATGCTGGACGGCTCCCGCATCACGCTGCTGGCCAAGAGCAAGCAGGGCTACGCCAACATCTCCCGTCTCTTCACGCTCGCCAACGCTGTTGATCGCCGTGAGCCGCGTCTTGATCCTGTCCATCTGCCGGACCACGCCGAGGGTGTTGTGCTCATCGCCGGTGGACGCGACGGCCAACTGTCCCAACTCGCCCTGACCGGCCGTCATGACGATGCTCAAAAACTCCTGCAAGGCTACATGAACTGGTTCGGCCGGGACTCCGTCTTCGCAGAACTGCAACAGAACCTCATCCGCGGCGACACGGCGCGTAACCGCGAGCTGGCCCGTGTCGCCAGAGATGCGGGCGTCTGCCTCGTTCCCACGAATGACGTCCACTACCACGCGCCGGAGCGGTACCGCCTCCAGCACGCGCTCGTCGCCGCCAAGCACAACACCACCATCGACCAGGCACTCCCGCACATCCGCCCAAACCACCACTTCCATCTGAAGCCCCACGACGCGATGGCGCGGCTCTTTGAGAGGGAGTACCCGGGGATCATCGACGTAACGCGCCGCATCGCCGAGCAGTGCGACTTCAACCTTGCCGAGAGCATCAACTACGAACTACCGGAGCCGGACGTGCCGGCGGGCTACACCACGGACAGCTACCTGCAACGCCTCTGTTTCGAGGCGGCAATGCGACGCTACGGCGGCATCTCGCAGCGCGTGCAGGATCGACTCGATGAAGAGTTTGCCCTTATCAAGCGGCATGGCATCGCCGGTTTCCTGCTGCTGTATCGGGACATCGTGCTGCTGGCCCAGCAGATCATGGAAGAGCGCGGACTGACACCGCCGGAGATCCCGTTGGAGGAGAGGCCGCCGGGCAGGGGACGTGGTTCGTCCGTCGCGCTGTTGGTCGGTTACCTCATCGGCATCAGCCACATCGATCCCATCAAGTGGGATCTGACGCTGGAGCGTTTCATCTCCGAGGACATGTCCATGTTGCCGGACATTGATCTCGATTTTCCGCGCGGCCTGCGCGATGAGCTCATCACTCGCGTCCACCGGCGGTATGGCCCGGACTACGCCGCGCTCACCGGCGCGATCAGCACCTACTCCGTCAAGGGCATCATCCAGGACATTGGCAAGGCACTCGGCCTGCCCAAAGAGGATCTCACCCTCCTCTCCAAGCAGCTCCACTCCCACCACGCCGATGACCTCAAAGAGGAGATGCTGCGACTGCCCGCCTACAAGGATCGTGTTGAGTCGCAGGGCTGGCGGGAACTGATTGAACTCGCCCCGCAGCTCATGGACGCCCCCCGCAGCCTCGGCCAGCACGTCGGCGGCATGATCCTCAGCAGCTCGCCCATCTCGGAGATGACGCCCATCCGGGAGGGTGCAATCGAGGGGCGCTACATCATCGACTGGAACAAGGACACCATCGCCGATGCCAACGTCGCCAAGATTGATCTCCTTTCCCTGCCGGTGCTGGACCAGCTGGAGCAGTCGCTCGACCTCATTGAGCAGCGGACGGGCAGCCGCCCCGACCTGAGCCGAGTGGAGCCGGATGACAACAACGTCTACGACATGATCAACGAGGGCCGTGCCAAGGGTGTCTTCCTGCTGCAATCACCGGCCCAGCTCAAGATGGCGCAGCGTCTCCGCTCGCGTAATCTTCTTGACCTTGCCTACCAGGTCGCACTCATCCGACCCGGCGTGGGGGTGCAGGGCAGTTCTGTCAGCCAATTCGTGGAGCGCTACCGGTACGGGGTAGCGTGGGGCTACGATCACCCGCTGGAGAAGCGGGCGTTGGAGCGCGGTTACGGCATCATCGTCTGGCAGGAGCAGGTGGTGCAGTTGCTGGCGGACGTTGCCGGCGTCACGACGGCGGAGGCGGATGAGATACGCCGGGCCTTTGGTCGTCCCAACAACGCCGCCCTGATTGAGATGCACTGGCAGCGATTCCTTGAGGGAGCGCGTCGCAACGGCGTGCCGGATGATATCGCAGAAAAAATCTTCGGCAAGGTCAACGGCCACTACATGTTTCCGGAGAGCCACAGCCACGCATTCGCCATCACCGCCTACCAGGCCGCGTGGCTCAAGCGCTACCACCCGCTGGAGTTCTTTGTGACCCTCATCAACAACCAGCCGATGGGTTTTTACCCGATGGAGACCCTCAAGCAAGATGCGCGGCGTTTCGGTGTCCCGTTCCTCAACCCCTGCGTGAACCGCAGCCGGGCGCTGTGCGTGCCGGAGGATGGGGCAGTGCGGCTGGGCCTTGGCCTCATTAAGGATGTTGGCGAGGCAGCGGCGCGTGCCATTGTGGAAGAACGAGAGGCGCGAGGCCGGTACGGCAGCCCCGCCGACCTTGTGAGCAGAACGGGCATCACGCCGCAGGCTGCCGCGTCGCTCGTCATGGCGGGCGCGTTCGATGATGTCTCGTCCAACCGCAGACAGGCCTTGTGGGAAGTTGGTCTTGCCAACCGCCCGCTCAGGAGCGGCCAGCGCACTCTCGCCACAACCACTGACCACACCACCCCGCAACTCAAGGATTTCTTGGAATACGAGAAGATGGTTGGCGAGTATCGCGTCATGGGCATCTACCCACGCGGCCACGTCATGGAATTCGTGCGCCCCACGTTGAATGACCATGTCCTGCGAACCTCAGACGTGTACAACATGCCTGAGGACCAGGAAGTGCTCGTTGCCGGTTGGCCGATTGCCCGGCAACACCCGCGCGGGCGGGACGGCACCGTCTTCGTCACCATTGAGGACGAGTGCGACGACGTGCAACTCATTCTCTGGAAGGACGTGTTCGCGCGATCCCGGCGCGCCCTCCGCAACCGCGTCATCATGGCGCGTGGCATCGTATCTCGTTGGGACGGAACGACAAACATCATCGCGTCTGAGATCCGTGCCATCAACACCGATGTCCCCATGCCGAACGCCCACGATTGGCACTGAGCCGCGCTAGACTAATTCAACGAGAAGCCGGAAAAAATGCCATGGTGGCCCGCTCAAAAAATGTGTGGACGATACAGCCTGATCAGCGACCTTACAGCCCTGCAGCTGCGGTTTGACTTCGAGAATCCTGTCCATGAATATGCGCCCCGCTTCAACATTGCGCCGACGCAGAACGTCCTGACGGTGCGTTGGGAGGACGGGCACAACGTAGCAGAGCACATGCGGTGGGGGCTGATACCCTCGTGGGCGAAAGACATGTCCATCGGCAACCGTGCCATCAACGCGCGGGCTGAAACCCTGGCGGACAGACCTATGTTTCGCACGGCCTTGCGCCGCCGCCGCTGCCTCATCCTCGCGGACGGCTTCTATGAATGGACCGGCAGCGGCAAGGCCAGACAACCCATGCGCATCCTGATGACGACGGGAGAACCTTTCGCCTTCGCGGGCCTGTGGGAAACTTGGAAAAACCCCGACAGGGAGATGATCAACTCCTGCACAATCGTCACCACCACGCCGAACGACATCATGCGCCCAATCCATGATCGAATGCCCGTCATCCTGCCGCCGGAACACGAAGCAGCTTGGCTCGACCACTCGATAGAGGATTCTACCGCGCTCAGCAGCTTCCTCACCCCCTATCCGCCGGACATGATGGAAACCTACCCCGTCTCGACGCTCGTCAACTCCCAAGCCAACGACACGCCGGACGTAATCATCAGGGCAGTCTAAGCGTAATAAGGGCTTCTGGTTTTCGAATTCCTGCGTCTGTTGGTAGCCGTTGGATTTGTTCAGCATTGCTCTGTCATAACGGCTGGCCTAGCGCTGGGCTAGAGAGCAATCTCGAAACGCAAATTTATCTGCGCCATTGGATTTGGCTGGCGTACATGAAGTGTGTAGCCACCAGCGCGACACCTGAGACTAGGACAGGAACGATCAATGTCCAGACAACCCAGAGACCGTTCTGCTCAATCAACGTCGAACTGGATTCTATGCGCTCGCCGGGTGTGGTGGAGGACATTCTCACGCCTTGATAGACGGGCCCCAGCGCCAAGAACAGCCCGACGCCCCATGCCAACAGATGAGCCGCCCACGCCGGCAGAGCGCGCCGACGTCAATATCCAGGCGTTGTGGGACCGAATGAACGCGCACGACATCAGCCAGAACAGGGTCGCGAAGCAGGCGGGGATCACGTCGGGCCACCTGGCGAGCATCATGTCCGGCAAGAGGAGCCCGTCGCCGACGGTACTCAGGAAGTTGCACGACGTGCTGTTCCAGCCGTCGAAAGCCGAGCTGCGCGTGATGCCCGCCGAGGTGAAGGTGCTCGGTTGGCGCAAGGGCGAGCGCACTGGGATGATCGTGCGCGAGAATGACGGCAAGACGGCCCGCATCGGCAGCCGCATGCCGCATGGCGCGAACGTCGAATTCGCCTACCGCACCGGTTACGACGGCAGCGGCCATACTTACGTGCATCACGTTGTACAGCGGGGGTGCTCGGCACTGCTGGTGCGGCGGGAGGAGCGCGCTTAGATTGGAGTCGCTGTTGTGGGAGTCCCGACACCCTCTTTGGGACTCCCACCATTGCACGCGGTTGAGCCCTGCTAAGACAGCAGATACACCCCGACAAGGACAGAGATCAAAAGCGCCGCCACCATCCCAATGAATGAGGCCATGACGCCCAGCCCTATGGGCGCTTCAAAGGTCAGTTGGATGGCGATCGCTGCGGCAAGCGCTGTCCACATGAATGCCATGAGAACTGCCGCCTCGCCCACGAACGGAATGGGCGTCAGGATTAAGAGTAGGCCGGGCGAGGACACGAAGCCGAACCTGCGAACGAACTGCAGGTACGTCACGCGCTCCACCTCAACTTCGTAGAGACCGGCCAGCAGCTTCGCCAATGTCCACGCGGATACGCTGAAGAGGAACCAGTAGAACATCCCCCACAGCCCCATCACGGTGAACCCGCCAATCGCCCCGCTAACAGCGCCTCGCATGACATCGTGAATGGCCGAGCCGACGCCCAATGCGGCCGCCACGATGACTACCGCCAGCAGTGATTGCCGGATTGCGCCTGCATCAAGCGCAAGCTCCCAATAGAGCCCTCTATCGGCAAAGGCCGCGCGGGTCATGCGGCTTGTCAGTTGCTTGCTGGTTGTCACTATGTTCATGGCTCAAGTGTTCCATTTACGAGATGATCCCGCAAGCCCCCGCCCTGCTATGCTGAAATCCAGTCTGAGGAGGGTTCTACCACCATGCCAATCAAAGACCCCAACAATGCACGCGAAGTAGAGGCTGCCTTCAAGCGCGTCTTTGACTCCACACCTGAGAATCGCGCAAACGAGGTCCGCAAACTATTCGCCGAGGTTCTCGACTTTGAACCAGTCTTCAATAGGACCGTCAGCCTCCCCGCCACTCCCTCGAATGTCAGTCTGCCTGCCACGGCAGAGCGCATCGCGCAGCTTGATGGCTTCCACGTCCTCTATATCGACCTGAACACCGTCGATACCGACCGAGTCCGCAAGGCGGAGGTTGAGGTGGCCGCCAAGCGAATTGAGGCTGAGCTTGGCGAGGATATTCTTCTCATCATCTCCAACATGTCAGCAACCCAGCTACACATCATCCTGCCGGATTTCAGCAGCTCGCGCCTTGTCCTGCGCCGCATGGTGGTGACGGACGGCGTGCCGCGTCGCACAATCGTCCAGCAGATCGCCAACATCTATGCGGACTACGAAGATGTGAAGGACGGTCCGCCCGGTTTCCTGCCCCCTATCCTCGCCAAAGCTTTCGCCATCGAGCCGTTCACCGATGAGTTCTTCGATGAATATCAGAGGGTATTCAAACGGGCGGAGGAGGCAATCACCGGCTTTGGCGATAGCGACAAGGAGAAGGGCGCGAAGCGGCTCTTCACGCAGACGCTGTTCAACCGCCTCATGTTCGTCCACTTCCTCTCTCGCAAGGGATGGCTCTCCATTAACGATGACAAGGATTACCTCAGGGCCTTGTGGACTGACTACAGCAAGAATGCCGCCCCTACGCCCAGCGGCAACGACCCCAACTTCTACCGCGATCGACTGCGCGTCCTCTTCTCTACCGGCCTCAACAACCCGGACTCACGAGACGTGACCGGAGGCGCATCCCACGCCATCGGCTCGGTCCCGTTCCTAAACGGCGGCCTGTTTGAGGAAAGCGATCTCGACAATCGCGATGGCATCCATGTGCCGGACAGCATAATCGAAAGCGCCCTCACGGAACTCTTCGAAAAATTCAACTTCACCGTCATGGAGTCCACTCCGTACGATATCGAGGTGGCCGTCGACCCGGAGATGCTCGGCAAGGTGTTCGAGGAACTGGTCAATGAGCGGCACGATTCCGGGGCCTACTACACCCCCCGCCCCGTCGTCGCCTTCATGTGCCGCGAGGCGCTGAAAGGCTACCTTGAGGGCAAGGAAACCGGTGTGAGTGCGGAGAACATCGCAAGCTTCATTGACACGCACGATGCGTCATATATTGGGGGTCCCGCAGCCCCACGTGTGGGCGCGGAACTGGACGAGATTACGGTGGTGGATCCGGCCTGTGGCTCCGGCGCGTTCCTCCTCGGCATGATGCAGGAACTTGTCGAACTACGGGATGCCCTCTTTAGGATCAGGTCTGAACCCGGGGAACTCTACAAGATCAAACTCCACATCATCCAGCGCAACCTATACGGCGTAGACATCAATGAATTCGCCGTCAACATCGCCATGCTGCGGCTCTGGCTCTCCCTGGCGATCGATTTCGACGGCGATACACCACCTCCCTTGCCCAACCTCGACTTCAAGATCGTCCGCGGCGACAGCCTGCTTGGGCCGGACCCGAGCGACATCAACGCCCAGGCCGTGTTGGGTATCGATTTGGAAGCCGTCACGAAGCTGGCCGAGACAAAGGCCGTGTATATGCGCGAGTCCGATGGCACACGGAAAACCGACCTGAAGGACGAGATCAACCGCATGACGCGTGCCATCGAGGTGCAGGTTGGTGAACTCGCACATGAGGGAGTCGTTGACTGGAGGGTGGAATTCGCGGAATTGTTTACTCCCGCCGGCGGCTTTGACGTGGCGATAGCAAACCCGCCGTACGTGCGCCAAGAGAATATCGGCCCCACCAAGACGGAGCTGACCAGCCTCTATGCCGATGCCGCCGTCGCGCGCTCAGATCTCTATTGCTATTTCTATGCGCGCGCCCTGCAGTTGCTGGCTCCCGGAGGAACTCAGGTCTTCGTGTGCTCCAACAGCTGGCTGGACGTCGGATACGGCGCAAAGCTACAGGAATACCTGCTGACCAACGCGCACTTGCAAGCCATCTATGAAAGCGCAGTGGAACGGCAATTCTCAACTGCGGACATCAACACCATCATCTCCGTCATCAGAAAGGGCACACAGGAAAAAGGCGCGGTGACGCGGTTCATCTCGCTGCGGGATGAATTCGATAAGGCGCTTGGCGATATGAGCCTCCGACGCGAATTGATGCGCACGCAGGAGACGCTCCTGACCGCAGGCAGGGAGCCCGGCATTTCGGGGACGAAATACGTGGGAGACAAGTGGGGCGGCAAGTACCTCCGAGCCCCTGACATTTACCATCACATCCTGGACAAGAAAGCGGACAAACTTGTTCGGTTGGGAGACGTTGCCCACATCCGCCGCGGCATAACCACGGGCGCCAACGATTTCTTCTATTTGAAGCAGGACAAGATAGACCAATGGGGCATTGAACCGGAGTACTTGCGGCCCGTAATGACCACGCCTCAAGAATCCCGCAGGCTACTGGTCGATCCCGCCACCCTGCCCCACAAACTGTTCATGTGCCACGAGAACAAAGGCGAACTGCAAGGGACGGCTGCCCTCGCCTACATCAAGTGGGGAGAGAAGCAGGGCTACCATACACGCAGCACCACACGTTCCCGTCCCCGGTGGTGGGCTGGACTGGACGAAATCAAGAACCGACGCCTTTTCCCGCCTCACGCCGTCGCTCGGCATGGGCACGGTGTACGTCAGTACGGCCTCGTCTCCATTGATCTCGATGCCCTCAACGAAGTTACGGATGAGCGCCTTCCGCTCGGGGATCGTCCCATCCTTCAGGAAGTTTCGGAAGTCCGCCACGTACTCCACTATCTCCTCGGTGTCGGGCAGGACAACCCTGCGCTGCTCAAGCCGGGTCTCAGCGTCCTCTCTCGCAGCCTCCAACTGCTCCTCCCTCTGCCTCAGGGACATGATGCGGGGCGACAGGACCTCAAGGGTCAGATCGCTGCTCTCGATGGCCTGGTAGACCTCCCAAAGCCGCTTCCTCACGTCCTCAAGCTCCGCCTCGACCACCTCCAGCCTGCCGGAAAGCTCACCGGCCATGGCGTCAATCTCCTCAGCCACCAGCTGCACCAGGGCCACGATGGTCTCTTCGGTGAGGATGCGCTCCCGTATCTTCTCGACGATGAACTCCTCC
>JAPOOK010000066.1 GCA_026713485.1 Chloroflexota bacterium | reverse complement strand
GAGTCGATGGGCTCGAAAGAGCGTTGGTTCAGAATGATCGCGAATTGGACGGGTTTAGCACCCAAAACGCGATTGGACCGCTTTTCGTGGCGCTTGCGGACAAGTGCTTGAACGCATCCAGCGGCGTTCTCGCTATGGTGAATCCCACTGTTTCGCTAACCACTCCTTCGGGACAGCGAGAGCGTCAAGTCCTCGCCAAGCGGTTCCACATCCACACGCTTGTCACCAGTCATCAACCGGGCGAAATTAACCTGAGTCAAAACACGTCCATCAACGAAAGCTTGATTATTGCCCGACGTTCTGGGCGTAGGGAGGGGACCCGGCTACCCACGCGAATCATCAGCCTGGACAGGATGCCGACCGACGACGGGGAAGTGGCCGAACTGCACGAACGCCTCGTCCGATGCGAGAGGGGCCTACTGTCTGACGGCTGGGGCGAGGTTTCCGAGTGGCCCGTCGAGCGCATCGAGGCCGGTGACTGGACGGCAGGTGTGTTTCGAGCGCCGGAGCTGGCCGAGGCGGCCTTCGATCTCGCCACTCACAAGTCGCTCTTTCGGATGGAGGATCAGAACATGGTGCCATCCGCTGTGTTGTTGGGCGGGGGGAGAGGGTACGAGCGGCGAGTCGACACCAACGCGCCCGGCATTTTTCCGGTCTTGTATTCCAAGAGCGCCGAAGCCCAGCTAGCCATTCGGGGACTGCCCGATCAACATTGGGCTCCCAAGAAGTCTGTGCCGCGGCGTCAGTGGGTGGACGTTCCCGGCGCCGATGGGCGGCAGCACCCCGACACCGCCCGCCTCATGAACCACGCCTCCCATCTGTTGGTGACAAGCGGGCAGGACACCGGCACAGGCCGCCTGACGGCGGTGGCACAGGAGGAGCGGTGCGTAGGCTTGGGTTGGCTGCCGGTGCCGGGGGTCACGCTGGAACAGGCGAAGGCTGCAGCCGTGTTCCTCAACGCGACTGCGGGGAGAGTGGAATTGCTGCGCAATCCCGGAAGGAAGCTGGCGTTTCCACAATACAATCCTGCGGGCCTGAAAGTCATCCGATTGCCGGATCTCGCCGACAGGGGCATGGTTGACGGTTTGGCGCGCTGCTGGGAGGCGACAGCGGAGATGGAGGTGCCGCAATACCGCGACGGCGAGTGCGACGTGCGGCGCATTTGGGACGATGCCGTGGCCGACGTGCTGGGATGGGACAAGGATTGGCTTGCCGGGCTTCGGCATCTGCTTCACCGGGAGCCTCATGTCAGGGGGCTTGGTTACAACCAATTTGGATGAGATTGGGAAGAGGCGGTATTTCAGTAGCCCGTAAGGTCCGCGCCGGCCGGCATGGAGTAATGCGGGAAGGAACGGAATGCAGAACATGGATGAAGGACCGACCAAGAAACCGTATTCGGACACGGACCTTGAGGACTTTCTCCAGACACGCGCTTTGGCGAAAAGTAATGCGACTAACGAGCGGTACCGACGCGCATATCGATCCGAGATTGCCGAGCGGGTTCGCAAGAGGACGGGATATGATCGGAACCTTGCGGCGCGCATTCAGGGCTATCAGCGCCGCGTATACCCCGAAGCGATAAAGTTGCCGGAACGTCTGACTGAAGACCCGTCGTACAGATCCACGATTTACGAACTTCGACAGCGTGGACATATTGAATTCCCACCAGGAGGCAGCATCACAAAAAACATGGCCGGCGAACTGTGCGGGGTCAACATCAACCTCGTGGCCCTCACCGCAAAAGGGTACGCCGCGATCCAACGTGATCGGATCAATAGAATAAAAGTTGGTGCGGCAATCATCACGGCGGTCAGCACTGGAATCGTGGCAGGATTGGCCCTGATTCAAGTCATATCCAGCCCATAAGGCTTGCCGCCTATGGATCCCTCCAGCGCGCCCCAACCTCGGGATCCCATCATGCCGCAGTCAGCAGCTGCGTTGTCCGACGCAGCGCCATACCCGACGCCCCAACGCGTCCGTTGAACGCGCCCGCGCGAGCGCCCATCTGCCCCCCACGGGAGAGACAGATGACCGCCGCGAGGCGGCCAGCGATCCGTTCACGGGAAACCTCATTTGTCGCACCTGTCAAGCTTGCGCGCACTGGATTCATGTCCGGCCGCCCGTTTGCGCCAACCATGCCGCGAGAATCACCGACGCCACAAACCCGCCACATGCTGCCGGTCTACTACTTCCCTGTGCCTTACGGCCTTCGTTACGTCCGAGCGCATCTAAGCCTGCAATGACGGTAGCCTACAAACGGCGGCGGCGCATTCAAGGTCCCACGGAAGAAAACCGGCCGCGCTCTCAATGCGAGCCGCAGCAACGACGGTACGGACGCCCCGAGCCGCACGCGCACGGCACCTGGCCCTCCGCCGTGGAGGGGGATACCTCCGTCACGTTGCCCTCAGGCCTTTTCGCACCGCGCTGCGATTGCCCGAGCGAACTCAGGTCGCGCACCATGCCGCAGATCAGCATCGGCGCCATTTCGTCCAGCAG
>JAPOOK010000065.1 GCA_026713485.1 Chloroflexota bacterium | reverse complement strand
ATGGATCTCCAAGTTTGTCGGCGCGCGCAAAATGCAGGCTCCGGGTTTCCAGCATAGCTGCCAGCTTGATGACATCCAAGTATCTCCACACCTTGATGTTGTTATCGGGCGGCTGGAAGGGTGCGACCACTGGATGTGTAGTGTCTGCGGGCACGTAAAACCTCTCAATTGTTCAACCATTAGAGCGTCAGCTTGTAAGCAGCGGGTTGAGGGACGAGCCCCCCCTTGTCCGGCCCCTTCACATTGCTCGGCGAAGTCGCGCTAGAGCAGGCCAAGCAGTCCGCGAGCGAAGGTGTGGACTACACCGAAGCAATCGGCCGAACACCACATTCACGCGGTCTGAGGCGCTCCGTGTTGGAGTCGTCTGCTGTTTCAGCCTCATGACCCGGGACCCGCGTTGACGACATCCTTCAGCGTCTTCCCGGCCTTGAACGTCGATGATGTCGACGCCGATACCGAAACTGCCTCTCCGTCCTCGGGTTGCGTCCGATACGGGCCGGTCTGCTCTTGGTGCCAAATGTGCCGAATCCCGATATCCGAACCTCCTCGCCATCGGCGAGAGCTCCGCCGATGGCCGCGAACCCTCCGTCTACCGCTTCTCTGGCGACCGCCTTGTCCAGGCCGGTCCGCGCCGTCAACCGATCAGCCATCTCCGCCTTGTTCATTCGCTCTCCTCCCCCACACGTCCTCGTTCCCGATCACCTTCCCCGATCCAGGCAGTGCCGCGCACCGTCGCCGGGCCATTACCACCCAATTCAACAATCAGCCCTTCGTCGGTAGAGTCAACCATGCCTATCCGCTTGTCACATACACCCACTAAATGTAGGGTCCGAGTGAGCAGCATGGATCGTGAGCCATAGACGTTCTCGACCGCACCGACCTGCAATTCCCTCAGTCCCTCCCCGAGTTCCAGCGGCTCTTTCCCGATGACGCCACCTGCGCCGCCTTCCTGGAAAGAACTCGCTGGGGCGATGGATTCGCCTGCCCGCGCTGCGGCGTCGTGGGCGAGCCTTTCCGCATCGCCACGCGGCCGGGCGTGCTGACCTGTCGCGCTTGACGCCGCCAGACGGGATTGACCGTCGGCACGGTCATGGAGCGCAGCCACACGCCCTTGAGCACATGGTTCTGGGCCGCCTATCTGGTCGCCAGTCAGACGAAGTGCATGTCCGCGGTGCAGTTTCAGCGGCAGCTTGGTCTGAGCCGGTACGAGACCGCTTTCGGCATCCTGCACAAGCTCCGCGCCGGCATGGTGCGGCCCGATCGGGACCGAATCGGTGCGAGAGAAGGAGAGTATGTCGAGGTCGACGAATCCTATGTCGGAGGCCGGACACGCGGTGAAGGCCGCGGCGTTCATCACAAGACGTTCGTGGCTGCCGCCATCGAAGTCCGCCAGAGGAAGCCCGGCACCGCGCAGGACAAGCGGAAGGATGCCCGCTACGCCGGGCGCGTGCGGCTGTCCGTCGCCGCCGACCGCAGCGCCGATTCGCTGTGTGGCTTCGTCGAGAGTGCCGTCATGCCGGGCGCCCGGATCGTCACCGACGATTGGAGCGGCTATGACAGCTTGGCAACACGCGGCTTCGATCACCACGCCATCGCCGGACGCGGCGACCCCGCGGTGGCCGAAGAGTTCCTGCCGATCGTCCACCTCGTCTTCAGCAACCTGAAGACCTGGCTCGGTGGCATACATCATGGCGTCAGCGCGAAGCATCTACAGGCCTACCTCAACGAGTTCACGTTCCGCTTCAACCAGCGATTCTATCCGTTCAACGCCTTCCGTTCATTGCTCGGAATCGCAGCCTGCGTAGAGGCGCCAACCTACGCCAAGCTATATTCCGGCGAGTGGGAGCATCCCACATCTAGTGGGTGTCTGCGCTAACCGGATAGGCATGGAGTCAACCCGTTCCTGCGCGCATGCTTCTGTGCGCCAAGGCGCGCCCGCTGGCCATCGCTGATGAGCGGCGCGCCGCGTATCTGGGTCATGTCGCGCTCTACGCGTTGCCTGCTCTGGTGATCGCCTTCGGTTGGGACGAGACCGTCTTCAGCCGCCACACCGTGCAGTAGTTCGGGACTGGGATGCCCAAGGTCTTCCCCGAGACCGGGCAGGCGCTCCAAGGCCTGTCCGCCGGGGTGATCCGTCGACGCCTCATGAATCACACAAATCCTCCGCCAGGAAACCCAAACCCATTACATGAGTCAATCCGTCCACACGGCCTAATTGCGACACGATCAAAATGGGGGTCGCGCCACTCGTTCAAATCTCCAAAGCAACCGCCAAGTTCCGAGGACTGTTGCAACGACTTGTCTTGACTGTGAGGTTCACGCCGCGAAATCGGATTTTCGTGCGATTGAGCTTGCTCAGGTCCCTGCGATCAATCCCGCTCCCGTGGAACAGAATCGGTCTGCACACAGCCCCATATTCTATTGGCGCAAATCGCTCCGCGAATACCGTCCCCTTCCGCAACTGCTCCAGT
>JAPOOK010000064.1 GCA_026713485.1 Chloroflexota bacterium | reverse complement strand
CCAATGACGCTGTGGTAGATTTCGACGTTCACGACGTCACGCTTCTATGGGACGGTCAGCCGAGACGAATCAAGGCTGACGCCACGGGCAGCACCCCGCTTGTAGGCAGGGCGATGCTGGAACGCCACGACCTGAACGTCGAAGTCGTGAACGGCGGGCGCGTCGTCATTCAGGCCAGGCCATAGCCCTATTGGGGCGTCGTGCCCTTCATGGGCGGGCCCAGCCACATCTCGAAGATGGTGCCATCTACCGTCCCCTTCGGCCCACCAATTCAATTGAGTGCGCGTGTGCAACGACGGCGACGCGAGCCGAGGCTGCGAGCCACTTAGTCGGCTAAGGGTAGCGCGCCTTGAGTCTGGTGCGGTATAGGAAACACTCCTGCAATGACCCACGGGTTGGTCCCTACCCGATGCCACCGATATGTCGTGCCCAAGAAAAAGTGCAGATCCGTTTCGCGAAACTGCTCAAGGTATTTTTCCCGAACTTTTTCGATGGCAACAGATTCATCGCCGTTACTTGAACGCAAACAATTTCGATAGAGGGCCCCAAGTTCCCAATCCAGAATCTTCAGCTTGCTGGTTGCCCCTCTTGCATCTTTGAATCTGTAAGAAAACTTATACGGAATCTTCTCGACGATCTCGAAAGTCTCTCGCCAAGAGTTGTCTTCGAGGAATCCAAGCTGACTGATGTAGCTCTGGGCCTCGGCGACCCTCCTCGGATCCCAATCTCTATCATCGGGCTCCTGTACGAAATCCAGGATCTCTGATGGCCTGAATACTGCTAGCGACTGGGTATTGTCCCGCGCGCCTCTAATAAGATTATCAAGCCGATCATACACTGTAGCTTTCTCAAGGACAGCCTTGCGGCGTTCCAGCCAATTGTGGGAAGTGTCAATGTGTCCCACCGTATGGAATCCACCACCGTCTATAGGCCTGAATGACTCAGGACGTTCGTCCTTAGTATTGCGAGCTATGTGACACTCAATCCAGTCAAATTTGCTGTACCGCTCTTTTTCGCTAAGGCCGCGAAAAGGCACCGGATAAATTCGAACCCAAGAGCCGTCCTCCCGAAGGCCGGCGGTGCAGACCAACTCACCATATTTCTTTGACAGCGTAGGATAAGTCTTGACCGTAACCAGAATCCGCTCTCTCTGCGGACTGTTCATAGATCCCCCCTTTGGTGGGTAGGTTTGTTGGCCCCCAGATATGCATCGACCGCCGCCGCCAAGTGACCCCTATGGCAGTCGCCCGGGTGTCGCTCGTAGCACATGAGGGCCATTCGATAACCATCACTCAGCCAACCCAAAAGAGTTTCAATCTCGTCCCTTAGCGTCGGAAGTGTCTTCTGTCGGTATTTTTGGAGCAACGCTCTGCGTGCTTTCGGACTATTCGCGTTCCTGCGCTCCTCGGAGGGAATCCCAAGACTTGGTAAATGTTCGTATGTGATGCCGACATGTCGGCAGGCGTTCTCCAAGGTCCGGCGGGAAAAACCATATTTGCGACTGACGGCGTTGTATCGGACATCACAGAGGAGCGTCACGCCGGCTTCAAGTAGGACATTTAGATAGCCTTCAATTGAGCGACCTTCGTATCCAATGGTAAGTAATGAGGGCCCACTGAACTCTGGTGATGCATGCTTTACCGCCAATCGAGACATCTTGTCGTCGCTTAGAACGTTTTCTACAATCTCGCTCCGCGTGGCGTAGTAGGGATAACGGCGGTAGGTATCGGCAACTAGGTCATCGCCCGACAGGTGGGCATACTGCTTGGCAAAGATCTCAAAGCTACCCTCTCTGAAGTCTAGTGCGATTCGCTGACCCAGTTCAGTTAGCTGCCAATCATCTCCATCTAACAATAGGCCCGCATCAACGAGCTTGCGTCGATCGTGGTACGACGTAAACGAGAAAGCCCCCAGCCTGTAAGGGACAAAGTCGTATGGCGGTTGCCTAGCGACCTCTTGGCAATATAAGAACAAGAGCTTCTGAAAGTCGATTCTTCGGGCACGCCCTCCAACAGCGTCTAATAGTCCCAAGAGCTGGCTCTGGCGCGCGGTTACGACGAAATTCGGGTCCGCGTCACTACGTTGGTCTGAGATCGCCATCTCTGTCAGAATCCTTTTGGTTAGGGCAAGCCGCTGTCCGATTGCTATTCCGATGGCTTGCCCCAATAGTAGCAGAGCTATCTACGCTAAGGGTGCGAATACCTACACACCACTGGCTGGTCCCTTACTCGTCGGCGTTCCACAGCTGGCACTCGGTTTTGCAGCCCCTCACCCACCACCCCGTCTCAATTACTACATCCCACCCCACGCCATTGTCCCCCTAAAGCGGAAACTGCTACTTTTTGGAGACGCGTGATAAAGGAGAGAAATGTAGTGAGTACCAATCAGTATTGGTGGCCGGATCAGCTGAGCCTCAAGCCGCTTCGACAAGAGTCGCCAGTGTCAGACCCGATGGGCGAGGACTTCGACTACGCCGAGGAAGTGAAGTCACTGGATGTCGAAGCGCTGAAGCGTGACATCGAGCAGGTGATGACGACATCGCAGGACTGGTGGCCCGCCGACTACGGCCACTATGGCCCGCTCTTCATCCGAATGAGCTGGCATGCTGCCGGAACGTATCGCATCAGTGACGGACGCGGCGGCGGAGGCGCAGGCTATCAGCGCCTCGCTCCCCTCAACAGCTGGCCTGACAACGCGAGCCTTGACAAGGCACGCCGCCTCCTCTGGCCCATCAAGCAGAAGTACGGGCGAAAGGTCTCGTGGGCAGACCTGATCATCTTCGCCGGCAACTGCGCCCTCGAATCAATGGGCTTCAAGACGATGGGGTTCGCGTTCGGGCGGACGGATGCGTGGGAAGCCGATGAGACCTACTGGGGACCGGAGGGAACGTGGCTCGGCGACGAACGCCACAGCAACGATGGCACCCTGCAGGAGCCACTCGGCGCAGACCACATGGGGCTGATTTATGTGAACCCCGAGGGGCCGGGCGGCAATCCTGATCCCCTCAACGCCGCCAGATTCATCCGCCAGACCTTTGCCCGCATGGCCATGAATGACGAGGAGACAGTCGCCCTCATCGCCGGCGGCCACACATTCGGCAAGGCACACGGCGCAGTTGCTGAGGAGCACGTCGGCCCCGACCCGGAGGCGTCCTCCATCGAGGAGCAGGGCTTCGGCTGGAAGAACAACTACGGCAGCGGCAAGGGCGTCGACTCCTTCACCAGTGGCCTGGAGGGCGCATGGACCACCAACCCCGTCGCGTGGGACAACAACTTCCTTGAGAACCTGCATAACCTTGAGTGGGAGCTGACCACCAGCCCGGCGGGCAAATCGCAATTCGCGCCCAGCAACGCTGCCGCCGTCGCCACCGTGCCGGACGCGCATGATCCGTCCAGGACGCACGCACCGATGATGCTGGCAACGGACCTCGCGCTCACTGCGGACCCTGACTACGCGCGTATCTCAAAGCGCTTTCTTGAGAATCCGTCGGAGCTTGAGGACGCCTTTGCCAAGGCATGGTTCAAGCTGATCCATCGCGACAGGGGGCCGAGCCCCCGCTATCTCGGGCCGTTGGCGCCCCCCGAGCCACAGTTGTGGCAAGATCCGGTGCCAGCGGTCGACCATCAGTTGATCGGCGATCAGGAGATAGCGGACCTCAAGTCCCGCGTGCTTGCATCGGGACTGAGCGTTTCACAGTTGGTCTCAACAGCGTGGGCGTCCGCGGCTACGTTTCGTGGCACGGACAAGCGCGGCGGAGCAAACGGTGCTCGCATCCGCCTCGCGCCGCAGAAGGACTGGGAGGTCAACAATCCCGCCGAGTTGGCCGGTGTGCTGGAAACCCTTGAGGGAATCCGGTCGGCGTTCAACGGCGCGCAAAGCGACGGCAAGAGCGCCTCGCTGGCGGACCTGATTGTTCTCGCGGGATGCGCCGGCGTAGAACAGGCGGCCCGGGACGCCGGCCATGACATCACCGTGCCGTTCACCCCGGGCCGCACGGACGCAACGCAGGAGTGGACGGACGTCGAGTCGTTCGCCGTGATCGAGCCTACATTCGATGGCTTCCGCAACTACCTACAAGCGAGCCGAAGCGAAACGGCGGAGGAGCTGTTGGTAGAGCGGGCATACCTGTTGACGCTGACCCCGCCCGAGATGACGGCGCTTGTGGGCGGCCTCCGTGTTCTAAACGCGAATACCGCACAATCGCAGCACGGAGTGTTCACAGACAGGCCGGGGACATTGAGTAATGACTTCTTCGTCAACCTGCTTGATATGGACACCGAGTGGCAGGCATCCGCTGCGGCTGATGGCGTCTACGAGGGACGGAACCGTCAGACCGGCGACCTGAAGTGGACGGCAACTAGAGTGGATCTTGCCTTTGGCTCCAGTTCCGAACTTCGCACCATCTGCGAGGTCTACGGCAGCGACGATGGCCGGGAGAAGTTGGTGAGTGATTTCGTCGACGCGTGGGACAAGGTCATGAGCCTGGACCGCTTCGACATCGCCGCCGGGATGTGAACGCATCGCCGCCAGGAGGAAATGAATAATGACCGAGAAGGCACGCACGGAACGCATCCAGCAGGTCTATGGCGCCAAGAACCTCGAAGAACTCAGGACCAAGTACGAAGGCTGGGCGTCGGACTACGATGCCGACCTGGAGGCGCTGGGATTCAAGTCGCCGATGGCTGCGGCCGAATTCCTGGAGAAGTACGTGCCCGATAAGGGAGCCGTCGTGCTTGATGCGGGCGCCGGCACGGGCATGGTCGGCGTGGAGCTCGCCCGCCGCGGGTTCACCGGGATCACGGCATTGGACATGTCCCCGGGGATGCTGGAGACGGCCAGGGAGAAGGGTGTCTACGAGGACTTCGTAATCGGCGAGCTGGGTAAAGACCTGCCCTTCGAGACCGGGACATTCGCCGGTACGACGTGCGTCGGGGTGTTCACTTACGGCCATGCGACGCCGGAGGCGATGGACGAGTTGATTCGCGTCACGAAGCCGGGCGGATCTGTCGTGTTCTCGATCCGGACGGACTATTACGTGGATGGCGGCTTTGATGTGAAGCAGACCGCGCTCGAAGAGGCGGGCAAGTGGCGCCTGCTTGAGAGGAGCGAACCCTTCCTGGCGATGCCCAACGGCGAGCCGGACGCCTGGCACGAGATCTGGGCCTACGAGGTTCTCTAACGCAAGCTGTCAGTTACGCAGTTAGATAGGCTACACGCCTTCGACAAGCACCATGTTGATGTTGGAAGACCTGGTGCGAATATCGTCGAACGCTTTGTTCTCAGCCGAGGCCAGCCATGAACGCGCCTGCTCCATGCTGTCGAATTCCACGATGGCGAGACGCGTGGGCGCCCATGAGCCGTCGATAACCTCAATCGCGCCGCCACGAGCTACAAACTTGCCGCCATAGGATTCGATAGCAGGCGTCATCTGTTCACGAAACTGCGCGTAGAGACTTTCATCCGTAACCTCAACATCGGTTATCAAATAGGCGGACATGGTCTGCTCCCTCCTCGTCAGGACGTCATTCGTTGGAGTGGTGCTTGCTCGCGGCCTTTGGGCTTCGGGCGAGCACCGGCGTTGGGTGAAAACGCTGTCCTGAGTTGTAACACATTGCGGCACGCAAATGCATTCACGTAGCCAACGATTGCCGCAGTAACGGATTACCGCTATGTCGCCAGCGAAGACATAAAGGTTGGTGCGGATTGGGCCGTTATGCGCTAGACGCCCTCTAAGAGCACCAGGTTGATGTTGGAAGAGCTGGTGCGCATATCATCGAGCTCTTTGAACTCAGGCGAGGCCAGCCATGCTCGTGCCTGCTCCATGCTGTCGAATGCCACGATGGCCAGGCGCTGTGGATTCCAGGAGCCGCCAATGACCTCAATCTCGCCGCCACGCGCGATGAACTTGCCGCTATAGGCTTCGAGCGTAGGCGTCATCCGTTCACGATACTGCGCATAGACACTCTCATCCGTAACCTCTACATCGGCTATCAAGTAAGCAGACATGGCTTAATCTCCCTCCTTGGCCCGGCTGTTGTTCGTCGTCACCGCGGTGCCGCCTATCGGCTTCATTCCCGTGTCAAGAGACGCGACCCTGCCCATATATTCAGGACGGGAATCATCCCATTAAGGATAATCCAAACCCACCCATACCCTTCGCCTTCGTTCAACTCGGTGATCCAGTTGAAGAAAAACAGGTAGGCAATGAACAGGCTGCCGAAGAGCACGATCTCGTACTCAGGAAATCCCTGGGTTGATTGCGAGGCCGTCGCGTCATCTGATGACCGGACCTTGTTCCAGATACAGAATGCGATTACAAGAACGATGCTGATGGCCATAAGCGGGTTGAGATACGTCCAAAGCTCGTGCCTGTCTCCGGGGACAATCACCTGGGCCAGAAGGATCACTGCCACAGATATGAGAAACACGCCGATTATCCATCTGAGTGCTTTCATGGGGCACTTCCCTTTCCGTATTCCGCAGCCCGATCAACCGCTGACACAATCTACCATTAGGGCGTTAACCCCGCGACAGTGGTTCACTGTGATGGAGACGGACGCCCCTCTCATCCTGCTATAATCAACTAGCAGCGTTGATTCGCACGCCGTTTCTTTCACGCCTACCATGCGCGTCCCGATTGGGCGCTTTAGGGTTGGCCGAACGAGGCGAAGGGCGAAAACGACGCTGCGTTTGTTGCGCCCATAGGCACATTTACGTAGAGGGGTAGGAGTAGATGACACAAGACACGACAGTGCGCGTGCCTGTGACGGTCACCGTCAACGGCACCGAGTATACGGCGGAGGTCCCGCCTCGACGAACCCTCGTCGATTTCATCCGATACGACCTCGGCCTCACTGGCACCAAGGAAGCATGCAGCGTCGGCGTGTGCGGCATCTGCACCGTCGAGATGGGCGGCGTTATCGTCTCGTCCTGCATCCTCCTTGCCGTCCAGGCCAGCGGCTCCCAGATCACGACCATCGAGGGCGTGGCGGACGGCGAGAAGCTGCATCCACTGCAAGAGGCCTTCATGAACTACGGTGGGTTCCAATGTGGCATCTGCACGCCGGGCCAGATCATGGCCTCCCGCGCCTTGCTTGAGCAGAACCCCGATCCCACCGAGGACGAGATTAAAGACTGGATGATGGGCAATCTGTGCCGCTGCACGGGCTACTACAAGATCATTGAATCGATTCAGAAGGCCGGCGAAGTCATCCGGCTCGGCAACTAGGGGAGGGCGAAATGAGAGATTTTCAGTTCCATACGCCCTCCACTCTCGCGGAGGCGCACAGCCTGCTCAGCGACTACGGCGAAGAGGCGCGCGTCATCTCCGGGGGCACCGGCCTCATCAACATGATGAAGCAGGACCTCATCTACGTTGACCACCTCGTCAGCCTCCAGAACATTGACGGCCTCAACTACATCCGCTCAACGGGCGAGGGCCTGCAGATTGGCGGCCGCACGACGCAGCAGGAGGTGGCGACCTCCGGCGTCGTTCATGAGAATAATCCGCTCCTGACAGAGACCTACGGCGAGGTCGCGACGGTTCGCGTGCGAAACGCGGCCACAGTTGGCGGCGGCGTCGCCCACGGCGACCCGGCACAAGATCCGCCACCAACCCTTCTTGTGCTCGACGCGAGCGTTCACGCCGCCTCCAAGGACGGCGAGCGGACCGTCAAGGTACGCGACGGCTGGTTCGTCGACTACTACACCACGGGCGTTGAAGAAGGTGAGATTGTCACGGGCATCACCGTCCCGGCTGCCCCGGCTAATGCCAAGACCACGTACATCAAGTTCCTGCCTCGAACGGCGGATGACTATCCGACGGTTGCGGTCTCGGCGCTTGGCGTCGTTGACGGTGGCGTAGTGACGGATGTGCGCGTCGGTCTCGGCGCGGTCAACTCAACGGCAGTGCTCGCAGAGAGCGTGGCAGGGGTGTTGGTGGGCAAGGAGCCCACGGCGGACCTGGTGCGTGAAGCGGCCGAGACGGTTCGCGATCTCTGCGCGCCGACGCCGGACTTCCGCGGCTCCGCAGAGTACAAGACGGACATGGCAGTGGTGTTCACGCGACGGGCGCTGACTCGCGTCCTCGGGCTCGAGTAACAGTAGGACGCCATCGGCGAAAGGACAATCTCAGCGAATGAAGATCGAACAGGAATCACAGGTCGGCGCGTCCCGCGCGGACGTGTGGGGACTCCTCCAGGACGTGCCGCGTGCCGCGGGACTGATTCCTGGCGTCAGTGATGTTGTCGAGACTGGGCCGAATACGTATTCCGGCAAGATGACAACACGCGTTGGCCCGATGAAGATCAGCCTTGATGGAGAGCTGACTTCGACGCAGAACGCCGAGGACTACACGTGGCGCATCGAAGGGAACGCGAAGGCTATGGCCGGCGGCGGGCTGCGCGTGATTGTCGACGCGGCAATCGCAGAAGCGGGTTCGGACAGTTCCACTCTGACGGTGGCGACGGACATCCAGTTCATGGGCAAGTTGGGCACGATGGGACAGCCATTCATCCGCTCCAAGGCCAACTCCCAGATGAAGGATTTCATCAAGAACCTGGAGAAGGAACTCAAGAAGTAGTTACCAACGTCACGCTGCCGCATGGCGGCTAACGAACAGTAAGAAAGCCCGCGCTCATTCTGTTGAGCGCGGGCTCTTCATTTGTGATAGAAGCTAACGGTCGCGACTCGAATGAGACCACCAGTCTGGCATACTTGATTCTGATGATGCGACGATCACTGCATCGGCAGGGAGGCCGGAATGAAACGGCAGTTTTTGGCAAGCGTTTACCCCGACGGCGACTGGTTCACCGCCGAGGCTCATGAGGTGGCCGTGGCAAGCCAGGGACGAACTGAAGAGGAGGCGCTTGCGAATCTGAAAGAGGCCCTGGAATTGTACTTTGAGCCTCCCGTTCCGGCCGAAATCCCCAAGCAGATTCTCATCGAGGTAGATATTGCCGCCGATTCGGCCGCTTCCCTTTCGTGAGGTGGTCCGCAAACTGCGCGCAGCAGGGTTCTCTCAATCGAGTCAGCGGGGAAGCCACGTCAAATTTAGGAAGCTAAATGGTGGCGGCGCAACCACTACCATCGTGCCGCGTCATCGCGAAGTCTCGACCGGAACTCTACGCGACATTATCAAGCAGGCAGGCCTAACCCCTCAAGAATTCATGGATCTCTGAACCCTCGGAACTAGGATGTCGCCCCGCCTCGTGTAAGCTATAGCCGGAGGCGGTTATGACTGAAAACAGTGATGGACAGTCCCTGATCACCGATGAGATGCGCGCGTGGGTGGGATCCGCAGCCCCGCCGCTCACGTCACCACCCATCTCCGAGAGCGATATCCGCCGTGCAGCAATCTCAATCTATTGGCCGGAGGTCCCGCCCCGTGTGTATTGGGATGCGGACCATGCCGATCAGACCCGATGGGGCGGCATCATCGCACCGGAGGAGTTCAACCCGTTCGCGTGGATGATCGGCCGCGCGCACGTCGGCCCGCAGCCTGATCGGCTGGATGACGCGCAGTCCAATCTGGAGGAGGCGCGCAACCTGCGTCCGCCCGGAGCGCCGCCAAATTACCTGTTTGGGGGAGTCGAAACCACCTACCATGAGCGAATGCGGCCAGGTGATGTGGTTACCAGTGTTATCGAATCCACAGACATCTACGAACGCTCCGGACGTCTCGGACCCATGCTCTTCTACATCACCGAGGAGGTCTGGACCAAGCAGACCGGCGAGGTGGTCAAGACCTCGCGCACGACGAACATCGCGTGGTAATCGGTAACGGGAGACGACAATGACAACGCAAGAGGCGACGCCGTATTGGGACGATGTTGAGGTTGGCCAGGAGTTGCCGTCGTTCGAACGCGTGACGGACCTGATGAATTGGAATCGCTGGGCAGCCACCTACGATGAGTTCGTGCCGTACCACATGGACGACGAGGGAGCGAAAGAGAACGGCCAGCCCGCCGTCATCGGTCAGGGACGCATCCGTGTCTCCTACCTGCACACGCTGGTTCGCAAGTGGATCGGTGAGGAGGGCGCAATCCTGACGCTGAGTGCCCAATTGCGCGGCATCAACTTCAAGAACGATGTCCTGACCTGCACCGGCCGCGTGACAGGCAAGCGCGTTGACGACGAAGGCCGCCACGTCGTTGACCTTGAAATGCTGATGACGAATCAGAAGGGCGAACGCGTCACACCCGGCGCCGCCACGGTTGAACTGCCGAGCAAGAGCTGAGGCCGTCTAGAAGTCCAACTCCGCCGCCAGCGTCCTGGCATTCGCCCCCGCGATGAGCTTGCCGTCGATAACGGCCACCGGGCGCCGCCAGTAGCGCGGCTCCTTCACGAGTAGATCCAGCATCTGCTCCTCAGACAACGAATCAACGTCGATCCCATTCTTGCGCACAGAAGCCGAACGCGGATTGAACAGTGCGCTTGGCGGCTCCCCGTTCAGAAGCTCGACAATCTCATCCCTGGTGAAGCGGTCCTTGAAGAAATCCTGCTCTGTAAACTCATGCCCCGCCTGCGAAAGCGCCGCCTTCGCCGTCTTACACGTCCCTCAAGTCGCCCAATGATAGAAGCTGATGGTTGGCATGACTGGGATTCTAGTCTGAGCGAATCTGTTCTTGCTGAATCTGCTTTAGTGTGCGGCCATCCTGGTCTTTCCACGCAGTACGGCCATTCACCGGACGTCCAAGTATTACCCCGGCCGCAGTTGATGGCGATCCGAAGCTGTAGTCCGCACTGAACTCGTAGTGGTCACCCATGTCGGAGAGAATTCCTTGCTCGACAATAGTTTTGCGAAGTTTCGACATATACCTGTGTATGTGGCGAGTTTCTTCTTTTCTCGCTATAGAACCGGCCCTTACAACGAAGCCATCGCCTTGCTCGTAGCCATTCGCTGTAGTTTCTCCGACTCTGAGCATCAGCTCCTGATGCGTTTCGGGGCGTGCCTCGGGCTTTTCAAAGAAATCGACGCCCAGAACAGGCAAGCAGAGCATCATGTCCGAAAGGTACGCATCTGCTTGTGTCTTGTCGGCGGGCGAAAGTGAGGGGGGTCTGGGCGTGTTGCTGTTCTCAAGTCGGCATCTCTTCGCTTCGTTGGCAAGGCCGATTAACCTTGACTCTAAGTGGCGTACATGCGCCTTATTGAGATTCTGGTCTTTAGCAGAAAAGGCGACCGCGTTAGTCCAGAAGTCTTTCTGCGACAGGTGTTGGTCAAGCCTGTTTCTCAGTGGGTCTGCCTCCCCGATATAGACACGAGGCAAATCCCCAGCACCGGCTGGTTCCCACAACATGTAGACTCCGGTTCGATTGAAGTCAAAGTCATCCAAAGAGCGGACATCCGGATAGGCGCTCCTTGGGAAAAGTGCTCCTTCTCCGGCCCAGTTGGACTTTTCGACCAAGCGGAGTCCTCCCGACAAACCTCTGGGGAGGTGAATTCGGACCCAGTATGGTAAGGGACGAAATTCTGGGGTGGTCATGTCTCAGTGAATTATATGGGAAGCGCCCGGACTAAGTGTGCGACCACAACGGGATTCCTTTCCCCTACCTCAGAACCCCCTCCGCCGCCAGCGCTTCTAACTCTGCCGTTGTCAGGCCCAGGAGCTGCTTGAAGACGCGGTCATTGTCCTGGCCGAGGCCGGGGGTTGAGTCCGTTGCCCAGCCGGGCGTGGCGCTCAGGTGTAATGACACGCCGGGGTGCTGCATCGTTCCCCACCAGTCCGGATCTTGGTGCGCCGTCACGATGGTCCCGCGATGTTCAAGCTGCGGGTCCTTGAGCAGATCGAGCGGGTTCTGCACCGCGCCGCATGGAATGCCGACGGCTTGCAGTGCAACCTGGACCTGCCCTGCCCAGCGCGTTGACGTCCACTGGCCTAGCCGTTCGTCCAACTCTGTCCGGTTGGAGAGTCGCCCCTCCTGAGTTGCGAATTTCCCGTCATTCGCCCACGTCGGCTCGTCCATTACGGTAACCAGCTTGCGCCATTGCCCATCGTTCTCCACCGCTATTGAGACCCAGGCATCGAAGCCCTGGCACGGGTAGACGCCGTGCGGCGCGTAAACGTCGCTTGCGTTGCCCCGTGGCTGCGGGCTAACCCCGTTGATTAGATAGCTCAGCATCTCGGGCCCCAACAACCCCACGAGGCCCTCCACGTGGGAACTCTCGATGTGCTGGCCCTCGCCGGTCTGGTCACGATGCTCCAGCGCCAACATCACGGCCATCGCCGCCTGTGCGCCGAGCACGAAGTCCGAATACGCATTCTTGGGGCGCGTATCGATGTCGCTCTCCGGGTGCCCCCACATGTAGGATAGTCCGCCGAACGCCATCAGCAGCTGCCCGAACGCTGGGCGGTCTCGCATTGGGCCGTTCATGCCGTACCCGGACATAGATGCCATGATCACATTCGGCCTGATCTTGCGCAGTTCCTCGTAGGAAAGCCCCATGCGCTCCATCACGGTGGGGCGGAAATTCTCAATGACGACGTCCGACTGCGCGACGATGCCCTTGATCAGCTCTTGCCCCTTCTTTGAGCGCATATCGATGGTCACGCACTGCTTGTTGCGGTTCAATTCCGGGTAGTTCGGCTGCATCGGCATCCGGAACGCGGGCAGATCCTCCGACTCAATCCGGATGACCTCCGCGCCGTGAAATCCCAAAAGCATCGTGCCGTACGGCCCCGCAAACACGCGGCTCAGATCGGCAATGCGCACACCCTCAAGCGGCTGCTTGCGCCGGTCGTTTCGGCGCGCCACAAACTTCCCGGGATCAGGCGGCGCAGATGAGAGGTTCTCAATCATTGTGCGAAGTTCTTTGCCGTGTTCATCAATGCGGGGCGCGTGACGAGTGAGGGCCCACGGCGTGCCGCTGAACCTGTACGGCGGACCGGGCGCGCGGTAGTCTCCCACAACGGGGTGGCTGGTATCCAGCACAAATTTGCGGGCGACCGTGTGCGGATGCTCAACGAACTCCGCCATCGTGGACATGCGGGCCATGGGCACGTCGTGGATGGCCGCGCTCTCCTCGATCTCCGCAGCGGTCAGGTTGCTCATGAACTCTCTCATGCGAACATCAATGAGGTCGTAGTTGTCGCGTCGGAAATTGGTGTCATCCCACGCCTCATCATCGAAGGTGGAATCCTGCATCCAACCGGTCACCAGGCCGCGGAACTGTGCGTTCGTGGACGGGAAGAACTGGATCACGCCGTCCTTGCATGGATAGATGCTGCCGATGCCGGTGGATGCCTTGCCCGGACGGCGAAACACTTCGTTGCGCAGCCCGACACGGGAGATGCTGCCGCTAACCAGCTGCCACACGCCGATGTCCTGTCGGGAGACATCCACGTGCTGGCCTCGCGTCGACCACCGCCGCTCTCGCAGCGCCAGCAGAATGCCGTAGACCAGGTGCATCGAGCCGATGCGAGCAGTGGCGTTCCCCGGAACCATCGCCGGTTCTCGCTCGTCGTCGCCGTAGACCCACGGATCACCGGCCAGCGACTGGATGACGAGTTCGGTGGACGCATAGTGGCTGTACGGCCCTGTCTGGCCGAACGGCGTCAGCGAGCCGTAAACAAGTTCAGGGTTGATTTCGGCCAGATTGTCGTACCCGAGACCGCGTTCCGGCAGATAGCCAGGTTCGTACGATTCGATGAGTACGTCCGCCCACCCTGCGAGGCGGCGAACGGACTCCTTCCCATCCGGCGTGTCTAGATCCAGAACCACGGAGCGCTTGTTGATGTTGTGGTCGAGGGACGTAAGGCTGCGGTCGGGGTCCTCAACGTCGTTGGCAAACGGGCCAATACGCCGCGCTCCAACCCCTTCGGGCGGCTCAACGAGCACCACATCCGCGCCCATATCGCCCAGAAGACGGCCGGCCATCGCCGCCGCCCCCGTCCCGCCTCCAAGCTCAACAACCTTCAGGTGCCCAAGCGCCGTTTGTTCTGTATTCGTGGTAGTCATGGCGCTCACTGTGCCATTGTTTCCGCAATTCACGCAACGCTTGAGCCGCGTGTGCGCGAGGGTAGCGCGTATGCTTGCTACCAACGGGAATGCCACAACATGTGCAACTGAGAGAGCAGAGAATATGGGCCGGGCGGTGAGATTGACTGCGTTGGGGCTGGTTGTGGCTGCAACTCTGCTCAGTCTTGCGTGTTTCCCTCAAAACCTGTCAAACGAGTTTGAAGCTGTAACGTTTGATTCGCAGGGGGTGCCGCTTGCTCCGCGTGAAGTACTGGATGCTCTTGACGCAGATAACACTCCTCTTGAGTCACTCCGGCTAACAACGACACAATGGGACTACGCAGAGCATAGACTGCTCGGGCTGACGCTCAAGAAATCGTCTGTCGTCGAAGAATTCCAACGCCCGAATCGATGGCGTTCCATCACTTCAGATGTGGAATACCTGAGCTTTAGAGACGGGGTATGGGAACCTGTGCCCGGAGAAAGCCAAGGCTGTGACACACAGGAGTTGATGTATATCGGAAACGTACAGTACGAACGATGTGGCGACGAGCCATGGGCGATTCTTGAAAGACCGGCATATGTTGTACCGGACATTAGCGTGAATGATCTCTTGGATAAAGCGCGTGAGCTTGAAGAACTACGTCGCTTGGAACGTGTGTGGCTTGATAGACGGCCGAGACTTGTCCTTGAAGGCAATGTGCCGAACAAGCCTGACATCGTCACGATGCATGAGAGAAGAGTCTACATCGATATAGAAACTCATCGGATACTGCAAATCGAAGAAACAATTCAGTTCGGCGATGGATCGGAACAATGGCGTCCCGATAACCGCGTCACCATTCAATACACAAACTACAACGCTGTCATCATTGATGAGCCGGTGACTGACTAAACTGACGGAGACGTTGAGCAGGGGATGGCAAGCCATGACATCTGAAGCCGCGCAGGCCGCGCGGGAGTTGATTGGGCGCACATCGGAGCCGGAATCGCGTCCCCCCATCACGTTCGATGAGATTGCCCGCTACGCCTACGCCGTCGATGATGCGCGCCCATCCTATGTAGACGAGGAGCGCGCGAAAGGGGGCCCATACGGGGGCATCGTCGCCCCGCCTCTCTTCACCGGCTTCACCAGTTTTCCGCCGACGGCCATAGCGGATCTGCGCCCTGACGGCCTGCCACGGACACGAGATGATCCTCTCCAGCTCCGTATCCCGGGTGCCCAATCGCGCTACACCGGCACGGATGTGACTTTCGTCGAACCGATCAGGCCCGGCGATGTGCTGACGCGCCAATCGAAGGTCGTGGAAGTCGAGGAGAAGCAGGGCCGTTCAGGGGCAATGATCTTCACGACCAAGGAGATGACCATCACCAACCAGCATGGGCGGACCGTGATGATTGACCGCACTACGACTGCGACAGTGCCGCAGCCGTCGTCACCGGACGGCGCGGGCAGGGCATGGGGAGAGCTTGAACTTGGCAACGGAGCGCAGGCACGTCCTGCAGAGCCGCCACAGTGGTCGGACGAACCCGTATGGGAGGACGTACACGAGGGAATGGGGCTCGAGCCGCTGCCTCGATTCATCTCGACAGTGCAGGTCTTCTTCTACGGACTCGTGAAGACGAATAGCCACCTCGTCCATTACGACCGCGCCTATGCCCAGGTGGAGGGGCTGCCGGAGAGGATCGCCCAGGGCGACCTTTCAGGTGACATGTTGTGTCAAACAGCAACGCGGTGGATGGGGCGGCGCGGCATTCTGCGCAGCTTTCGCGGAGAAGTTCGCGCCCCGGCCTTCATCGGTGAGACGATCATGCACTACGGTCACGTCTCACGGAAATGGCGCGATGATGACGGTACCGCCCTCGTCGAACTTGAACTTTGGAGCGAGGGCAGCGGCGGAAGGCCGTGCGTGCGCGGCAGCGCAATCGTCCAACTACCAACCCGCTAGCCGCGCTACCTCGTGAGATACTTATTCAGCTATGTGACTGGTACTCGGAGAGAATGACTATGGCCGCCGCCAACGCAGACTTCTTCCAGCTTCTCCTGGACTACAGCCAATGGGCCAATGACCTGATCATGGATCGCGCTCGTGAGGCTAGCGAGTCCGATTATATGGCGGACGCTAATGGCCTTAGCTTTGGCAGCCTGCACGCCACGCTCATCCACATCATGACCAGCGAAATCATCTGGTTGGCGCGCTGGACAGGAGGGACACCGCCGGAATGGGTCGCCAAGGTAAGGCAGTCCGGGGAAATCGCCAGGAATGAAATCCCCTCGCTCAAGGCACTATCGGAGCTGTGGCGGGAGAACAGTGACCGCTTCCGGAGCTTCGCCCGGACATTGACGGACGAGGCCATCGCCACCCCGCTTGCCTATCGCGACCTTTCAGGCAACGAGTCCAACCAACCTCTGAGAGAACTCATCGCTCACGTCGTCAATCACGGGACGCAATATCGGTCCGAGGCATCCGTCCGACTCACACAGCTCGGCCTATCACCCGGCGACATGGACTTCGTCGCGTTCGCCCGTGGCGGCTAGCGCTACTCCACCTCATCAAGATCAAATGCCGGCCCCTCCACGCAGGCCAGTCGTGTGCCATCAGTCGTTTGGACGGCGCACTTGCCGCATTCACCGTCTCGGCACTCAAGGCGTGGCAGCTTCATGACTGTCGTCGGAATAGTCAGCAGTCCGTCGGCGCGCATCCGAGCCAGATCCTCGTAGAGCCGCTTCGGGCCCGCTGCGATGAGCAAGTCCGCGTCATCCTGAACCTGTGGCAACAGGTGCGTTACCGGCGCGCGGATACCTGCCGACCCGTCGTCCGTTGCCGTCATCTCACGCACGCCGTCCGGGAGAAGGTGTGACGGATAGAGCTGCCACGCGTTGGCGGCTCCCGCCATGAGAGTAACGCGCACGCCGCGTTCGGCAGCCTCCCGCATCACGGCGATGATCGCTCCAATGCCGTCCCCCTGCGCAATGAACGCGACGTGACTTGCCGCGGCGTCAACTGAGATTGGCTGACCCAGGGGCCCTCTCACAGCCCATTCGAGACCTGTGGGCGTCGATGTGATCGCGGAATCGTCGCCATCGACCGTTGTTGCCAGGACGGTGATCTCACCGCTTGTTGCGTCCACCGAGATGATCGGATAGGGCTGCGGGTCAAATGGCGTCGTCTGCGCGCGGGCGTCATCGCTCACAAGCCCTTGCGTGACAATGCCGCGCCGCTGCACGAATTGGCCCGGTTGCGCGGCGCGGGCCACCTTTGATGCTCCGGTGCGCACAAGGATCATTCCCTGTGCGATAGTTTCAAATTCGGCCATGCTGTGCACCCCGGGATGTTGGGGGCGAACCCCCTACCGCGCGAGAAACTCGTCCGCCGGTCGGCCATTCACATATTCATCGAGGCGCATGATGCTGTACTCGCCCGCCTCCGCGCCGCCTGTTACGGAATCAACGGCAACGCGGAATGTATCGAGGCTGGTGTAGCAGGGGATGCCCTGTTCGGTGGCGGCGCGCCGAATCTCAAAGCCGTCGCGCAGCGGCACACGGTTGCCGGACATTGTGTTGACGACGGCATGGACCCGTCCATCGCGGATCAGGTCCGTCGTGATGCCTACACCCTCTTCGCCCTCGCTGACCTTGGCGGGGACGCCTGCAACCTCAATGCCGACGGCGCGCAGGATCGTCGCGGTTCCCTCCGTCGCGTAGACCTCGTAGCCGTGCGCGGCAAGTTTGCGCGCAATCGGCATCATCTCTGTCTTGTCGCGGTCGGACACGCTGATGAGGATGCCGCCGGATTGCGGCAACATGAGCCGCGCCGCCTGCAAAGCTTTTGTCAGAGCAGGAGCGAGGGAGGTGTCGATGCCCATAACCTCGCCCGTGGATTTCATCTCCGGTCCCAGATAGGTGTCCACGCCCATCAGCTTGGCCATGGATGAGACGGGCGCCTTGACGGCCACCAGCGGCTTCTTCGGCCACAGGCCGCTCTCATAGCCCATCTCCTTCAGGGTGCGTCCCATGATGACGCGGGTGGCGAGATTCACCAACGGCACCTCGGTCACCTTGGAGATGAACGGCACCGTTCGGCTGGAGCGGACGTTGACCTCAAGAACGTAAACAGTGGATGGAGCGGGTGTCCCGTCCTGGTTCTCATTCTGGGCCACGACAAACTGGATATTCATGAGGCCGATGATGCCGAACGCGCGGCCAAGTTGGACCGTGTAGTCGACGACCTGCCGCTCATCGTCCTCCGACAATGAAGGCGCAGGATAAACACCCATGGAGTCTCCGCTGTGGACGCCTGCCCGCTCGATGTGTTCCATAATCCCGGGAATAAGCACGTCCTCGCCGTCGCTGACGGCGTCCACTTCCACCTCCATCCCCTCAAGGAACTTGTCCACCTGGATGGGGCGCTTGTCTCCGACCTCCTCCATCGCTGCCATGACATAGCGCGTGAACTCTGCCGGCGTATGGACGATCTCCATCGCCCGCCCGCCGAGAACGTAGCTCGGGCGCACGAGAATGGGATAGCCGATAGAGTTCGCGACAGCCAGCCCCTCTTCGATGGATGTCACACCTGCGCCGGGTGGACGCGGGATGCCAAGCGTGGTGACGAATTCGTCGAACCGCTGGCGGTCCTCCGCCTGGTCCACAGTCGCCGGTGGCGTGCCCAGAATGGTGAACGCGCGCCTGTTTAGGGGGCTGATCAAATTGATGGCCGTCTGTCCGCCGAATTGCGCCGCCGTCCCGGGGAACACCTCCTGCTCCCCAATCGTCACCCGTTCGTTTTCAAGGACGCAGGCGACGCCTTCCTCGTCTAGTGGTTCAAAATAAAGGCGGTTCGACGTATCGAAGTCTGTTGAGACTGTTTCCGGGTTGGAATTGATGATGATGCTCGCCGCGCCCTCATCTTGTAGCGCCCACGCGGCATGGACGGAGCAATAGTCGAACTCGATGCCCTGACCAATGCGGATCGGCCCGCTGCCGATGACGACAGCAGACCGTCCCTCCAGGGGCAGCGCCTCGTTCTCCTCCTCGTACGTTGAGTAGAAATAGGGTGTGGCCGCCTCAAACTCCGCTGCGCACGTGTCCACCATCTTGTACACCGGGCGGATGTCCCATTCCTGCCGCAGCTCATGTACCTGTTCCGGCAGCCGATCCGCCAGCGTGCTGATCTGCGTGTCCGAGAACCCAATGCGCTTTGCGTCGCGCAGCAGGCGCGGTGTTAGAGGCTCCGCCAGCAGCTTGTTCTCCATACCGACAATGGCGTTCAGCTTGTAAAGGAACCATGGGTCAACGCCCGTCTTGACTGAGAGGTCGTCCAGATCCACTCCTCGCCGCAGGGCGGCCATAAGCGCCCACAACCGCTGATCATTCGGGAGGAGCGGCAGCTCCTCAAGCGGATCAGAGATTGTGCTCCATGAACTGTGCTCCCACAACAGGCTGTCGCCCGTCACCTCCAACGACCGCACAGCCTTCTGCAGCGCCGCCTCAAACGAGCGGTCGATGGCCATCACCTCGCCGGTGGCTTTCATCTGCGTCCCCAGCGAGCGATCCCCGGATGGGAACTTGTCGAAAGGCCAGCGCGGAATCTTGGCCACGCAATAGTCGAGCGCCGGTTCAAATGCGGCCGTTGTGACCTGCGTCACCGCGTTAGGAATCTCGTCCAGCCGCTTGCCGACGGCGATCTTGGCGGCGACGCGGGCAATCGGGTACCCGGTTGCCTTGGACGCCAGCGCTGAGGAGCGGCTGACCCGGGGATTGACCTCAATGACGTAATAGGGCGATTCCGAATAGCCGGCATTCTGTCCCTTGCCGGCCACCGTCGGATGAGGTTCCAATGCGAGCTGCACGTTGCAGCCGCCCTCTATGCCCAGAGCGGAGATGATTTTCAGGCTGGCAGTGCGGAGCATCTGGTACTCCTTGTCCGTCAGCGTCTGGCTGGGAGCGACGACGATGCTGTCGCCGGTGTGGACGCCCATCGCGTCCAGGTTCTCCATGTTGCAGACGGTGATGGTCGTATCCGCCCCGTCACGCATGACCTCATATTCGATCTCTTTCCAGCCGATCAGGCTGCGCTCAACAAGCACCTGCCCGATGGGGCTGTAGGAGAGACCGGTGCGAACCTGCTCATCCAACTGTTCCGGCGTGTAAGCGATTCCGCCGCCCGAGCCGCCAAGCGTGTAGGCGGGGCGAATCACCACGGGCAACCCGAGACGTTCCGCCACATTGCGGGCGTCCTCAACTGTGGTGACGACTTCGTTCTCCGGTACGGGCTCACCAATCTCATCCAGCATCTGCCGGAAGAGATTGCGGTCCTCCGCCGTGCGGATGGCATCCAGCGGCGTCCCGAGCAAACGGACGTTGTATTGTTCCAGCACTCCCGCCTCCGCCAGATCGACGGCGAGATTGAGGCCGGTCTGTCCGCCGAGTGTTGGCAGGAGTCCGTCAGGCCGCTCCCGTTCGATGACACGTGTCACTGCCTCGACCGTCAGCGGTTCAATGTAGACCACGTCCGCGATTTCGTGGTCGGTCATGATCGTAGCGGGGTTGGAGTTGACGAGGATGGACGTAACGCCCTCCTCGCGTAGGGCGCGGCACGCCTGCGTGCCTGCGTAATCAAACTCGGCGGCCTGGCCGATGACAATCGGTCCACTGCCAAGCACAAGCACACGGGATGGCCGTTCCGGCGTCGTCGTCATGCCGCCCTCCCGCACAGGGCCGCCAGGAGCGTTGGAGACACAACTTCACGCGCCCCGGCAAATAGCGCCGGGACGCGTGACATGTGAGCGATGTTGGGGTCTAGCCGAAGATCGAAGGACCGGCAGTGATGCCCCAGAAGGCTATCCACGCGCCCATGAAGAGGAACGGGATGATGGCCCATGCGGTCTCTTCGCCGGGGATGAAACTCTGGCGAACAGTGATGGACCGAAGGAAATCGGCGATGTCTGCACGAAGCTCCGGATCGTCGCCCGCTTCCTGCTGAGCGAACTCGCGAATGCGATCGCGCTTGCTGCGCGTGCGTGATGCCGCGAGGTAGAATTCCATCCGCATTCCAAGACTTCGCTCTATCTCGCGCTTGCGATGTTTCACAACTAATAGTGCGTTCAACATGTGGCGTAGCATTCCCCACCAGATGAATGTGAGCGCAACTGCGATGACCGAGACAAAGCTGATGATCTCCGTTCGAAGCTCGTGACCTGCCAGCCCCATGGGCAACACGGTCATTCCGAACATCGAGAGTGTAATTAGCACCAGGCCCGACAACCAGATCCATTGATGCTGGTGTACCCAAAATGAGTCGAGAATCTCGTACTCGACCAATTGAGACTGTCGGCGTTGGGGCTCTGTCTGTTGGGTAGGTGTATAGCCCCGCTCCAGTGGCGCTTCCATTTCCAGCACCATCGAAACCTCCTTCTTGGCCGTCCGCCATGAACCACGACGTCGGCACAACAACCAATTCCGCTTTACCCGCGCTTCGCGACACTATACCCTACCTGTATTCTCGAATCAAGTCTAAGAACCGGTCAAAAAGATATTCATTGTCCAAGGGGCCCGGTGACGCCTCCGAGTGATACTGGATCGTCAGTAGTGGCATTTCACGGTGAGTCAGCCCCTCAACCGTATTGTCGTTCAGGTTTAGGTGGCTTACATCCAATCCCGCCGGCAGCCCGTCTGCGTCCACCGCATACCCGTGATTCTGCGCCGTGATTGTCACGAGATCCGTAGCCAGATCCTTGACGGGATGATTCCCGCCCCGATGTCCAAACTTCAGCTTGTACGTTTCCCCGCCCAGCGCCCGCGCGACAACCTGGTGACCGAGGCAGATGCCCATGACCGGCAGCCGACCCAGCAAGCCTCCTGCGGTCTGCACGACCCCTTCCAGCAGCGCCGGATCACCAGGCCCGGGCGATAGGAGCACGCCGGAAGGCCGTAGAGCCATAACATCATCGAAAGAAGTGGAACTCGGAACGACGGTCACCGCACATCCTCGCTGCCGCAACAGCCGCAGGATGTTGAACTTCAGCCCCTCATCCATCACCACGACGCGCGGCGCATCCGGCGGCAGCTCGCCCGGCCCCTCCGTCCATTCATAGGGGGATTGCGCGACCACTTCGCTCACCAGGTCAAGACTGCCGTAGTCGGGGGCCTCGCGTAATCGGGTGAGCGCCTGCTCAGGTGATCCTTCAGTAGTGATGATTCCCATCATGACGCCGGCCATACGGATTCGACGCGTGAGCGCGCGCGTGTCCACGCCATAGATACCGGGCACACCCTCATCTCGCAGGTAATCGTCCAGCGTGCGCGTTGAGAGCCGGTTGCTGGGCAAGTCACACACCTCACGGACAACGAAACCGCGAACTTGTATCCGCGACGACTCGACGTCACGGTCATTGATGCCGTAATTGCCTTGCAAGGGGTACGTGGGCACAAGGATCTGGCCGCCATAGGACGGATCGGTCAGCATCTCCTGGTAGCCGACCATCGACGTGTTGAAGACAACCTCACCGGTGGCTTCCGCGCCCACGGCGCCAAACGCATAGCCGCGGTGGATGCTCCCGTCCTCCAGGACGAGAAACGCCTCCCTCTCCTCGGATCTCCCAATAAGGGTCATGACCGCGCCGCCCCATGCGCCACAGACTGTTCCTCCGCCGCATAGACCTGAACACCGCCGACAAAGGTGTGGGTTACCATCCCCCGCAGTTCACATCCCTCCAGCGGGGTGTTCTTGCCGAGAGAGGCAAATTCCTCAGAGCGCACCGTCCACGAGCGGTCGGGATCGAGTACGACAACGTCAGCCGCCGCGCCCGGCGTCAAACCGCGCAAGCCCAATGTGTCAGCCGCCGTGCCGATTACCTTGGCGGGGCCGAGGGTCAGCCGTTCAATGAGGGCTGGCAAGGCTATCCGTCCCGTGCGGACGAGCGCGGTCATCAGCAGCCCGAAAGCCGTCTCGATGCCGGAAATGCCCGGCGCGGCGCCGGCAAAGCCACCGGCCTTGTCTTGCGCCGAGTGGGGCGCGTGATCCGTCGCGATGGCGTCGATCACGCCCTCACGCAGCGCGTCCACCAACGCGTTGACATGCTCTTCTGAACGCAGTGGTGGATTAACGCGCAGCGACGTGTCTGCCACACGACCGTTCGGCCACCCGTGCTCCGGCCCCCGTTCGCCCAGCAGGGCGCGGTCCGTCAGCGTGAGATGGTGTGGCGTGACTTCCGCCGTCACCGGCAGGCCGCGCCCGCGAGCACCACGGAGCAGGTCTACCGCCCCCGTCGTGGAGGCATGTGCGACGTGCAAGCGCCCTCCTGTCTCCGCCAATAGCTTCAGATCCCGTTCGATGATATTCGTCTCCGCCTCAGCAGACGCGGAGGGTAGTCCCAGTTCCTTTGCCGCCTCGCCTTCATGCGCCACCGCGTTGCCGATCACGTCGGGATCCTCGGAATGCTGGCTCAGTGACAAACCGAGCCGCGCGGATTCAACCAAAGCCGACCGCATGAGATCGTCGTTCGCAACGGCTGAGCCGTCGTCGCTGAACAGCGCCGCCCCTGCCGCTGCGAGCCCGCCAAGGTCCGCAAGCTCTCGTCCTGCTCTCCCAGCGGTGATTGTTCCGATGGGCAGGACGCGGACACTCGCGGTGGCCGCCGCGCCGCGAAATATGGATTTGACCAACTCGGGCGTGTCGATCGACGGCTCAGTATTAGGCATGGCGCAAACGGTGGTGAATCCGCCTCTCGCCGCCGCGCGCGTGCCGCTCTCAATGGTCTCCTTGTGCTCTTGCCCCGGTTCACGGAGGTGGCAATGAAGGTCAATGAAACCGGGAGTGACAACCATGCCGGCGGCGTCAATTCTGTGCGTATCCGCAGGGAGGTCAGGAATGACATTCGTTCCGGTGCGTGTCCAAGCAACGCGTCCATCCCGGAGCAGAATGTCAGCTATGGCGTCAAGATTCTGCCACGGGTCTATGACCCGCCCGCCGCTGATGAGAACAGACCCCTGGGAACTGGATGTCACGACGCGACCCTTATATCCTCTCGCTTTTCTGCCCTCCGTGACATACTGGAAAGCGCATAAGCACGTCTCCGGGCGTGATGCCACAAGTGACAAGACATGACGAACCGACTCGCTAGTACCTTCAGGCTTCGGGTAATGAGCCGTCTGCGGCCCGTCCTTGCTATTGTGCCACTGATTACGGTCGTAGTCGTTGCCACAATGGCTGCCGGGTGTGATGAGAGCTCGGCGGCCGGTGACCGAGGCTTGATTCCCGGCGCCAGCCCGACGCCACGGCCGACGATACCGCCCGCCGCGGCAACGAATACGCCCGCCCCGGGCCACTTTGATGTCATCGATGGTGTCAGCGTCTACAGAGAGATACCGCCGCTCAGCGTGAACATCAGCCAATGGCGGGAAACAGATTTCCGCCGCTGGACAGTGGATCCGGACGAGATCATCTCCGGCGGACCGGGACGAAACGGGATTCCCCCCATCTATCAACCCCACCACCGTTCGGTCATTGACTCGGTCTCCGACGAAGCCATGCGGAGTTGGCTGACCCTTGATCACCCCGTGGCCGTTGTGGAAGTCAACGGTGATGCCCGCGCTTACCCCCTCGGCATTCTGACGTTCCACGAAGTCGTGAATGACAACATCGGCGGTCAACCCGTGCTCGTCACGTACTGTCCGCTGTGCTACACGGTAAAGGCCTTTAACCGGGTTGTGGACGATGTGGAACTGAACTTTGGCACCACGGGCAACGCGCGGCTTTCCAACATGGTGATGTGGGACGACTACACGGAATCATGGTGGCAGCAGGCAGACGGGTGGGGCATCGTGGGCGATGCGGCCGGGCAGTGGCTGGAGTACGTCCCCTCCTACATCACCTCTTTCCAGGAGTTTGTCCGCACATATCCCGATGGCAGGATTCTGTCACCGGCGAGCGGCGACTCGGAGTTCTGGCCGATTTATGGCGGCTCCCAGTACGCCGGCTACGATTCACCCAACAACCCTCCTCACCTGTTCGTTGGCGAGTTGGACGAGCGCCTGAGTCCGAAAGAGCGCGTTCTGGGCGTAGAGATCGACGATGAGGTTATTGCTTTCCCGTTTGCGCGCCTCAGACAGGTCCAGGTGGTCAATACGGAGATTGGCGGCGAGCCGGTTGTCATTTTCTGGAAGACCGGTACCCGTTCGGCACTGGATGAAGAGAGCATCGGGGAATCTCACGACGCCGGCTCTGCCGCTGCGTTCAGCCGACGATTTGGCGATCTCGTCCTGGAATTCGAAGCGGCAGGCGATTTCTTCCGTGACACGGAAACCGGAACACTGTGGACGCTTCTTGGAGCCGGTGACCAGGGCGAACTCGGCGGGCAGCGCCTCACGCCAGTCAGGGCGGACAACGCCCTCTGGTTCATGTGGGCCGCATTCAACCCAACGACAGGAATCTACGCGGTGAGTTGAGGGTCGGGCGTCGTTGGCGTTGGCTCCCGCACGCGCACCAGGTAGATGAGTGGGAATGGAGCTGCAATAACGAGGACACCGAAAGCCATGGACCCTACGATGAATGCAATTTCGCTTAACGTCGGAGAGAGGAAGAATAAGACCGCCGTAGGTAGAACTGCCGACAACAGTGCCATATAGGCAAACAATCCTGCTATAGTGCGCCACTGGAACATCGGGCTACGTAATGTGAAATTTCCCAATAGCCAGACCCCAAGTACGGCGAGAGGAAGAACGACAACAAGATTCTCTGCCTGCCCGATGACGGAAGTAATCCCTGCCGCTGTTGAGGCTGTGATGCCCAGCAAGCTGTCTAGGGGAAGGGACCAAAGCAGAGTTCGAACCGGCCCATCCCCCGGCGCAAAGGCTAAGGTTCCGATCATGACGAGAAAATAGGCGTGACGCAGGCTGAGCCGGGAGGCTCTACGAGCGAACCACAAGGTGATGGCTAGACTCACCAAGCTTAGAACTATCGCCGCTGGCAATATCGAAAACGGCCACACAAGAATCACAGGCAGAATCACCCCAACCGTCCCTACTTTGGTAGCGATCTGCAGCCAGCTCACGATGAACGATCCAAGTATTGCCAAAGCTAACGACACGATTGTGTACGCGCAAAGGAGTGAGAGGAACTCTACTCCCTCCAGTCTGCGTAAGCGCGTGTACACAATGATGAGTAGCAGGATGACCACTCCACCTGAAATTGCGCCAAAAATTGCCTGGAAAAGGGCAGTTACAAGATCCTGGTTGATTGTCGAGTAGTCCAGGGATATAACGACGATAGGTCGTGCGACAAATCCGATTACGGCTCCGACAAGGGGAACCCAGAGGAGAATCGCCGATTCCCAGCGGTACGTTCTGAAAAAGCGCCTCAGAGCTGGTCTCCCTTCCGGAGCGATTATACATACTTGGGCTCTTCCTCCCCCTGTTGGCCAACTCGGAGACAATTTCTGAAAGACCCGCAACACACTGCGGACGCTTCTGTGTGTTGTTGAGCCCGGATAAACCCGGGCTCCAAGCCATATATGGAGAGCATTTTTCGGCGCAAAATGCTAGACTGGATGTACGAATCAAATAGGATTTCCGACGTTTCTTAGCGCCTGACTGCCCGTCGGCCCGGGATGGAGGCGATGCTCCATGGTTGAACGTTCCGTAGCACTTGAACGGCAGATGCGCGAGGCGTATCTCGACTACGCGATGAGCGTCATCGTTTCGCGCGCCCTGCCGGACGTTCGAGACGGACTAAAGCCCGTCCAAAGGCGTGTCCTCTACGCCATGTATGAGCAGGGCATGCGCAGCAACACTGCCTACCGCAAGAGCGCCCGCGTGGTGGGTGACGTCATCGCCAAGTACCACCCGCACGGCGACTCCCCCGTCTATGACGCCCTCGTACGCCTCGCGCAGCCGTTCTCGCTGCGCTATCCGCTGGTGGATGGGCAGGGCAATTTCGGCTCTGTGGATAACGATCCCCCTGCCGCCATGCGTTACACGGAAGCGCGTCTGTCCTCTATCGCGGAGGAGATGCTTGCCGACATCGACAGGCAGACCGTCGCGTTCGCAGAGAACTTTGATGACTCAGAGCGAGAACCGGTTGTCCTCCCGGCGCGCATACCCAATCTCCTTGTCAACGGCACCGCGGGCATCGCCGTTGGCATGGCGACAAACATGCCGCCCCACAATCTGACCGAAGTCTGTGACGCCATCCTGTTCGCAATCAACCGCTGGCGTGAAACGCCGGACGGCGGCGAGTTCGATGCCACGCTTGATGAACTCCATCAATACATCAAGGGCCCGGATTTCCCCACTCAAGGCATCATTCGTGGCACGGAGGGCGTACGCAGCGCCTACGCCACCGGACGTGGCCGCGTCATCATCGAGGCCCGTGCCGAGATCCAGGACGGTGAGGGGCGCAACCAGAGGCCCCAGATCGTCGTCACGGAACTCCCGTACCAGGTCAACAAGGCGGCGCTTGTTGAGAAGATGGCCGACCTTGTCCGCAGCAAGCGACTGGACGGCATCAGTGAGATCCGAGACGAATCTGATCGCGATGGCCTCCGCGTGGTCATCGAATTGCGGCGTGACGCCGCCGCCCACATCGTTCTAAACAACCTCTATGAACACACGGCCATGCGCACGTCGTTCTCCATCAATGCGCTCGCGCTGGTGGACGGAGAGCCGCAGGTGCTGCCGCTCAGGCAGATCATCCACCACTTCATCCGCTTCCGGCGTGATGTCGTCATCAACCGCACGCGATATGAACTGCGTCGTGCGCAGGACCGCGCTCACGTCCTTGAGGGACTGCGCGTCGCCTTGGACAACCTCGATGCGGTGATTGAGGTCATCCGCAACGCGGAATCCGCGGACGCCGCCCGAATCACGCTGATTGAGCGCTACACCCTCTCGCAGCGGCAGGCGCAGGCCATCCTGGACATGCAGCTGCGCCGACTGGCCGCGCTGGAGAGTCAGGCCATCATCGACGAATTGGAGCAACTGCGTGAGCGCATTGCGGAACTTGAGTCAGTCCTGGCAGACCCAACCCGTATCACAAGCGTCGTCCGGGAGGAGATCGAGGAACTCAAGGAAGAGCACGGTGATGAGCGCCGCACGGAGATCGATGAAAACGAACTCGGCGCAGTCCGCCGCGAGGATCTGATCCCGCACAACGAGGTCGTAGTCACCATCAGCCAGCGTGGATACATCAAGCGCGTGCTGGCTTCCGCGTATCGCCGACAACACCGCGGTGGACGAGGCGTCACGGGTATAACCACGCGCGAAGAGGACATCGTCCAACATCTCCTCGTCTGTGACACGCACGACACGCTGCTGTTCTTCACCAACCGCGGCCGCGTGACCACGCTCAGGTGCTTTGACCTGCCCGCGGAGGCGTCCCGGACTGCGCGCGGCATCCCCGTCGCAAACCTCTTCCAGGGCAGCGCACTCGCGCCAAATGAGCGCGTCACGACGGTCATGGCCGCTTCTGATCTCTCTGAACACGATTACCTTGTTTTCGCCACGCGCAATGGTGAAGTGAAACGCACACCATTAGAGCGCTTTGTGCGCATCCGCAGCACCGGCAAGAAGGCGATGGACCTTGAGGATGGGGATGACCTTGTCAGCGTCATCCTCGCCAAGGAAGAGGACCAGGTCATTCTTGTGACGGAGCAGGGACTTGCTATTCGTTTCCCGATAAACGTACTCAGGGTCGCGTCGGCAACGTCCGGCGGCGTGCGCGGCATCAGATTTGGCAAGCGAGGAACCGTCGACAACGTCGTTGGCGCCCTCGTTGCCGATCCGGAGAAATACCTATTCGTCATCTCCGCCCACGGCTACGGCAAGAGCACCCGCATGGGGACCGGAGAGGTCATCGCGGTCGAAGAGGGACGCTCAAAGACCGACGGCTACGCAGTCCGCAACAGGGGTGGCATGGGTGTGGCGGCCTTCAAGGTGCGTCACGACCGGCATAAGAACACCGGCCTGATCATTGGCATTGCCGCCGCGACGCGCGACGAAGAGATCATGCTCATCTCCAGGAAAGGCATCGTCATCCGCACCACGCTGCGTGATGTCCGTCCCAGCGGACGCGACACCAGCGGCGTCCACGTCATGCGCCTTGAGAAGGATGATGAGGTCGTCGCCATCGCCCAATTCCCTGAGGCAGAAGAGGAGTTGCCTCAAGCTGAGAGCAAGAACGGCTCCGCGAAGAAGAACGGCGCGAGGCCGGCGGCAAAGGGTAAGGCGAAGTCATCCTCCAAGAGCCGTCGAAACGGCAATACAAAGGCCGCAGAGGCGGAGCCTGCCGAGGATTCAGACGCCGAGATCGACGATGACGAACTGACTGAAGACATCGTGGAACTAACTGCGGAAGACGACACCCTCCTGGAAGACGACGAAGACTCAGACGCGGAACTGCTTGATGAGGAAGACGCAGAAGTAGAGGACGACGAAGAGTAGGCAGGCAATCCTGCCCTAATTTCCCTCCAACTCCTGCATCCCAAAAAACACCCGCTCCGGCGTGAACGGGGATCGGTGCAGGCGGACGCCCGTTGTGTGGTAAATGGCGTTGCCGATCGCGCCCACCGGCGTCACGAGCGGTATCTCTCCTACGCCCCGCGCCCCGTGCGGCCCGCTCGGGTTCGGTGTGGACACGATCACCGGTTCGATCATTGGCACATCGAGCGTCGTTGGCATCCGGTAGTCCAAGAAATTCGGGTTGCGAATCATGCCCGTCGCCACGTCGACGTCATACACCTCCCACAGCGCCCAGCCGATGCCCTGTGCCGCGCCGCCCTGCATCTGCCCCTCCACGGCCAGCGGATTGATCGCGTTGCCGGGATCCTGGAAAATCGTGAACCGCTTGATTTCCGTGCGACCCGTGTCCTTGTCGACTGCCACCTCTGCGATGGACGCCGCGGATGTTGGCGCAGCCGGCAGGCCGGTCGCCATGCCGATGCCCTTGAGTTCCTCATCCTTGCTGGCCTCGACGGCGGCCTTGCACACATCGGCCAAGCTGTATGATCGGTCTGAATCTCGTGCCGTGAATGCCTGGTTCTCGTAATCGACGAAGTCCGGCCCCACTCGCAGCATGTCCGCCGCAACCGCGCGCAGTTTCTCCAGTGCATCGCGGGACGCAAGTATGACAGCCGTCCCCGTAGTGAGCGTCGTGCGGCTGCCGAACGAGCCGTCCGTATGGCCGACCGAGTCCGTATCACCGCTGCGGACGCTGACCTGCTCCATCTCAATCCCGAGTTCTTCCGCCGCGAACTGCGCCATCGTCGTGCGCGTGCCGGTCAGATCGACGGAGCCCGTCGTGACCTCAAACGTCGCGTCCGGGTTGATGACAATCTCCGCGCTGGAAGTCAGCGTCGCCCCGCCCCAATACGCCGCCGCAAAGCCCCGCCCGTGCCCCGCCGGCAGAGGATCCGTCCACGCGGGATGCTCCTTTGCAGCGAGCAGGATCTTCTTGAGGCCCCACACCGGCATATTCAGGCCGTTGGGAAGTGGGTCGCCCTCCTCGGTGACGTTCGCAAGCCGCAGATCGATGGGATCCATCCCCAGCTCCTCCGCAAGCTCATCCATCACGACCTCGGTTGGGTAGTTGCCGATGGGGCCGCTTGGGGCGCGATACGCCATCGCGACCGGCTTGTTCGTTACCACGTCATAGGCGTCAATGTGCAGGTGCTTGAAGCGATAGTGCGATGCGCCCGTTAAGGCGGCTGTGGCGGAATGAGTGAACCCTGTCATCGCGCCCGTGTCCAGCAGATAGCGGCCGTCGAACGCTGTAACCGTGCCGTCGCGCATTGCGCCGATCCTCAGGTTGATGACGTGGGCGCACGTCGGCCCGGAGGCGCGAAAGACCTCTTCACGCGCAAGCACCAGCTTGACGGGTTGGCGTGCCTTCATCGCAAGCAGCGCCGTCACGAATTCGATACCGAGGCCCGCCTTGCCGCCAAATCCGCCGCCGATTTCGAGCGGCACGACCGTGATCTTGTCCTGCGGCAGGCCGAGAATGATGGATAGCGTATCCCGCAAGTTGAAGCTGATCTGGCTGGATGAATAGACAGTCAGGTGGCCGTCATCACTCACGTCCACCGTGCATGCCTGTGGCTCCAGGTACCCCTGGTGCACGGTGCCGCCGCGAAACGTCCGCTCGATGATGATGTCCGATTCGGCGAAACCCTGCTCAACGTCGCCGCGTTCGAACTCAACCCGGCGAGCGATGTTGCTCGGCTTATCGGACGGCCCGCCCGCGAATTCCCACGTATACAGATCATCGTGAACCAGCGACGACTCCGGCCGCACGGCACGCTCAACGTCGACAACAGGCTCAATCGGCTCGTAATCAACCTCAACAAGCGCCGCAGCCTCCTCCGCCGTCGTCACGTCGTCTGCAGCGATAGCGGCGACGGCCTGCCAGTGGTAGAAGATGCGATCCTCCGCCATCTGCATCCGACGCTGATCACGCGGCGTCATTGTGATCTCACCGCCAACGGCCTGATTGCTCATGGCTATGTAGGGGAAATCGGCGGACGTGACGATAGCCCGGACGCCGGGCATGGCCGCTGCCTTGGAGACATCGATGCTGAGGACGCGCGCATTGGCATGAGGACTGCGCACAAGCTTGGCGTACAGCGTGCCCGCTGTGGTGTGGTCCGCGCCGAACACTGCCTCGCCGGTCAGGCGTTCAGCGCTATCCACGCGCTGGACACCACGTCCAACAATGCGCGTACCTTCTTTAGCGTCTGTCATATGACCTGACCTCGATTGAAATGAAGTAGTTCTGACTATGGTACGGGAATCTCTGGAACCGTACGATGTATCGTAGACTCTGTAAGTTGATTACAGCAGTCCATCCGGAGATACGAACGCCATGCCCGTCAAACCCCTTGAGAACGGCTCCGTCACCTCGCCGCGCGGCTTTCGCACCGGCGCGGTGCATGCCGGTATCCGCTCCGACACTCCGGAAGACGTGCTCGACGTAACTATCCTCGCCGCCGACGGCGAGACGACGGGCGCGGCGGTGTTCACCAAGAACAAAGTTACGGCGGCGCCTGTCGTCCTGAGCCGCGAGCATATCGGCCAGGCGGCCCCCCGTGCAGTCGTCGTCAACAGCGGAAACGCAAATGCGGCTGTTGGGGAGCAGGGCATGACGGACGCCCGCGCCTCGGCACAGATGGTCGCTGAAAAACTGGGCCTGCGCCCCGAGGAAGTCCTGGTCTGCAGTACCGGCGTCATTGGCGTGCCCATGCCGATGGACGTGATGCGCCGCGGAATCGAGGCCGTCGAACTCGCTGATGATGCAGGCCACGACCTTGCACTCGCAATCATGACGACGGACCTCGTCTCAAAGGAAAGCGCCGTTACGGTGGAGATTGGCGGGCAAACAATCACTGTTGCCGGTGCAACAAAGGGTTCCGGCATGATCCACCCCGATATGGCCACAATGCTCGCATTCGTCACGACGGACGCCGCTATTGATCAGGACTGCCTGAACGGCATCGTTCAGCGCGCTGCTAACCGCTCATTCAACGTGATCAGCGTGGACGGCGATACGTCGACAAATGACACATTCATCGTTATTGCCAACGGCGCGGCCGGCAACGCGACCATCACCGGTGGAGAAGATGAGGCACTCATAGAAGAGGCAATCACCCATGTCTCGATGGAACTTGCGAAGGCCATTGTGCGTGACGGCGAGGGCGCAACCAAGTTGATCGAAATCAGTGTGACCGGCGCCCTCAGCGATGATGACGCCCGGCAGGCCGCCCGCGTCATCTCCACGTCGCCCCTCGTCAAGACCGCCGTGTTCGGCAATGATCCCAACTGGGGACGCGTCATGATGGCGCTCGGGCGCAGCGGAGTCGAGATGCAGGAATCCCGTGTGACCCTGCACTTCAATGACATCTGTGTTCTGGAGAACGGACAAGCCGTGCCCTTTGACAGAGAAGAAGCCGTCGAGCGCATGAAGCAGACAGAGGTACGTTTTGATGTGGAGATGGGAATTGGCGGCGGCTCCGCGACCGCGTGGACGTGCGACTTTTCCTACGAATACGTCCGCATCAACGGTGAATACACCACCTGACGCCCCGCGCACCGTCCTGATACCTACGCTGTATTCGATACTCTGGTAGTCTGAATGCTGTTTCCATATCAAATCGTGCCTGGAAAGTAATGCAAGAAAACGCGCGCATCGTTGTCAAGATCGGCGGCAACGCCCTTGGACCCGAAGACACCACGTTTCGGGATCTCGTGGCCGTGCAGCGGCAGGGTGTCTGGCCTGTCGTCGTCCACGGTGGTGGCCCTTTGATCTCCCAGTGGCTCGACCAGGCTGGTGTCGAGTCCACCTTCGTCCGTGGCCTCCGTGTCACGAGCGATGAGGCATTAGACGTCGTCACGGCGGTCCTCTGTGGCCTGGTCAACACACGTATCGTGGCGGCCATTGGAGAGGCAGGCGGACGCGGCGTCGGCCTGACGGGCGCAGACGGAGCGGTCATCGCAGCCGAAGTCAAAAACCCTGAGCTTGGCCGCGTGGGCGAGGTGGCATCCGTCCAGACGGATCTAATTGTCGGCCTGCTCCACCATGATTTCATCCCCGTCTTCTCACCCGTCTCTGTAGACGCGAATGACAAAGGCAGGCTGCTGAACGTCAATGCGGACTCCGTGGCCGGTGCGCTCGCCGGCGCGCTTGAGGCGGATCGCGTCATCTTCATGACGGACGTGCCCGGCGTGTTGGGCGCGGACGGAGAACTCCTCACCACTCTGACAGAAGCGCGTGTGCGGGAGTTGATAGACGCCGGCGTCATCACCGGCGGCATGATCCCCAAAGTGACGGCCTGCCTTAACGCCCTTGCCCATGCGCAAACAGCGCAGATCATTGACGGCCGTGTTCCAAATGCGCTGCGTGACGCGCTTGAACACAACATTGGAACACGCATCGTGCGAGAAACTGAACCGGCCGAAACGGCGGGAGCAATGGCGTGAGCTTTCTGGACGAATTCGAACGGCGGGAACCCCCCCGCCTCTCATCAATCCTTAACTGGGCCATTCCGCTCGGTGCGCTGCTGCTCCTCTGGATCGGCGGCTCCATTGCGGCCAACATCTATGTCGACTGGCTCTGGTTCGATAATCTGGGCTACCTGTCCGTCTTTACAACCATCCTGACAACGCGCGTTGCTCTGTTCGTGCTGGGGGCGGTGGTCTTCGCCGGGGTTTTTGCCACGAACGTCTACTTGGCACAGAGATTCTCGCCGAAGGGAATCTCGCCGGAGGCGGCGCTCAATATCCCTCTTGAGGCCCTCACGTGGGCACGACGGCTTGTCATCATTGGCCTCATTGTCGCCGGTGTTCTGTTGTCGATCGTCTTTGGCGCGGCGGCGTCCGGGTACTGGGAAACGGCGCTGAGGTTTACAAATGCGGAGATGTTCAACCTGACAGACCCGCTCTATAATCGCGACGTCTCCGCGTACCTGTTTGACCTGCCCTTCTATCGATTCCTGCAGGGCTGGGCAATTGGAGTCGTCATCGTTAACGCCCTCTTCGCCGTGGGCATCTACGCTATCAATTTCGCGCTTGGCGGCTTCCAGTTCTCGCTGACGCCAACCCTGCGCGCCCACCTCTCCGGTCTCGGCATTATTTTCTTCCTGCTCCTTGCCATCGGATATTGGCTGAGCCTACAGGAACTTCTGTATTCGGCGCGTGGCGCAGCGTACGGCGCGGCCTACACGGATGTCGTCATCAGACAGCCGGCCTTGCGCATTCTCATTTTCATCAGCATCCTCGTCTCCATCGCTCTTGCCGCCAACGTTTTCCTGCGCTGGCAGGCCCTTCCGCTGGGCGCAATTGGCATCTGGTTCCTTGCACTGACCATCGGTACTGGACTCCTTCCTGCAGCCGTGCAGCGTTTCCAGGTTCAGCCGAATGAGTTTGAGCGGGAGCAGACCTATATTGAACGCAGCATCGAGATGACGAGGGAGGGGTTTGCTCTCAATCGCATCGAGGAGCAGCCATACGATTCAAGTCCGGAGAGCATCACCCATGAAATTGTGGATGACAACCCGGGCACGTTCGAAAACATCCGCCTCTGGGATCACAGGCCGCTCCGTGATGTCTACAATCAGATCCAATTCTTCCGACTCCAATACTCGTTCCTTGATATTGATATCGACCGCTACACCATCGATGGCGACTATCGGCAAGTGATGGTCGGCACAAGGGAACTGGTGCAGTCGCAGCTGGACCCGCAGGCACAGACGTGGGTCAACGAGCGGCTGCAATACACACACGGCTATGGCGCGGCAATGAGCCCCGTTACTGAGTTCACCCAGGACGGGTTGCCGGAGTTCTTCCTGCAGGACATCCCGCCGGAGCCCGTCACTGGCGCGCCTCACGTCGATGTGCCGCAGGTCTACTTTGGCGAGGCGACGGACGATTGGGTCATTGTGCGCAGCACGACTCCTGAATTCGACCATCCGACAGATGCCGGACCGGTCTACCTTTCCTACGAAGGCGAAGGCGTCTCGATCAGCGGCTTCCTGTCCCGCGTCCTCTTTGCGTGGCGCTTCACTGACCTCAACATCCTGATCACCGGCGCAATCACAGACGAAAGCCAGATCCTGTATTTCCGGGATATCCAGGAACGTGTCGGCCATCTCGCGCCGTTCCTCGCGCTTGATTCCGATCCCTACGTCGTCGTGGCTGATGGCAAGCTGTACTGGGTCCAGGACGCTTACACAATCAGTGATCGATTCCCCTACTCGGAACCGTCGCCGAGCGGCTTCAACTACATCCGAAACAGCGTCAAGGCCGTTATCAACGCCTATGACGGGTCCGTTGACCTCTATATCGCAGACGATTCGGACGGCATCATCAGGACATATGAGAGCGTTTTCCCGGACTTGTTCAAGCCGATGAGCGAGATGCCGGAAGCACTGCGCTCCCACTTGCGCTACCCGGAGGACTTCTTCACAATCCAGGCGGACAAGTACCTCAAGTTCCACATGACTGACCCGCAAGTCTTCTATAACCAGGAAGACCTCTGGAACTTCCCGCTCGAGCTGTTCTTCAGCGACCAGGCACAGGTCATGGAGCCCTACTACCTCATCATGGGTCTTCCGGGTGAGGACCAGGAGGAATTCGTGCTGATCATGCCGTTCACCCCGGACGGCAAACCGAACCTCGTTGGATGGCTTGCTGCCCGCAATGACGATGAGAACTATGGCTCGCTCATTGCCTATACGTTCCCGAAGGAGCGACAGATAGACGGTCCGCAACAGGTTGAGGCCCGTATCACGACGAACCCGGATATCTCGCAGCAGTTCACGTTGTGGGACCAGGCCGGGTCGAACGTCTTGCGAGGGAACCTGCTCGTCATTCCGGTTGGCGACAACATCATCTACGCAGAGCCGATTTACCTCAAGGCGGAGGACATTGAATACCCGCAGCTGACGCGCGTCGTTCTTGTCCAACAGGGCGAAGAACCAGTCATGCTCCCCTCCCTGAGTCAGTCGCTGAATAACCTGCTTGCGAGACAGGGCGGCACGACGGCGATCCGAGAGACACGACCGCAAACCGCTGATGACGGCATTACACCGCTGACTGTGATTGAGCGACTGCGCGAGGAGTTGGAGGATATTCGGGATTCCGCTGTCGAACTAACACGGCAGATCGAGGACATCTCTCGAACGATAGACGAAGCCCTGGAAGAAGAGGAAGACAGAGCGGCGTAGGGCTAACTAGCAGGCTGATTCTCTGCCCCATCCGCCCGCACAGCCGTCAGCAGGTTTGCCGGCTCTTCCACCATCACCCGGTACCACGTTCCCGACGGCACGATGAACGCGCTGGCTGCCTTGAGGTCATTCATGGCTGATTCTTCTGCGGTGTCGTTGGTAGTCAGGACAATTGCCGCGCCCCAAAGCAGAAACAGGAACGCGTCGCCATTGGGATGACGCCGCCACTCTGCCCACGACTCGGCGATGTGCTGCACACCCACAGTCCACCCGTCGGCTGCGCTGTCACCGGAATCGAGCGCCGAGACCCTTAGATTGTCACCGAGCAACGCGCTCGTGTTGAAAAGGCTGAATGGCTCATTGAGTTTTGATTCCGTCATGGCTCCCCCATCGGCCGCGCCCTATCAGCTTGCGCCCCTAAGCAGTACGATAGTTTATACGGAAACCATGTAAGGGGCATTCACGGCCTCTTTTGTATCCACTGACGGCAATGGAGCGAATCATATGAGCACAGCCAAAGACTGGCAGCAGGTAGAGTCCGACTATTACATGCAGACGGTTCGCCGCGTGCCCGTCACACTCGTGCGTGGCAAGGACAGCACCGTCTGGGACGATCAGGGGCGCGAGTACCTCGACTTCGTTGGCGGCTGGGCCACGGCCACGCTCGGCCACTCGCATCCCGCAATGGTGGAGGCAATCGCCGAACAGGCCGCTACGCTCATCCAGACCTCAAACGCCTTCTACACCGTCCCTCAGATCGAACTCGCCCAGCTGCTAATTGAGAACTCCTGCATGGACCGCGTCTTCTTCTGCAACAGCGGTGCGGAGGCCGTTGAGGGTGCGATCAAGGTTGCCCGCCGCTACGGCGCGCTCCACAAGGACGGCGCGTATGAGATCATCACCGCCCTTGAGTCATTCCACGGCCGCACGATGACCACCGTTGCAGCCACGGGACAGCCCCACTACCAGGAAGGATTCAAGCCGCTCTCCCCCGGCTTTGTTCACGTCCCGTTCAATGACATGGCCGCCATTCGCGAGGCCACAACGGAGCGCACCGTCGCCGTGATGTTGGAACCGGTGCAGGGAGAGGGCGGCGTCAACGTTCCCGATCCCGACTATTTGCGCGCCGTCCGCGCATGGTGCGATGAGAACAACCTGCTGATGATCCTGGATGAAGTGCAGACGGGTGTGGGCAGACTCGGCCACCTCTTCGGCTACCAGGCATTCGGAGTAGAGCCGGACGTAATGTCTTTGGCGAAGGGGCTCGGCGGTGGTGTGCCGATCGGCGCGTTCCTGACGAAGACTCACGCAGACGCCCTCACCTACGGGGATCACGGATCCACATACGGCGGAAACGTCCTGACAACTGCCGCTGCGCTGGCTGTCATCCGCACTGTATTGGCAGAGGATATCCCCGGACGTGTCCAGGCCTCCGGCGAAAGACTGCTCAGTGCCCTCAAGGGCCTTGCAGACCGCCATTCCTCGATTGCCGAGGTGCGGGGCATGGGCCTGCTGGCTGCCGTGCAATTCACAGAGGAGATCGCGGGCGATCTGCTAACCGCCTGCCTTGAGCGCGGCATGCTGGTCAATCGCGTGCGGCCCAATGCCCTCCGCCTCATGCCGCCTCTCACGCTGACGGACGAGGACATGGACAAGGGCGTTGCCATCCTGGAGGATGCCATCGCCAGCGTTTCGGGCTAACGCGGAGAGTCCTCGACTTGCGCCACCACGCCAGCCTGAAACACCGTCAAATCAGCAGCTCTTAGGGTGCGGGCTGTGCTGAGATTTGGTATCCTTAATCTTGTTTACAAAGGCAGTGCCCGGGGAGCCGGACCTGATGTTCACCGGTAGGTGAGAGTGGACGACGACAAGTTGCACGACGCTTGCGGCGTCGTTGGCATCTACCTACCGGGCGGAGATGCCGCGCGGGCAGCCTTTTTCGGTATCTTCTCCCTCCAGCACCGCGGCCAGGAAAGCGCCGGTATCGCCGCGTCTGACGACAATCAGGAACTCCACCTCTACCGTGGGCTTGGCCTCGTCAACCGCGTCTTTGATGAGCACACGCTGAACGTCATCCCCGGCAGCCTGGCCATCGGTCACACCCGGTACTCCACCACTGGCAGTTCCACCCTTGCTAACGCGCAGCCAATCCCCGCCAACGGCCCTCTTGGCGAAGTTCTCATCGCGCACAACGGCAACGTCGTCAACGCTGAACTCCTCCGACAAGAGGCCCTTGAGCTCGGCGCGCAATTCGTGACAACAACCGACTCCGAAGTCATCGCCCAACTCATCGCTGTCCTCCCGGGTGAAACATGGGAGGAGAAAATCGCGGCAGCAATGCTGCGCCTTGAGGGCGCGTACAGCCTCACCATCCTCACCAAGGACGCCGTCTATGCTGTTCGGGATCCGCACGGATTCCGCCCATTGAGCCTCGGGCGCGTCGGCGAGTCCGGCTGGATGGCCGCCTCCGAGACCTGCGCTCTGGAAAATGTCGCCGCGGAATTCGTTCGGGATGTGGAGCCGGGCGAGATTGTCCGTATCGACTCAACCGGAGTCCATTCCACGTTCGGACGCCAGGAGAAGCGTTCCCTCTGCATATTTGAGCACATCTATTTCTCCCGCCCCGACTCCGTCCTTGAGGGCCGGCGCGTCTACCTGAGCCGTGAGGCGATGGGCAAGGAGTTGGCGCGGATGCACCCCGTTGAGGCGGACATCGTCAGCGCTGTTCCTGACTCCGCCAACGCCGCTGGCATCGGCTACGCGCACGGCTCCGGCATCCCCTTCTACGAGACGCTGGTCAAGAACCGCTACGTTGGTCGTACCTTCATTCAGCCCGATCAACGCCTCCGCGACGAAGGTGTCCGCCTCAAGCTGACCCCCTTGCGTGAGGTCATTGAAGGCAAGCGCCTCATCATTGTGGATGACAGCATTGTGCGCGGCACGACCACGCGGCACCTGATTGACCTGCTCCGCAGTGCCGGGGCGAAGGAAATCCATCTTCGCGTCTGCGCGCCTCCCATCCGCTACCCCTGCCACTACGGCATCGATATGCCGAATCGCGCAGAATTACTTGCGTCCGACCGCAGCGTTGAAGAAATACGAGACGAGCTTGGTGTCGACAGCCTCGGATTCCTTGATGTTCCGAGCCTGTACCGTTCCGTCGCTCAGGAGGGCCCGGGATTCTGCACGGCCTGTTTCACGGGTGAATACACAGTGCCCGTCCAGGTTGAGCTTGATAAATTCGCGCTGGAGCGGCTCCCCCTGCGTGTCTGATTCAGAGTCAAGCTACGCGGCAGCCGGTGTGAACATCGGCGCAGGGCAGGAGGCGGTGCGCCTGATGCGCCCGTTTGCCCAGTCCACGTACAACAGCCGTGTTCTGGGTGACATCGGCGGCTTTGGCGGCCTCTTCCGACTTGATTCCTACCGTGAGCCGATACTCGTTGCCAGCACGGACGGAGTTGGAACCAAGATCAACATCGCCAAGCAGGCCGGGTCGTTCGCAAGCATCGGCGCAGACCTGGTGAATCACTGCATCAACGATATCTGGGTGCAAGGCGCCGATCCGCTCTTCTTCCTGGACTACATTGCAACTGACAACCTCAATCCGCAGGACGCGGCTGACATCGTGCGCGGAATGGCAGAGGCGTGCAGTGCTGCCGGCATTGCCCTCATCGGGGGCGAAACTGCCGAGATGCCCGGAACGTACCGTGAAGGCCACTATGATGTCGCCGGATTCATTGTCGGCGCGGTGGAGCGATGGGACCTCATTGACGGGACCGGCATCCGTGCGGGCGATGTCCTGGTCGGCCTGCCCTCCACCGGACTCCACACCAACGGCTACTCGCTGGCCCGCCGTGTCTTTGACCTTGACGATCACCCCGAGAATCTTGACGAAAAACCGCCCGAACTTGGCGGTGAGACCCTCGCCGAGGCGTTGTTGGCAGTTCATCGGCCCTATTACCGGGAACTGAAACCGATGCGGCGGCGTGTCCGTGGGCTCGCGCATATCACGGGCGGCGGCTATGCGGAAAATGTGCCGCGCGTCCTGCCGGACAACCTGCGGGCCGTTGTCGACTGCGGCGCGTGGGATGTGCCTCCCATCTTTCGGCTCATCAGCAGCCGCGGCGAAATCTCACGGGCGGAGATGTATGACGTGTTCAACATGGGCATGGGGATGATCGCCGTTGTGCGCCCGCAGGACGCGTCGATGGTGATGTCCGTGATGGAGGGTAGTGCTCAGGTTGGCACGATTGAAGAACGGCCGCCGGACGGCGACCGCATCATCCTCGAACTGGAGCGCGAATGACGTTTCGAGCAATCATCGCCCCGTCCAACAAGGACGGCGCAGACGTACTCGCCCGCAGCCTCACCGACCTCGACTGGGAGGTCTACGCAACTGGCGGTACACACCGCTTTCTAGCCGGCGCAGGGATAGACGCCCGGCACATCGAAGACCTGACCGGTTTCCCCGAGATACTCGGTGGCCGCGTCAAGACACTCCACCCCCGCGTCCACGGCGGCATCCTCGCCAAGCGTGAGGAGCCGGAACATGTGGCGCAGATGGAGGAGCATGGCATCGGCACAATCGACCTCATTGCCGTGAACCTCTACCCCTTCGCGGAGACTGTGTCTAAGCCGGACGTGACGCTGATGGATGCTCTCGAGCAGATCGATATCGGCGGCCCAACGATGGTCCGAGCCGCCGCCAAGAATTTCCCCGCCGTCATCGTCCTGATTGACCCAGCCGATTACGCCCCAGTCCTTGAAATGCTGCGTGCAGGTGTCGTCCCGGTCGCCGAGCGTCGACGGCTGGCCCGCAAAGCGTTTGAGCACGTCTCTGCTTACGACACCATCATCGCCAACTACCTTTCGAGAGACATGGGAGCCGCGGGCATGGACGATGAGGCCGCCGCACTCCCCGCCGAACGAGTACTGCCCCTCCAGTCCGTTCAGTCACTCCGCTACGGCGAGAACCCCCACCAGGCGGGCGCGCTCTACACGATTAACCAGCCCGGCCGCCCCGCTCAGGGAATCCCCTCCGCGCGCCAGGTTCATGGCCGTGAGATGTCCTTCAACAACATCCTCGACGCGGACGCCGCGTGGAACGTCGTCTCTGACTTCCAGGACGCGCCTACGGTGGCCATCATCAAACACGGCAACCCGTGCGGCCTCGCCACCGCGCCCGACCTCGCCACCGCGTTCAGCCGCGCCCTTGCAGGCGACCCCGTCTCCGCGTTCGGCGGCATCATCGCCGCCAACCGCCCGATGGACAAGGCAACTGCCGAAGCCATTAACGAAGCCTTCTATGAAATAGTCATCGCCCCGTCCTATGACGATGACGCCCTCTCCGTCCTCACGCAGAAGCGCAACCTGCGCCTGCTGGAAATGGGCGATGCGTCCGCCGCAACACCCTCGCTGGACATCCGCACGGTGCGAGGTGGGTTCCTCGTGCAGGCCGCGGACATGGGCGAGATGGGCGATTGGCAGACGGTGACGGAGCGCACACCCACGGATGCCGAAATCGCCGATCTCCGTTTCGCATGGAAAGCGGCCCGCCATGTCAAATCCAACGCCATCGTTATTGTGAAGGACGGCGCGCTGCTCGGCATGGGCGCCGGTCAGCCGAATCGCCTCATCAGCGTCGAACTCGCCCTGAAGCTGGCCGGAGACGAGGCGCAGGGTGCAGTCGTGGCCTCGGACGCCTTCTTCCCCTTCGCAGACGGGCTGGAGATGGCCCTCAAGGGTGGCGTGACGGCGGCAGTGGAGCCCGGCGGCTCCGTCCGCGACGATGACGTCATTGCCGCAGCCAACAGCGCCGGCGCGGCCATGGTCTTCACCGGTATCCGCCACTTCCGACACTAAACCGCAGCCATGACGGACGCCCCCTCCGCCGACATCGTCATTCCCGTCTACAACGAGGAGCACTCGCTGCCCGTCTGCCTGGAACGCCTGCTGCCGTTCTGTCGCGAGAACCTCGCTGATTACCGGTGGCGCGTCGTCATCGCCGACAACGGCTCCATAGACGGCACGCTCGACGTGGCCAATCAGTTGGCAGGGCAGTACGAAGGTGAGGTCGGCGTCGTCCACCTTGAGCAGAAAGGACGGGGCCGGGCCCTCAAGCGGGCGTGGAGCGAGAGCGACGCCGATATCCGCGCCTACATGGACGTCGATCTCTCTACGGACATCAACCGCATCCCTGACTTGCTCGGCGCGGTCAGAGACGGCCACGACGTGGCAACGGGCTCCCGCCTCAAGCGCGGCGCGCAGACGACGCGCTCATTCAAGCGCGAGTTCGTCTCCCGCTCGTACAACCTAATGATCAAGTCCGTCTTCTTGAGTGGCTTTTCGGATGCGCAATGCGGTTTCAAGGCTATCAGCCGCCGCGCCGCCGACAATCTCGTGCCCCTCATCAAGGACAACGCGTGGTTCTTCGACACGGAACTGCTGCTCTTGGCGGAGAAGAACCGCTACCCCATCGCCGATTTCCCCGTCGCCTGGGAAGAAGACCCGGACACCCGCGTCAAAATCGTCTCCACAGCCTGGGAAGACATAAAAGGCCTAGCCCGCCTAAGGTTCAGAGGTAGGCCGAGAGTACGCTAAACAGGCGCTAGGCCGGCCCCGGTTGGGTAATTCCCGGTGTTAGCTGGCCGTTCCCGGTGGCGGCAGGAACGCGATCAGTCCGCTCAGCGCGAGCGCCAGCGCGAGGAACGCCATCACGGACAGCACGAAGATGCGGCCGAACGTCCATCCTTCGCCTCGGCGGCGCGACCTGTTATTGCCGCGTTGCTGACCGCGCCGCATTCCAGCCGGCGCGTCCGGCGTAACGTCCTCCCGCACCCGTATCCGTTCCAGGAATGAGCGCCGTTCTGCCCTATTCCCCCCGGGCCCGGGCTGTCCGCCCCGGCCATCTCGTCCGCCGCCACTCCCTGGTCTCGGTGTCTGATTTCGTCGCCTGCTCATGCCTCAATAGTACCCTTTACCGTCGAGTTTTCTCCAACAACTGTAACCATGGCCGCCCCGGCCACCCCAACAATCCATACAATCTCACCCGTGTCACCATCGACAACGATGGGAACCCTGTCCCGCCACATGCGCGGAATCTTCTTGTCGACGAACACGTCCTGAACCTTGCGCGTGCCGCCCGCCATCCGAATACGATCTCCCGGCCTGCGCGCCCGAGCACAAAGCCGTCTTTGCCCGTCTGCGTGTCCGATGACGACCCTAAGCTCCCCCGGCAGCAGACTCGCACGCTCGCCGGATGCGCACAGCTCTATTCCACCCACTACGACTCGCGATGTAAATGTCCATCCACCGGCCATCGTAGACCCATCCAGCAGCATCTCAGCAGGAACAAGCTCAGGAAGCGGAACCGACGGCGAACTGATGGACAGTACGGCGTGCCCATCGTTCGTACAAGAAAGAAACAGTCCATTTGGCAGGCTGATTTCCGAGCCCGTCTGACCTTCCACAATCAACGACTCCATCGCGAGATAGTTCCGCCGGGTGAATCCCTCCGCTGAGCCAAGCAACGTGGCGATAGCCCGCTCAAAGACGACATGCCTCAACGCGGCATGCGCCCCGCGCATCGCGCTGCGGTCGATGCGAACTGACTCCCGATCCGCCGCAACCTCGCACGCCGCGCCCCACAGTCCGTCTGCCTCAGTCTCGATATACTCCAACGCTACTCGCGCATCAACAGATGCCCGCCCAACAGCACCCGATGCACCCTCGCGGATGCGTTCCATCAGCGGAAGAATCTCATGCCGCACGCGGTTGCGGAGATGCGCCGGGTCCGCATTGGATGCGTCTTGCCGTGGCCGCAACCGCCGCTCCTTCAGATAGTCCATCACGCCCGCCCGCGTCACGCCAAGCAGGGGGCGGAGGATCGGCACGCGCTTTCCATTCGGCATGGTGAACGGCGATTCCGACTCTTCAACCATCCCTGCCAGACCGCGCAGCCCAGCCCCGCGCAAAAGACTCAACAACACGGTCTCGATCTGATCGTCAGTCGTGTGCCCAAGAACGACGGCCCCCGCCCCGAACGCGTCCGCCGCCTCCAGTAGCGCAAGATGGCGCGCACGCCGCGCCGCCTCCTCAACAGACAAACCTCCTGCTCGCCGCATCTCGGGAACGTCCACACGCCTCACAGTCACGGGCACATTCCAACGGGCACATAGACGTCTCACGTACGCTGCGTCACCCCGCGACTCTGCCCGCAAACCGTGGTCAACGTGTACGACGTGAAGCTCAAGTTGGCAGTCGTCTTGCAACTCGACCAGGGCCGCCAAGAGTGCCGTCGAGTCTGGCCCGCCCGATACCCCGATAACCAGCCGCGCACTCCGTCCCAGATAGCCGCCGGACTCCAGCACACTGCGTACACTGCGAACGAAGTCCGACCCTCTTAGCCGGTTGATGGAAGGCATGATGGAGTCAGTCAGCTAGGGCGGGCGTAACGTTCAGGCTCGTCAAGGCCCATTGAAGCTCGTCCGCCGGACCGATGACATTCGGCGCGCGCGAGACCAGCAGGCTGTAGGTTCCCGGGGTGATGCGAAGCCGCCCGTAGTTGGACAACGGCATCCCAAGCGCCCGGCACATGATGGAATAAAGCGCGAACGCGTGGGACACGATGATCACGTTGTCCTGCGCATCATGCGCCCGCGCCACCGCGTCCACCACGCCCCACGTCCTGTCCTGTAGCTGCTGTAACGTCTCGCCGCCGTCCGGAAACTGCGCAGTGGCGGGATCGCGTGTCCAGTGCTCAAAGAAATCAGGGAACATCTCACGCATGTCCCGCAACGGCGCGCCGTCCAGCCCGCCGAAATTAAGCTCAAGTAGGTCATTCTCCGTCGAAACCGATAGGCCGTGCGGCGAGGCGATAGCCTCAGCCGTGCGAACCGCGCGGCTCAGCGTGCTGGACATCACTGCCGTCACGCTCATGGAGCCGAATGCCCCCGCCAACGCCTGCGATTGCGCGATGCCGGCCTCGTTGAGCGGAACGTCGGCGCGTCCCTGCGCGCGCCCCTCACGGTTCCACTCTGTCTCCCCATGCCGCACCAGGTAGAGGTTCACTCCGATTCCGCCCCATTATTCTGATCTTCGTTCTGCCATGCTGCGTAGACGGCTTGCATCAGAGTGGTCAGGCGTTCTTTATGAGTTTCCCATTCTTGTGGGGTCAGGTGGAATTGAATCTCTGTCCTGGGGTCACCCAACGGGTCGCGGTTTGACGGATATGTTTTGTGGCGAAGCTCCCCTACAGGTTCCCTGAACTCATCCAAGCACAAAGCCTTGGCACGAGGGAAGAAAACTATACTTATCGTTTCCTGCCTCCACGCATCAATGCGCGCATAACGTGCATGTCGGCTACCGGGCCGAGGCTGAAGTTGGATATTGGTCCCCCAGGGGTCTATGCGTTCTGTCGATGAAGGCCAATTCTCACTAAACAGGGCGCGAACTTCATCGACGAGATCACGCACTCCGAACCTTTCTACTTTCTCGTCGAATTCATGATTCAACTCCGCTTGAGTGCGACGTGGCCTTCTCGAGCGGCGAGAGGGCTCCTCGACCGCCTCCACCTCTACTTGCTTGGCAAGAATGGTCTTGCCGTCGTAATTGAAAGCGTGAAAGGTCAGCAGTGAGATGTCCATGCCGCTGTTCTGGGCGAGGAACCGCACCATGCGTTCCGTCCGGTCGTCCGCTCCCAACCCGACTAGGAACATACGCAGCGGTTTCAGCGTCTCCAGATCACCAAACCCCTCGCTGCTGTACCACTCTTGAAAGTTCTCGATTTTATCAATGTCGTGAGCGCCCGACCTCTCTGAGATTCGGTCGGCGAGCGCATCGAGATCCAGACTGTCGAGGTCGGATGCGTAGTCGATGATTTGTGCGACGGCGTCACGCGACAGCGTCCCACGCTTCAACTCGAAAATGACAAGCTTGCCGTCCGAATCTACGCCAAGCAGATCAAGAGGTCCGCCTTCGGTGGGAGTTTGCCGTCCCACCAGTGTCACTCCTTCAAACAGCAAGTTTGGGTTCTTGACGAGGGTATCTTCAAAGAAACCCTCGGACTCCAACTGGTTATTCAGGCCAAGGGACTTGGCCTCCGTTCCGTCCAGCTCCCATAGTTTGATGTCGTCCATCAATTCCTCCCGGTCTCACTCACCCAGCGTCCTCCGTCCGCACCGTCACCTCGTCGATCCGGGCGCCATGGATCTGCGCCACTGTGATCTCATAGGGACCGTGTACGAGGGCCTCTCCCTCCTCGGGAATCCGCCCAAGCTGCTTGAGCACGAATCCGGCGATGGTCTCATACTCGCCGTCGCCGTCCGGCAGGTGAATGTTCAGCTGCTCTGCCAGTTCATCGATATGCATGATGCCGTCCACGCGCACCGTGCGTTCATCCACTGCCTGGAACGCCTGCGGATCGCCGGGATCATCCACTCGCCCGACGATGAGCTCAATGGCCCGGCTGAGCGTCACGAGGCCGGAAATGTCGCCAAACTCGTCGACAACCATCACCATCCGCGACCGGTGCGCCCGCATCTCGTCCATAAGGTCGTCGATCATCTTGGTCTCCGGAACGAAGTGCGTCTCACGCAGGTCCGTGGTGATGGAGCTATTCATAGTGAGTTCACCGAGGGCGTGCTTGTGGAGAACGCTCTTGATGGAGAGGATGCCCGCCACGGTGTCCGGCTCATCTCCCAGAACGGGGAAGTGTGAGTGGGTGTGCTGCGCGTACACCTCAAGAAACTCGGAGAGTGTCATTCCATTGCGGACCCAGATTATCTCCGTCCGCGGCGTCATGATCTCCCGGACCATGCGGTCGCCAAACTGGAACACCTTGTGGACAAGCTCAGCCTCCCGCTCCTCCACGGTTCCCTGTTCTACGCCCGTCCTGATCATTGCGCGGAACTCCTGCGCGTTTACCACGGCGCGGCCTGTCCCGCCCGTCACCCAGGCCACGAATCCCGCGAACGTCGTAAAGACAATCGTCACGGGCGCGAAGATGAATGAAAACACCCGGAACGGCGGCGCGGCGAACACCATCACTCGTTCCGCGTGACGCGCTCCGACCGTCTTCGGTGTGATTTCCGCGAAGACGAGCAGGGCAATAGTGGTGACAACCGTCGCCGCAACAAGACCCTGCTCCGAGTTCTCGAGCAGTGTCAGGGCGATGCTTGTTGCGATGGCCGCGGCCGCCGTATTGGTGAGGTTGTTGCCGACCAGCAGCGTCGAGAGGAACCGCTCCGGCCTCTCCTTCAACCCTGCCGCGATTCGCGCCCCTCGTGAACCGTTCTCGGCGCGGTGCCTCAGGCGATGTGGTTGAGACGCAAGAAAAGCCGCCTCGGTGCCTGAGAAGATTGCCGAAAAGAGAAAGGAGAGCCCCAATAGCGCAAGGCTAATGGTCTCGACCTCCTGCATGTGAGCGCGTCCCTCCTCCCTGATGGGAGATTGTCGTCGTTATAGGTGACTATTCTACATCTCGTGCAGCAATCGTTCGCGCCAACCCGGGGGAGTAGCGCCCACTGGTATTATTAATGAGCATGCTGTTTTGAGAGCGCGGGGATTTTTCGAATGGCAACATACACTACGGCTAGTTTCAGCATTACGGGCGGCGAGGCGCAACCGATGGCGCCCTATATCCGCCTGTGGGAAGACAGGCTACGAGACGGCATTGATGCCGTTTACGGCTTGGTGGAGGTCGTCTCAGGTCCTGCGACAACAGTCTCGGACATTGTCTGGGAGGCGCTTGAGGAAGGACTTAATGCGCAGCGAAGACTGACGACGACACGCTACCTGCAGAGCGCGATTGAGTCTGCCCAGTCAACTCTGAGCGAGTACTCCGTGCGCGGCTGGCGCGCAAGCGCAGTATTGGCCGCGCTCACCGGGAATGAGGTCTACCTTGCCTGGGCCGGCCCGGCCGTCTCCTGGGTTGTTACCAGTAAACAGGTCTATTATCCGGGCTATGTGACGCCGGGTAACCCGGGCGGCGCGCTCGGAGAAGAGGGTGAAGTGCCCATCTATGTGGCGAACGAGCAGATTGATGATGGCGATACCATCGTGATTGGCTGGTCGCAGATGCCGGAAGTCATTGAAGAAGAGCACGTATCGACGATTATCAAGTCCGGCATTGATCCTGCAATGCGTTCCCTCTACCGCATGGCGGCGCAGGAAAGTGAGTTCGCCATGTTGATGCTGCAACTCGCTGCGGCCTGAGCCGCACAGGCTCACTCCGAACGCTCACGTCGGCAGCCATGAGAATTCTTGGTATCGAATCGTCTTGCGATGAGACGGGCATCGCCATTGTTGAGGACGGGCGTCGCGTTATCGTCCATGGCCTGTCATCGCAGGCGGATATCCATGCGCGATTCGGCGGCGTGGTTCCGGAGATCGCGTCACGCCAACACCTGCTGACATTTCCCACGCTCCTGCGTGATGTCATGCAGCGACATGACGGAGACCTCAATCTGGATGCCATCGCCGTCACGTACGGCCCGGGACTGGCGGGCTCCCTGTTGGTGGGTGTCAATTTCGCCAAGGCGCTCGCGATGGCGTGGGACCTGCCGCTATATGGTGTTCACCATCTTGAGGGACACGTCTATGCAAATTGGATCGCGGACGGGCAGTGGGACAGCGAGGAGCGGGGCGACCCGCTGCTGCCATCCGTGGCGCTCATCGTCTCCGGCGGCCATACGGACATCGTGCTGGTTGAGGAGCACGGGAACTACCGACTGCTGAGCGAGACGAGAGACGATGCCGCAGGCGAGGCCTTCGACAAGGTAGCGCGGCTGCTTGGCCTCGGCTACCCGGGCGGCCCAATCATCGAACGTGTCGCTCGTGAGGCGACCGATCCTGTCCGCTTTCCCAGTCCGCTAATCAGGGACTCGTGGGACTTCAGCTTCAGCGGTCTCAAGACGGCGGTGCTCCGCGTGGTGAACGAACGGGGCGGGACGGATGCGCTAAGCCAGGAAGACGTTGCCAATATCGCTGCGGGCTTTCAGCAGACCGCTGTCACGGGCCTGGCGGACCGCCTGCTGGAGGTCGCGCGAGCCACAAAGGCGAAGTCCGTCATGCTCTCCGGCGGCGTCGCGGCAAACAGCGCTCTCGGCGAGGAGGTCTTGAGCAAAGCGGACATGCCAGTCTGGCGGCCGCGCCCCGGACTCTGCACGGACAACGGTGTCATGATCGCCGCCCGCGCCGCATTCGTCATTGAACACGGCGCCCAGCCTGATGATGGCAGCCTGGACGCCGTGCCCAGCCTCAGAGTTACGTCGTGACCTTGGGTTAGCCGCGCCCCAGGAAGGGCTGTCTGATTGGCAGCACGGATGCTTCGAGCATGTTTGCATAAGGCGGCAGCACGGCCATCGCCAATGCCACGCCGCCTATGTCGTCTACCGACATCGTTGCATCAGGATCCTCGGGCCCTCGCCACTCCAGGGTGACGCTTCCGGGGTGGAGCGCGCCCGCTGAGATTCCGTGCGCCCTGCCTTCAAGCGCCGTTGACTTCGTGAGCCCAATGATTGCGTGCTTGGTGGACGTATAGGCGACCGAATTCCACCTGGGCGTATTTGACGAGATGCTGCCGATATTGATGATTCGTCCGCCTCCCTGCGGCTTCATAATCTTCATGGCTTCTCGCGTGCAGAGAAAGACTGAGGTCAGGTTGACGCTGACCACCTTGTTCCACGTTTCCAGAGAGAGCTCATCGACGGGGCCGCCGTCGAACACGCCGGAGTTATTCACGAGGATGTCGACTCGCCCGTGTTCCGCCATTGTTGTCGCAAAGAGGCTCACAATCTGCTCCTCGCTGGTCACATCCGTCTGGACCACGAGGGTAGGCGCCCCGTATCCGCGCATCTCTTCAGCGGTGGCATTGAGATGCTCAAGTTGTCGCGCGGCCAGGACAAGGGTCGCGCCCTCCTTGGCGAATGCGCGCGCAATCCCTTTTCCGATACCCCTGCCCCCTCCGGTAATGATGCAGACCTTGCCTTCGAGTTGTCCCATAAGTTCACCCCCCTGAGTGATGGTACAAGCGGTTCAGCCAAACAACCAATCCCACCAAAAAGAAGTACCCCGCTCACCACTCGGTGAGCGGGGTACTTGAGTTCCCGAATCAGTTGAGTCGGCCTAGTAGTCCATCGGAGGCTGCGCAGGCATCGCCGGATTCTCCTCCGGGATGTCCGTCACGAGCGACTCCGTGGTCAGGACCATGGCGGCGATGGACGCGGCGTTCTCAAGCGCCGTGCGCGTCACCTTGACGGGGTCGATGATCCCGCGCTCCACCATGTTGCCGTACTCATCCTTGCCGCCGTCGTAGCCCTCGCCCTTCTCAAGGCGGCGGACTGCGTCAACGATGACGGAGCCTTCCTTGCCGGCGTTCTCCGCGATCATGCGCATCGGCTCTTCGAGCGCGCGGCGGACGATTCGTGCGCCGGTGGACTCATCACCCTCAAGGACCATCTCATCGAGCGCGCTGGCCGCGTGCAGCAGCGAAACGCCGCCACCGGGGACGATGCCCTCTTCAACCGCGGCACGCGTGGCGGACAGGGCGTCCTCAACACGCATCTTCTTGTTCTTGAGCTCAACTTCCGTCGCCGCGCCCACGCGAACGACGGCCACGCCGCCAGCCAGCTTGCCGATGCGCTCCTGCAGCTTCTCGCGGTCATAATCAGAGCCGGACTCGTCCATCTGCGCCTTCAACTGGGCAATGCGCGTCTGGATGTCCTCGTCGCTGCCTGAGCCTTCGATGATTGTGGTGTTGTCCTTATCGGCAACCACGCGGCGGGCGCGCCCGAAATCCTCAGGCTCAACGCTGTCCAGCCTCTTGCCAACCTCTTCGCTGATGACTGCGCCGCCGGTCAGGATCGCCATGTCTTCCAGCATCGCCTTGCGGCGGTCGCCGAAGCCCGGAGCCTTCACGGCCAGGCAGTTCACTGCGCCTCGCAGCTTGTTGACCACCAGCGTCGCCAGCGCCTCGCCCTCGATGTCCTCAGCGATGACGATGACGTTCTTGGAGATGGCGATCGCCTTCTCAAGCGCCGGCACAATCTCGCTGACTGCGGACACCTTCTTGTCTGTGATGATGAGAATCGCGTCGTCGATGGCGGATTCCATGCGCTCGGAGTTCGTGACGAAGTAGGGTGAAACGTAGCCGCGATCAAACTGCATCCCCTCGACGTACTCCGTCTCGTACTGGATGCCGCGGGATTCCTCGACGGTGATGACGCCGTCCTTGCCCACCTTCTCCATGACTTCGGCAATCAGGTTGCCGATCTCGGAATCGGACGCGGAGATGGACGCGACCTGCGCGATCTGCTCCCGTCCGGTAACCGGAATCGCCATGTCCTTGAGTGCGGAAACGGACGCCTGTGTCGCCGCCGTGATGCCGCGCTGCAGCACCATCGGGTTCGCGCCGGCCGCCACGTTCTTCATTCCCTCGTGGATGATGGACTGGGCCAGAACCGTCGCCGTCGTTGTGCCGTCACCGGCGATGTCGTTGGTCTTGGACGCTGCTTCTTTCACGAGTTGCGCGCCCATGTTCTCGAATGGATCCTTAAGGTCGATTTCCTTGGCGATGGACACGCCGTCGGAACTGACCGTGGGAGGGCCGAAACGCTTATCAAGAACCACGTTGCGGCCGCGTGGGCCGAGCGTAATCTTGACCGCATCGGCGACGGCGTCAACGCCGCTGCGCAGCGCGCGCCGCGCATCCTCGCCAAATATGAGCTGCTTTGCCATTGAGTGAGCCTCCTGTACCTTTCGAACCTGTGACTAGCTGATCTTCGCCAGGATGTCGGACTCTCTGAAAAAGAGCAGTTCGTCATCATCTTCGTTGATTCGAGTTGCCCCAAACTGCGGAAAGAGAACCTTATCTCCAACGCCCAGCGACATCGGAATCAGTTGGCCGGTGTCGCTCACGCGCCCTGGACCAGCAGCGATGACTTCGCCCTCCTGCGGTCGTTCCCGTGCCGTGTCCGGGAGAAGCAGACCCCCCTTGGAGACCTCCTCCTCCTCATTGGGCTTGATCACAATCCGATCCCCCAGCGGCTGAAATGTGCGCGCCATACCTCTCTCTATCCCTCCTGTAACTGTCTTTTTCGCAGAATTAGCACTCTCGCGCTGAGAGTGCTAACACGCGCAGTATACGCATGTCTTCGCCCCTCGCGCAAGTCCTCAAGGCCGCAGGAGTCACCCCGCCGCCCCCCATTTGATTCGCACTCGAATATACGGACTGCTAATTGGTGTTGTACTTACGCCGCCTCGACCACAAGCGCGATGCCCTGTCCGCCGCCGATGCACAGCGATGCCATCCCGAACTGCGTCTCTCGCTTCTGCATCTCATGGAGAAGCGTGACGAGAATGCGCGTCCCGGATGCCCCAATGGGATGGCCGATCGCAATTGCGCCGCCGTTGACGTTTACAATCTCCGGGTCGAGCTCAAGCTCGCGAGTGACCGCAACGGACTGCGCGGCGAACGCCTCGTTCAACTCGATCAGGTCGATGTCCGAAATCGACAGTCCCGCGTGCCGTACAGCCTTCTGCATCGCAGTGATGGGACCGATGCCCATGATGCGGGGATCCACGCCCGCAGCGGCATAGCCGCGCACGCGCGCCAGTGGCTTCAGGCCATGCTCGTTGGCGAACTCCTCGGAAACGACGATAGTCGTCGCCGCACCGTCATTGATGCCGGAAGCGTTGCCTGCCGTCACCGTGCCGTTGTCCTGTGTGAAGGCGGGGCGCAGTCGGGCTAGCCCCTCTGCCGTGGAGTCCGGTCGCGGGTGCTCGTCCGTATTCACGACGACTGGATCGCCGCGCCGCTGTGGAATCTCAACGTTGACAATCTCATCCGCGAAACGGCCGCTGTTCATCGCCTCACCGGCGCGTCGCTGCGATTCCGCAGAAAAGGCATCCTGATCGTCGCGCGTGACGCCGTACTCGGCCGCCACGTTCTCCGCCGTGATGCCCATGTGGCAGTCTTCCATCGCGCACCACAGGCCGTCGTGAACCGTTGAGTCAATCAACTCAGCATGGCCCAGGCGATAGCCGTAGCGGCCGTTCTGCACCAGGTACGGCCCGGCGCTCATGTTTTCCATGCCGCCCGCCACGATGTATTGCGAGTCGCCGGCGCGGATGGCCTGTGAGGCCAGGATCACGGTTTTGAGGCCGGAGCCGCAAACCTTGTTGATGGTGGTGGAGGGCACGCTCACCGGCAGCCCGCCCTGGATGGCGGACTGGCGCGCCGGGTTCTGCCCCAGCCCTGCCTGGATCACGTTCCCCATCAGCACCTCATCCGGCTGGATGTCATCCGGAATCCCGGAACGCCCAATGGCCTCCTGGATGGTGATGGCGCCAAGCCTTGGCGCTGCAACGCCTGAAAGTGCGCCGCCCATCGTTCCTACCGCCGTTCGCACGGCGCTCACGATCACTGCATCGCTCATGATTCCAATCCCCCTGGGTGTTCCCTGGTTGCCGATCGTGTTTTAGCGGTAGTACATCCCGCCGTTCACGTCAATTGTCGCGCCGGTCATGTATGTCGCCTCACTGACAATGAAACGAACGACCTTGGCTATCTCTTCAACCTCGCCGAGGCGGCCAAGCGTGGCTTCCTTCTTGAGGTTTTCCTTCATTTCCGGCGTCAGGCCGGAGATCATGTCCGTGTCAATGAATCCGGGCGCGATGGCATTCACCTGGATGTTTGTGCGCGCGCCTTCTTTCGCAGCCGTCTTGGTGAAGCCCAAAAGCCCCGCCTTGGCCGTCGAGTAGTTGATCAGGCCAAGCCGTCCGGCCTCGCCAACGATCGAACTGATGTTGACGATATGGCCGCCACCGGCCTCGCCCATGATGTTCCAGATCTTCTTGGTCACGTTAAACGTTCCGGTCAGATTGACCTCGATGACGCTGTCCCACTGCTCGTCTGACATGTTCCTGAGCGTGCGGTCCGCAGTCGCGCCCGCGTTGTTCACCAGGACGGTGACCGGTCCGAGGTCGGACACGATCTGATCGATCTGGGAATCAACCGCAGCGCGGTCGGCGATATTGAATTGGTACGCCCCTGCCTTGCCGCCGGCGGATGTAATCGCGTTGACGACCTCATCCGCGGCCTCTTGGTTCGCGTTGTAGTTCACGGCCACCGATGCGCCACTCGACGCCAGCTCGATTGCCGTCGCGCGGCCGATGCCGCGAGAGCCACCCGTCACGAGCGCCACCTTGCCGTCCAACAGTCCTGCCATGGTCCTTACCCCCTCTTCCTTCCTTGCCTTTTCTATTCATGCCCATTCATAGGGCGGTATTTTCAGATTCTTACTGGCCGTTACACCTCGACCGGCGGCGTGTATTCCCCAAACACATCCCTCAACGCACTGCAGATCTCGCCCGTCGTCGCATAGGCGCGCACCGCGCCCAGGATGGGCCCCATGAGGTCGCCGTCTCCACGCGCGGCAGCTCGCAGCGCCTCAAGGGTATTCGTTACGTCCTCCGCGCTCCGTTCCGCCTTCGCGCGCTCCAGCGATTGGTGCTGTTCCGCGACGACGCGGTTGTCCACGCGGAACACCTGCAGGGATGTATCCTCATTGCCGTCCGTGAACGAGTTAACGCCGACCACAAGCTGATCGCCGTTCTCGATGGACTGGGCCATGTCATACGATGCCTGCGCGATCTCCTTCTGGATGACGCCGTTCTCAATAGCCGTCACCGCCCCGCCCAGGTCCTCGATCTGCCGCATATACTGCCACGCCTTCTCTTCAAGGTTGTTCGTCATCCACTCGACGAAATACGACCCTGCCAACGGATCAACCGTGTCAGCGATGCCTGTCTCATGCGCGAGAATCTGCTGTGTTCGCAGCGCGACGCGCTGCGCCTCATCCGTCGGGATGCCCAGTGCCTCGTCGTAGCAGGAAAGCGCAAGGCTCTGCACCCCGCCCAGCACTGCCGCCATGGCCTGATACGCCGCGCGGACGATGTTGTTCTGCGGCTGCTGCGCCGTCAATGTGGAGCCACCGGTCTGAGTATGAGTCCGGAGCATCCACGAGCGCGGGTCCTGAGCGCCGAACCGCTCCTTCATAATCTTCGCCCACATGCGGCGAAGCGCCCGGTACTTGGCAACCTCTTCCATGAAGTTGTTGTGAGTATTGAAGATCCACGAAACGCGCGGTCCCCATGAGTCTGCGTCAACACCCCGCTCAACAAACGCCTCGCCATAGGCTATGGCGTTGGCAAACGTGAACGCGATCTCCTGCGCCGCGGTGCTGCCCGCGTCACGCATGTGGTAGCCGCTGATGGAGATGCTGTTGAATCGCGGCATCTCGCGGGCGCAGTAGCCCACCAGGTCAGCCGCAAGTCGCAGCGACGGCCCCGGCGGATAGATATATGTGCCGCGTGCGATGTACTCCTTCAGCACGTCGTTCTGCGCCGTGCCTGTGAGTGCGGCCGGCTCATGGCCCTGCTTCTCGCCCACTGCAACGTACATGGCCACCAGCAAGGCAGCCGGCGCGTTGATGGTCATTGAGGTGCTGACCTTGTCGAGTGGAATGTCCTGGAACATCAACTCCATATCGCGCAGGGAGTCGATGGCAACGCCCACCTTGCCCACCTCGCCAAGCGAGTGCGAATCATCGGAGTCGTAGCCCAACTGCGTCGGCAGATCGAATGCGACGGACAACCCCGTCTGACCCTGCTCCAACAGGTAGCGGAACCGCTCATTGGACTCTGCGGGCGTCCCGAATCCCGCGTATTGCCGCATCGACCACAGCCGTCCCCGGTACATGGTTGGCTGTACGCCCCGCGTGAATGGGTACTCGCCGGGGAATCCGACGTCATTGAGAAAGTCCAGGTCAGGGACACTCTCGGGCGAATACGCCCGGCCTATGCCCTCAACTGAGTCCGTGCCAAACGACTCCTTGCGCTCGCGCGCGCCGGCCGTTTTCTCCTCCCACGCTGCCTGTGCCGCGCGGATGTCTTCTTCAGAGCGGGTTGCCATAATGTTTAACCCTCACTGTCCTCCGGCTTTCGCGGAATGAGTACGCTCCGCTTGAACGTCATCACCGTCTCTTCGCGTTGATTCGTCGCCCGGGTCTCAACCGTCACCACGCCGCGGTCCGGCCGCGTGTCGCTTGGTCGCACCGAGAGCACCTCGGTCTCCGCATAAATGGTATCCCCATGGAACGTCGGCTTGTGGAACCGGATCTCATCCAGACCAAGATTCGCAATTGCGCGTCCTGATACGTCAGACACGCTCAACCCAAACGCGATATCGACAACCAGGTTACCGACAACGACGTTCTGGCCGAATTGGCTGTTCCTGCCGAACTCCTCGTCGATGTGAAGAGGATGGTGGTTCATCGTCAACATGCAGAACGCGATATCGTCCGCCTGCGTGATGGTCCTGCCGGGCCAGTGCTTGTACAAAGCGCCCTCTTCAAATTCCTCCAGATATCGTCCGAATTGCATCCCCGTTCCCCCGTTTAGTTCACCGCGTAACGCTGCAGTACGCTCCGCGCGATAATTGTCCGCTGAATCTCGTTCGTGCCTTCATAGATCATCATGCCTGGCGCGTCGCGGAAGAAACGCTCCACCGGCATTTCCTTCGTATAGCCTATTCCGCCGTGAATCCGCATGGATTCCAGCGTCGTCTCCGTCGCAACCTCCGTCGCGAACAGCTTGGCCATACCAACTTCTGTGTCAGCCCGGCCCCCCTGGTCCTTGACCCCGGCCGCCCAACGCGCCAACAGTCGCGCCGCAGTGATATTCGTGTACATATCTGCGAGCTTCAACTGGATGGCCTGGTGCTCCCCAATGGGCTTGCCAAACGCCTGCCGTTGCTGTGCATACGTCGCTGCAGCCTCAAATGCCGCCCGCGCCACGCCAACGGCCCGCGCGGCCGTGTTCACGCGACCAACCTCAACACCACTCAGAATCTGGAAGAACCCCTGTCCCTCCTCGCCGCCAAGCAGGTTGCCCGCCGGCACGCGGAGATTGTCCATCGAAAGCTCTGACGCCTCGATGCCCTTGTAGCCCAGCTTCTCGATGTCCCTCGTTACAACGAAACCGGGATAATCGGGCTGCACAAGCAAGCACGATATACCGCGATAACGTGGATCAACTTGCGGGTCAGTCTTGACCGCCATGGCGAACAGCCCGCCGCGCCGCCCATTGCTCACGAACAGCTTGGAACCGTTCACGACGTAATCGTCGCCGTCCCTCACAGCCACGGTTTGAATCGCCTGCACGTCGGAGCCCGCGTTCGGCTCCGTAATCGTCAGCGCCCCCCGCCGTTCCGCCGTCGACAGCTGTGGCAGGTAGCGCTGCTTTTGATCCTCAGTCCCGAATGTTGAAACCAGGTGCGTGATGATGACGTGTGTATTCAGGATCCCGCCGAGGCTCATCCACCCGCGCGCCAATTCCTCAACCACGCCGGAATAACTCACATATGTCGCGCCGATTCCGCCGTACTCTTGGGGAATCATCAACTCGAACAGGCCCAACTCCCGCATCCCCTGCACGAGCTGATCAGGGAACGTGTTGTTGTGCTCAAGCTCATCGACGACGGGAATTACCTCCCGGTCGACCCATCGGCGTACCTCCGCAGCGATTGCGTCCTGCGGTTCGATGATTGGGTCAGGCATGACGCTCTCGGACAGCGATTCCTCTAGGCGACGTGTCGGCCTGCCTGCCGCAGCACGTCATAGCCCGTAATTTCTGCGTGGCGCGCGGCATGATCTGAAAGCCAGGTCGCGTCCACTTTGCCTGCTTGCGCAGCCTTTGCCAGCAGGACGAGGTAGCCTTTGGCCGTCGCCTCGTCCACAAATTCGCCTGTCTCCTCGAAGACAAATGCCCCGCCGCCGCGCTCGTGGTAGTTGTCGATCAGGCGAGAAGCGTACTCCGTAAGAGAATCGCTCGGCGTGAAGGCCATATTGGCCATGGGCGCCTGCTGTGGATGGATGATCCACGTGCCGTCCATGCCCAGGTTCGCGGCTTCGACGTTCTTTTGGAGCAGCGCTTCATTGATCGTGGCCGCATCCTCTTCCGACGTGTCACGCCGGACGAGGGTGAAGAATACATTGTCGATTGCGTGCAACTCGGCCGCCTTTGCCGCCACTGCCATGTGCTGCTTGGCGTAGTGGAAGTTCTTGTTCTGGTCTTCGACCACGTCCACGACGCCCATCACTGCCGCGAAGTCTGCGATGCCAAATATCAGGCCGGCCATTCGCGGCGAAGCTGTTGCGATCTTGCTGACGTTGACCATCGCCTCCGGCGTTTCGATCAGCGTCTCAATGGCGACCTTCGTCGTCCACCCCGCCTCAAGTTCAAGAGCATCGAGCAGACGGGAAACGTAAATGACGTCCTCTGGCCCGGTGACCTTGGGCAGGATAATCCCGTGGAACTTGTCGACCGCCCCGCGCATGATCGTCTCCACGTCTCCCAGGAAGAAACGGGAATGGATGTTGTTCGGGCGGAATGTGACGACCTTGGTGCCGTAATCCAGCGTATTGAACGCCTCCATGATTGTGGTTCGGGAGGCCTCGCCCTTGAACTCGTAGGGACACGCGTCTTCCAGGTCCGCCATCACATGGTCGACGGGCGCAGTCGACGCATTTTCATGCATCCGCATGTTGTGGCCGGGGTACGTCATCTCCGTCCGCGGCACGACGATGCGGTTTCCCTGGTCAAGAACGAACATCTGGATTGGCCTCCTAAACAGATATAAATAGAATGACCGGGTCGCGTCGATACTGCTGACTGCGTGTCACGCTATTCGTCGCGCACGGTGTCCAACATCACCAGCGCCTCGCCGGTGAGGACCACTTCATCCTTCTGATTTGTGCACGTGGTCGAAATGGTGGCGCGACGCCGCTCGACGTCAAGCTCTGTGACCTCAAGGGTTGCGGTGATTGAATCCCCAAGCCAAACGGGCGCTCGGAACTGTAGTGTTTGCCCCATATAAATGGCGAGTGCGTTCGGCACTAACTGCGTGCCGATTGCTGCGGAGATTACGCCCGCTGTGAGAATGCCATGCGCTATTCGATTTCCAAAGCGGGTGCGCTTGGCATAGGTATCATCCAGGTGGATGGGCTGTACGTCGCCGGT
>JAPOOK010000063.1 GCA_026713485.1 Chloroflexota bacterium | reverse complement strand
CTAGGCCCGTGCGGATGTTGAAGCGGTCGTGGAGGACCTTGGCGACTGGGGCGATGCAGTTCGTGGTGCAGGATGCGTTGGAGACGATGCGGTGTGTACTGGGGTCATAGGTGTCATCGTTGACGCCGAGGACGACGGTGAGGTCCTCACTCTTGGCGGGGGCGGAGATGATGACCTTCTTCGCGCCGCCTTCGAGGTGGCCCGCGGCCTTTGTGGCGTCAGTGAAGATTCCGCTCGACTCAACGACGATATCCACGCCGTGATCCCCCCACGGGATGCGGGCCGGGTCGCGCTCGGCGACGACCTTGACCTGCTTGCCATCAATGGAGAGTCCGTCTTCAAGGGCTTCCACCGTGCCGGGGAAACGGCCATAGGTGCTGTCGTACTTGAGGAGATGGGCGTTGGTTTCAGGGTCGGTCAGGTCGTTGACTGCGACAACCTCGAGGTCGTCGGGGTGTCGTTCCAGCGTTGCCTTGAGAACCTGCCGACCGATGCGGCCAAAGCCGTTGATGCCAATGCGAGTGGTCATGTCTCCTCCGTGGTGAATCCCCTGATGTTCCCCTAGTCCCTGCCGTGATTCTACAGGATGAGCGTCAATGGGTCGCGGCTTAGGACGCGCCGCGCGGTACATCCGTCGCGCCGTAGATGGCGCGGTCGCCGAGTTCGTCTTCGATGGCGAGCAGGCGGTTGTATTTGGCGGTGCGTTCGCCGCGGGCGGGCGCGCCGGACTTTATCTGGCCTGCGCCGGTGGCAACAGCTAGTTCGGCGATTGTGGTGTCCTCGGTCTCGCCAGAGCGATGGCTGATCATGGCGGCATAGCCGGCTTGGCGGGCAATCTCAATGACGTCCAGCGTCTCAGTGAGCGTGCCAATCTGGTTGACCTTGATGAGGATAGCGTTGGCGACGTTCTCGCGGATGCCGCGCTCCAGGAATTCCCGGTTGGTGACGAAGAGGTCATCGCCTACGAGCTGCATCTGGGCGCCGAGCGATGCGGTCAGTGTGTTCCAGCCGGGCCAGTCGCTTTCTCCGAGTCCGTCTTCGATGCTGACGAGCGGGTAGGCCCCGGCCCATTCACGGTATGTCTCCCCAAGTTGCTGAGCAGTGACTACGCGCCCCTCGCGCTCAAGGTTGTAGGCTCCATTGTCTTGATAGAGTTCCGTGGCGGCGACATCGAGGGCGAGATGGCAGTCCACGCCGGGTTTGAGTCCGGCATTCTCGATGGCCTGAATGATGAGATCGGGCGCGGCGCGGTTGGAGGGGAGAGAGGGGGCAAAGCCGCCTTCATCGCCGATGTTGGTGTTGTGGCCCTCTGCCCGAAGCAAGGCGCGGAGTTGGTGATAGACCTCGGAGCCCATTCGCAGGGCTTCCGTGAAGGTGGGCGCGCCGAGGGGGGCGACCATGAACTCCTGGAAATCTGTGGAGTCCGCGGCATGCGCGCCGCCGTTCAGGATGTTGAAGAAGGGTACAGGTAGGCGGACGGCATTGTCGCCGCCGAGGTAGCGATAGAGCGGGAGTCCTTGCGAGGCAGCGGCGGCGTGCGCGACGGCGAGAGAGACGCCGAGGATGGCGTTTGCACCGAGCCTTGCCTTGTTGGGCGTGCCATCGAGTTCAATCATGGCGCGGTCGACTGCGGCTTGTTGGCGGGCGTCCACTCCGCGAACGGCGTCGGCGATGACGGTATTGGCGTTGTTGACTGCCTGCAGGACGCCGCGTCCGCCGTAGCGTGATGAATCGCCATCGCGGAGTTCCACGGCCTCGAATGTTCCGGTGGATGCGCCGGAGGGGACGGCTGCTGTGCCGCGTGAGCCGTCGGCGAGCGTCACGGTGACGGAGAGGGTAGGGTTGCCGCGGGAGTCGAGGATTTCGCGGGCGTGGACGGTTTCGATGCCGCTCATGCGTCGCCTCTCTTCTCGGCTAGTGCGATTGCCAAATCGACGGCCTCTTGCGGTGACGTTGCACGGTGGACCGCCGTGTCCGGGGCGCCTCCGGTGGAGAACTCCCAGCTATCAAGGGCGACGACGGGTATCTCCTCTGAGAGGGCGAAGGACATCTCGTTCAGGGTGCCGTAGGAGCCATCGATGGCGATGACAGCGCGGCCCGCACGCACGACCATTGAGTTTCTGACGTAGCCGATGCCGGTGGGAATGGAGATCGTGACGTATTGGTTGGCGTCAGCCTCGCGGTAGGAGGGCAGGAGGCCGACTGTCAGGCCACCTGCTTCAGATGCGCCTTTGCAAACGGCTTCCATGACGCCTGAAAGGCCACCGCAGACGACGCCCATGCCTCGTTCTGCGAGTAGTTTTCCGACTTCCTCGGCGGCTGTAAGGGCGGAGGGAGGAGGGGCTGCGCCGCCAATGACGGCTATTAGTTTGGCTCTGTCCATTTAGAGATTGTTCCCTTTTTCACTAACGCTACCATTTTTTGCTGTGGTGGGCGGAGGGGCATAGCTCACGCTTCGACAGGTTCAGGGGAGTGGGAGTCCTAGCCGGAATCCGGCGCGTCGCGGATGGTCAGGGTGGCGTCGGCAGGTTGGCGGGTTTGGGGGGCGAAGGGCATGACCATGATGGCGGCGTCTGTGATATTGCCGGCGGAGTTGTCGAATGTGAGGGTTCCGTGGCCGGTGTCGTCGATCAGCATGTGCGTGACTGTGGTTTCACCAGTTGTGGAGACGGTCATGAGGCGGACGGCGTAGTCCTGACTGGCGAGGTTGTTGCTAAAGAAGAATCCATCGGGGGCCCAGCCGCCGTCCGACTGGTCATTGTTTGTTGCCGAGGCAAGCGAAACGGGTATCGGGTGGTCGATGGCAACCCAGCCGTAGTTGGCGGCAGGTAGCCACGCTCCGGCCAGAGAGACGCCGTCCAGGCTGATGGATTGATCAGTGAGATACAGGAGACGGAACAAGATTCGTTCACCCACAAAATCTGAGAGGTCCAGTTCTTCAAGGGTCCATTGAGGCAGCCCGCGGTTGCCACTGCTTCCGGTGAAACCCGCAGGGAACATCGCACTGCCGACGGCGATCTCCGACGTATCCCGCATTGAGGGTGAATCGAGGACCTGCCACGATTGGCCGCTGTCTGTAGAAACCGTCGCGTAGAGGTAGTCCCAGTATTCTTCGGTGTCATAGCGGAGGAGGAGGGTGAGGGTTGCGTCGTCGGCATCGGCCGAGCGCAAGTCAAATTCCCTTGTGAGAGAGTAGGTGGCTGAGTCTTCGCTTCCTGCGTGCCAGAAGGAACCTGACGTGTCGTCAAGGCGGGGGAGTAAGGGAGTGGTTGTGTCGCCCTGGAACTCGATGGTGTACGCGCCGGGTTCGTTGGGGAGGAGGGCGTTTTGGGCAGCGAATTGGGTGAAGAATTTCAATAACTTGCCGTTCTGGTCAAGCCGCGACGTGGGAGACGGGCGGACATCCAAATCACCGTTGAAATCGATTCCCGAACGGCGGTCGACGTAGTTGGCAGCGCCCCAATCGGCCATCAGTTGGAGAACGTCTATGTCTGCGCCGATTTCGGCGAGGTAGGAGTTGACGCCGCGGAGGCCGTTGGCCGGTTGGGTGACGAGCTGCCTAAGGGTTCCGTCGGGGCCGGGATAGTTTTCATGGAGGTAGCGCATGAAGTGTCCGGAGCCGGCGTAGTTGCAGCCGGCGGTACCAGGGACGGGGGGCCATGCAATTATCTGCGTTGGAGGGCAGCCGATCAGGAAGAAGCTAGCGCGGGAATATGAGGTGACGATTTCTTCGGCCAGGACCGAGAGACCCTCATTCACCCACGTCGCTTCATCAGGGTCAGAGAGCTGATGGATGGCGTGTTGGAGTTCATGAGTGACAAGGGCGTCGTAGGATTCCTCTCGGGGGTTTCCTGATCTGCCCCTTGACGCGTTTAGATAGAGGGTGGGGCGTCCACTCGCGTAGGGGTTGATGTCTGTGGGGTAGAGGTCTGAGGCATCGAAGTAACCGCCGAAACCGGGTATGTCCGCGTGGACGATGGCGATCCTCAGGTCATCCGCGACGGATGGGTCGCCGGCAAAGTTGTTGATGACTGCCGGGCGGAGAGTGTCCTCAAATCGGCGTGTTACGTCGTTGTTGAAAGCCGAACACGGCAAGCCGAGACCTACTTGCACATAGAAATCTACGTGTTCCGTCGTAACGCAGAGGCGGGCATCAACCTCAACGCGCGAACTCCGGTGGAGGTTATAGACAGAGAAGGACCTTGTGTCACCGACTGCATCTTGAGGCGCGCGGGGCGGGGAGAGATTGGCGTCCGGGAGGAAATCTCTCGCGAGAGCATAGACGTCCAGCGGGGTTGGTTCGGGCAGTGAGTCAAACATCAGGATTTGGCCGTCGGTTACGGGAGTGAGTCGCGCAGTTGGGATGGTAATCGGGAGGGGGGTATAGATTGATCCGTCACCGCTGCCTGGGAGGGTAGTCGCAGGTGGTGTGGGGGTAGCGCTGGCTACGGGTGTGGATTCGGTTTGAGGGTCGCAGGCGGCTGCTATGAGGACTACGAGGAGGATCAGGAGGAGGGCGCGCAGGATTCGGAGAGGGGACGGGAGTACCCTTCGACGAGGCTCAGGGTGAGCGGAGGGGGACAGGGGTTTACGCGTAATCGTAGACCTGAAGGCCGACAGTTTTGGCAGGGGTGGCGCTGTTTTCGATAAGGTGTCGAGTGCGTTCCACCGTCTCGCTGCTGAACGTTCGCTCACCACATCTCTGGCAGACGGTCGCCGGGATACCCTCGACAAGCACGTAACGGTCATCGAAATCGAAGACCTTGTTGACCAACTCAGTCCTGCTGTTTTCGTCGTGGCAAACGGGGCAGGCCGTCATCGCCGCCTCCTATAGTCTTCCCACTCATCCAGATTTGGCTCGTATAGGGTAATAATAAGCGTCTCACTTTCATCTGCAAGCGAGACCTGAATGTGAATGGGACGGTTTGCAGCTGTGAATCCCAGTAACAGGCAACTTGGCCCGTATTTGTCTTCAGGGTAGTTCTCGATGATTGCTGCGTTCGATGATGCCTGGATGATCTCGCCACGAGTGATGCGTCTCACTATGGCTCGATCGAATGCATGCTCTGAGTAGCGAAAAGCACCGTTGCTCAACTGGGAACGGATATCGGCGAGTGATTTCACTAGTCTTCGATCGAGCCCAGGCCGTTGAATTCGTTCATGGCTTCATTGATGCCGCTTTGGATGAGAAGCTCCATGCAGTCTGCTGCGCGGTCTAGGCCTTCGTCGAGACGTTTCTGTTCATCGGGGCGGAAACGGGCAAGGACGTGTTGGATGGGGTCGATGCCACCGTTTTCCGGCCTGCCCACGCCGATACGGAGGCGCGGAAACTCCTGCGTCCCTAAGGCGCTGATGATGGATTTCATGCCGTTGTGGCCGCCCGCGCTGCCGTAGGGCCTCAGCCTGACAATGCCAAGCGGGAGATCCATCTCATCGATCACAATAAGAATTGAATCCAAACGGCGGCCGAATCGGCGTACCAAAGGGCCGACAACATCTCCGCTGACGTTCATGTATGTGCCGGGGAGGATGAGGCGGACGTCCCGGCCCCAGAGATCTCCGCGTCCAACCACGGTTCCGTTAGATCGTTGCTGGAACTCAATGTCGTGACGTTTGGCGAGGTGTTGGACGGCCATCGCGCCGGCGTTGTGGCGGGTATTGGCATAGCGCGCGGTGGGGTTGCGCAGGCCAAAGATGAGGAGGGGGCCGGTAGCGGGGCGTTCTTGCTCGGTCATTAAGGCAACTCGCGGCGCTCTCGCTACTGGAGATTGATGCCAACCTGACGGTGCGCCTCATCCACGCGCCGCAGGAATTCGTCTTCGTCGATGATCGGGGTTTCAAGGCGCTGTGCCTTTTCGAGCTTGGAACCGGCCTCCGGGCCTGCCACGACGAGCGTCGTGTTCTTTGTCACACTTCGTCCAGCCTTGCCGCCCAAACTGCGAACGATTTCTTCCGCCTGGGGCCGCGACAACTCGGCGAGACGGCCGGTCAGCACGATCTCTTGCCCGTTCCATGGGAGATCACCGGCGGCGCGGACGATCTCCTCACGCATCCGTACACCGGCGTCATGGAGTTTTGCGATAAGGCGCAGGTTTTCTTCGTCACGGAACCACGTGTAGACGCTGTCCGCGACGATACTGCCGATGGTGTAGATGTCGGAGAGTTGTTCCTCCGTGGCGGCGGCGAGGGCGTCCATGTCGCCGTAGCGTTCTGCAAGGATGCGGGCCGTCTCCGCGCCGACGTGACGGATTCCGAGCGCGAAGATGACATTGGCCAGCGGGCGTTCTTTCGAAAGAGCGATGGCATCGATGGCGTTCTGCGCTGATTTCTCCGCCATGCGCTCAAGGTCAGCAAGCTGCTCGACAGTGAGAGTGTAGAGGTCGGCTGAATCGTGTATTAGCCCGACTTCCAGGAACTGTTTGACGAGGGATTCGCCGACGCCGTCGATGTCCATGGCGGGGCGGCTGACGTAGTGCCTGATGAGTTCATAGGCCTGGGCAGGGCAGGCAGGGTTGATGCAACGGTGAATAGCCTCACCTTCGCGCCGCACGACGGGTTCGCTGCATTCGGGGCATGTGGGTGGCATAGTGAACTCTGTCTCAGAGCCGGTGCGGGCTTCAACGACGGGGCCGAGAATCTTCGGGATGACTTCCCCGGCGCGTTCAACAGTTACGACATCACCTATGCGGATATCACGTTCACGGATGTAGTCCTCGTTGTGGAGGGTGGCCATCTTGACGGTGACGCCGCTAACCTGGACGGGTTCAAGCTCGGCGTAGGGGTTAAGGGCGCCGGTGCGGCCAACGTTGACGCCGATACGGACGAGGCGGGTTGTGGCCTGTTCTGCGGGGTATTTGTAGGCGATGGCCCATCGCGGCTCGCGTCCCACGACACCGAGCAAGCGCTGTATGCGGAAAGAATCGACCTTGATGACGACTCCGTCCGTGCCGTAGTTCAGTGATTCGCGTTGCTCAAGGGCGTCCTGATAGAAACGCATCGCCTCTGCGAGTGTTGCGGCCTTGCGGTTGCCGGCGTTGACCTTGAAACCCAGACCACCGAGCCATTCCAAGGTTGCGGATTGGGTCTCGGGCACGTCGCCCTCCGCCCAGCCCAGAGAGTAGACGAACAGTTCCAGTGGACGCGCTGCGGTTATCTGTGGGTCGAGTTGACGGACGGAGCCGGCGGCGGTGTTGCGAGGGTTTGCGTAGATGCGCTCGCCTCGCTCCTCACGCTCGCGATTGAGTTCCCCAAACTTGTCGATGGGGAAGAGAATCTCGCCGCGTACCTCAAAGCGGGCGGGGATGTTGGGGCCGGAAACGCTAAGCGGGATGCTGCGGACAGTACGGAGATTGGCGGTGACGTCCTCGCCCTCAACTCCTGTTCCGCGAGTTGCGCCTCGAACAAGCACGCCGTTCTCATAGGTGAGCGCGACAGCCAGGCCGTCGTATTTAAGTTCGCAGTAATAGTCGATGGCCTCGCCGGGAATGAGGTTCATGGCACGACGCTCCCATGCCTCAAGCTCCTCGTCATTGAAGACATTGCCAAGGCTGAGGAGAGGGACGGGGTGGCGGACGGTCTGAAATCGCTCAGACGGCTCACCGGAAACGCGCTGTGTGGGGGAGTCCGGTGTTATGAGGGTTGGGTGGAGCTCTTCAAGCCGGCGGAGTTCGCGGAGTAGGCCGTCGTATTCGCCATCGGAGATCTCGGGGCTGTCGAGGACGTAGTAGAGATGGTCGTGGCGGCGGATGAGATCACGCAGACGCGCCACCTGTTGGCTTGCTTCTTCAGGTGATGTTGTCACTTCTACTCTCGCCTCGACCATCTCCGTATGAGAGGGGGTCTTGGGGGACTTTCACCCCCACCCTAACCCTCCCCCTCAAGAGGGAGGGGACTTTGGGG
>JAPOOK010000062.1 GCA_026713485.1 Chloroflexota bacterium | reverse complement strand
GGAACCCACAGCCACGGTTGGTCCGCCCGTGGAGCCTGAAGATGACGGCGGGTTCCCGCTATGGGCGATCGCCCTGATCGTCATCGGAGTGTTGGCAGCGGGAGGTCTCGTCTTCTACCTGATCCGGTTGAGGTCGTGATAGCACCCAGGGCCTAGCTAAGACGCAAGGGAAAAAGGGGCTTCATGTGAAGCCCCTTTTCTTGTCTCTGCACGACTGGAGTACGGCCGAGACTTACAGGTGCAGAACCAATGCAGGGTGAACGCCTGGGAAAGCTCGCCCTCGCAGGTGGTCAGATTCCCAACCTCCATCAGAAACAAAACTCTTCCCGCTGATGGATGCGTTGACCGTGCAGCGGGATCGAACGTTCATCGAGGAGAACTACAAGGGCGAGAAGTTCAGAGACGGGACGCCGGCCAAATTCTCGACGCCGGAACTTCCGAGCGCCACTACGACCTTGACCAGGCTCACCCGGGCATCCTGCAAGTTCATCTACGACGCCATAAACGGGATGACCAGGGCGCGATACGGTAAGTCTCTACTGGCGGTGCTCATCGGCGCGGCTGCGTGGAGTGTCGGACGGCCATTCACGATGTCCTGCGGGGCCAAGCCACCCGGGTCATTGTGATGGGGCTGTGGGGAGTGCTCTATTGGCTCCTCTTCAGCGTTTTTTGCATGGACACTCGCCCGGCTGCTGACTGTCTACTTCGATGTCGAAGTGGAGAGCGTGACGTACCTCCAGTTCGTCCGCAGGTTCGGCTTCGTGTTTGCACCCGGCCTCCTCTTGATCGTGGCGCCCATTCCATTTGTGGGAGAGGCAGCGGTGCTGATGGCCTTCACGTGGATGGCGCGCGCTGCGGCAAGTGCCATCCACGTGACCTTTGAAGTGCCCATAGGGCTGGGCGCCATGGCCCCGTCAATTGGGATGGTGGCGGCGCTTGTACTCTACCTCCTCGTGCGGGTGTATCTGCTGCTGTAGGCGGCCAGCGACCCATGGACCAACCTAGCTCGTATTTACCATTGAGCGGTTTCTCCAGCAATCACGCGGCACAGCCAGCTATCTAACGTATAACGCCTGTTCTGACAATGGCCTGCAGACCATTACAACCCTGCTTGAGTAAAAGCAATCCAGTTTCCCAAGACCTGCAACAAGCCGTCCGGCTGTACGTGGACGCCTACGTGCTCCGGCACGGGCGGGTACGGCGGCCGCGCACCTCCATGTCTCGAAAGCACACGCTGTGGCGGTTCTTGGACCGGCGCCACGCCGGTCGCGCCGTGGCGCCGGCTGTCATCGCCAAGTTCGGCGCAGACCCCGGGCGCCCGAGAGTGTGTCCTACCCGCTCAGGCAGACGTTGCTGATGATCTGCCGAACGCCACACATCACCCGTCGAAGATCTCTCTGAACTGCGCCGTGTGCCGCAGTCCACGCTGCGAGACCGCCTGCGGACGCTCAAGTCATACGGTTACGCGGCATCGGGCGGCACCTGCTGCGGCACAATTCGGCCCTCGTTCCCAGCTCCGGTGGTTTCCGATGCAGGAGGGCATCCGCGAGGCCGTCGGAGACGGCAACGGGACCAAGTTTCTGCGTTTCCAACCCCGCCCGCGTGTAGAGTCGTCCGTAATGAGCCTGTCAAATAGCCCGGGTCCGCCGGAAGCCTCGAGGATGTCCAATACGGTGCGACCTCCCAATGGAGTCACCAGGCCGCTTGTGAGGGCGTCGATGAGTCCTGCGCGAGCCTCCCGGTCTGTAACACCATAGTGATGTGTGAGGGTCGCATGCGCTTCCCCAATGACTTGATTCGAGGCAAAGACATCGAGTCTCTCCTCTGCGACAAGCGCCCGCAGACGCACGATACAGCGCTCGTAGTCACGCTGCGGCTCTCTCGTGACAAGACGAACCAGGACCGACGTATCAATCCCGTAGCGCAGGGCCACGTCCGCTCTCCCTATCATCCCTGAACGTGCGGATGTCCAACGGCGGTGTGCCAGGCTTGATCTTGTCCCGCAGCGTCCCCAGCTTCGAGTAGTCGATGCGCCGCGGCTTCAGCAGATAGCCGTCCGGCCCCTCCTGCAACTCGATCTGATCACCCAGCTTGACCCCAAGCTCATCCAACACCCTGGCCGGGAACGTAACCTGCCGCTTCGACGTAACTTTCACAAACATCCCGATACTCCTTACCGCCAATGTATGAGGGTAAGGCAAATGAGTCAATCCGATCCGATGGCCACGATTACCGCGTCCCCGTATCCCCCAGCCGGATATCGAAATCCCTGCGGTCTCGATACGGCGGCGCGCGATTAAGTACATCGTCAAGATTAATGTTCTCTACGTTCGACATCATCCAGTACTTGTAGCTGCCTAGGAACAAGTACTGCCTCCCCTGCCCAAGAACGAGCACTCGATACCCTCACCCCGCTCAAAGTTTGCCAACCACGCAAGCGCGGCTTCTAGATATCAATTTCTCGCAAGGTGGTTTTCCGGATGTGCGGCAATTTTCGAAAGTAAGATTACTAGCCCGAACTTTCGAGCAACTCAGCTAATTCATCGGGGCGGGACCATCTCGCAATGTCAGACAAACTCTCCGCGAGCCCAAAATCCTCGTCTCGCCAGATGTCCACGGTGTCGTCGAATAACGAGACATACGAAACGTTAGTACCGGCCAGAGACGAACTGCGGAGATCGTGGAAGCCTGCAACAACGTGCTCGACTATTCGCCGAGTAGCCCCTCGAGTGCCAGTGCTTAGAAGAAACACGAGGGATTCTTTGTTCGGTGTTCGAGTTCTAAAGTCGATGGTCCACATTCTTGATGATTTGCCAGCGATCGGGATTCTTCGATCCACTTCGAATTGTCGCATCAAAAGCCAATCATTGATTTCATCCGCGGTAGATTCGCCTGGGATTTGACGCATAGTAAACCATAGGTCTGCGACCCGGGCCTCTGCCTGTGCCAACCGAAGGACAGCATCGGCGAGGCCATCTGTAGGTACACCTTGTAGCACGAGAGTTTCGCCCCTTAATTCGATACCCAAGGTCTGGCAAGTGTCCTTCATCAAGAGGCGCTGCTTCTGTGAGCGCTGTTGGCTGACTGTTTGAAGGCCTAACCATCCTGCTGCGTCTCCAAAATCGGTCAAGGTGTAAGTCGCGTTTCTTTCCAGCACGAACACATCAATGACCCCACCATCAGGAAACAGTAGTGGCGTGCGCACACGGACACCCTCTTGAGGAGCAGGAGTGCATTCAAACAACGTGGGCAACAAGTCCGAGAGTCTTATGGCCAACTCTTCTGTACTCATAGCGCCAATTCCCCCTGTGTCACAGGCGCTATCATTCTACCCTCGTGGCGCAAGTTAGCTTCAAGGCAGAATTGCCTCCACGCCTCCAGTGGGTCTGACCAGCTGGCGGTGATGTCCTGTGGTTCATAAGCTTGCCTGTCTCGCTCGCCTTCAGTCCACCGTACCTTGTGGGTATCCTCGACTATATGCCCATCCATATTGCGGTGTTGCCTACCTAGGTCGAGGCCGTAAATCCGACCCTGCCCCTGAAAAATCACAGAAAAGGATAGCTTACCGAAGGACGGATTATAGAAGCCTTCTATGAAGAGCGGATGGTCGTCGTCAGTTGCGACTGACACTCGAAACTTTGAAGCAGGAGTCATCGTTGGCTGAATTCGCCATGCGATGTCGCCCGCAATCACCTTCGATGTGTCCGCGACGATAGCTAGTACGTCAGCTTCGTGAAGTGTAGTCATGGGTAGGGCGCCCCGTCGTCACGAATTCGCATCCGCACGGCTCTTACTCAGCAAGTACGTCACGAATGATGCACAGGCCCCTAGCATGAACGCAGCCTCATCGCGTCCAACCGGAGACGCACTGCTTTCCAGTAAGGAATGCCTCACGCCGTCCTCATCGGATGTGTAGCCGTAAAGCTTACCAAACGCGTCTCTGAGCGCAGGGTGAATCCGTACCTGCTTCTCCAAAGACTTTAGCGCACTGTCGAGCGTGTTCGCGTGCTTGGGATCCAGCTTACGGGCTACTGATTCCACGGCATGAATACTCTCGCGAACCGACTCTGCCCATTCCCCGGCGTTGATCCGGGTGGCCGCCTCCCTTAAGTGAGTCTCGGCCCCGAATTGTCGGCTCTCCCTCGACTGTTTCATGGCGGAGACCAGTGCGGTGCCCTCTTGCGGCGTCGCCGCCGGAAGAATAGTCGGCGGCCTGCTCGTGTCCACCACATAGGCCAGACGGCACTCCTCGAATATTCGCGCGGTTTCTTTCACGAACTTACGCGGACACCGAGGGTGCCGCATAATCATCTGCCACAGGTCAAAAAGCTTGTTGAATCGTGCGGACTCAGATATGAAAGCCCTGTATTCTGCTAACAAGTCATTTGGATTGTTCCCAAATTCTTCTAGGGGTCGCTCAAAATACCCTGTGTGCATATCCTCGAAAAAAAATGTCCACGGTTCGGCGACGTTGAATCCAGTACCGTCCCAGTCGTATCTCCATTCCCAAGCCGACGAATAAAGGAGATCCCACAACTTTCTACGTGTCTGGTCGCTAATCTCGCCAAGTGCAAGGGGCTGCGGCAACGGTTCATAGCCGTTGGCCTGTGAGAAGCTCAGTGTTCTGGGATCGAGATTATCATTACCGCACACCAGTTACCCCCACGCATCCTCAAACTATCGCTTACAATCACCATTGTCGTTTCCAGCCGCCATTTCGTGTGGGACTCTGCGACGCAGACTTATAGACTGGGCAAGCCAAATTCTTCGAAGTTTCAATGCTCCAGAGCTACTAGGCGTATGGCATTTCACTCAACAATCCAGCATGGTAGCGCGTACGGGATTCGAACCCGTGATCTCCGCCTTGAGAGGGCGGTGTCCTTGGCCACTAGACGAACGCGCCACACCGGTGAACGTTCCCCCAGTTTAACCACCACACTGAGGAATCGCCAATGCCCGCCCCGACTACATATCCGCCGCGGCCTCCCGCACCTTCTCAATCAGCGCCTCCGCCGGCGTGGACAACGCCCGCCCGCGCAGCGTGATCAACCCCGCCCGATCCGTCGGCAAAATGTGGCCCAACGGCACGATGCCCAGCGTGTCCTCGTCCCCCGGCTCCGCGACCACACGCGGGATCACTGAGACCCCGTACCCGTGCCCCACGTACCGCTTGATCAGGTCCAGTGAGTCCGCCTCCATCACGACATCGAATTCCAGGCCCTTCCGCCGGAATTCGGACTCCACCGCGGACCGCGTGTACGTGCCAGGCCCCATCATGATCAACGGGTGCTCGGCGACGGGATCCATCGACGTCAGTGGCGATTCTTCCAGCAGAGGATGGTTGAGAGGAGTGATGAGGAGCCGCTCATAGGGGAACAGGCTCTCGAACTCCAGCGCCGGATCCGGATCAATACCGGGCACGATGCCGAAATCCACCTCCCCCTGCGACACCAACTCGATCACCTCGGAACGTAGTCGAGACCTCAGCCGCATGTGTACCCGTGGGTTCTCATCGCGAAACGCCTCTACGGCGCCAAGCAGGAAGTGCGACATCAGGTTGGCGGTGGCCGCCACCGTCACCGGTCCCTCCGTCTGTGCCTGCTGCGTGTTCACGGCCAGCCCATCGATACCCTCTACAAGCGGACCGGCCAGGTCAAGCAGCTTCTCGCCCGCCAGCGTCAGCCGTATCGGCCGCCGGATGCGATCAAACAACTGCGTCCCCAGCTCCTGCTCCAGCTTCTTGATGTGTGTGGACACGGTCGGCTGTCCGATGTCCAACAGCTCCGCCGCCCGTGAAATGCTGCGCAAACGAGCCGCGACGGTGAAGCTGCGCAGTTCCCGAATATCCATATCCAGCCTTTCATCCCCCGTAACAGCCCCTATTATAGCATCACAAAATCAAATAAGGACTATCGCGGAATATCCCTTGATGCGATTCTACAGAATTGGCACTATGGATACATGAATAAGAGAGACAAGAGAGAAAGCGCAGAAAGAGGGAGGACCCCGATGCCCCAGACCATAGAGACCATCAACCCCGTACTGAGCGGGCCCGACAGCCAGCTCGCAATCGTCCGCCCCGTCAAGACCGGCAAGGTCGCAATCGAGGCAAGGGCCAGCGTTGACAGGATCGTCGCGCTGAACGCAAACCTGCTGGCAGCCGCATAAGGGGTCTGCCCAAACAACCTCCCCGTCAGGCCATCAGGGGCCGGGGGAACCAAAAACGAAATACCACCACCACACACCTCCTCCCCGGGAGAAGCTCCGCACCACACCGCGGGGCTTCTTTCTTTTTGGGACTATACGACGCCCAGGTCGTTCGGCGAATGAGAGAAGCGTCGACCCCGATCAGGCTGTGATTGCAGCCCCGATCGCCTCCGCATCGAGCGAAACATCATTCTGCTCGCTCGTATCCAGATCGCGTAGAGCCGCCGTGCCCTTGGCGACCTCATCGTCCCCGATGATCAGGGCGTAGCGCGCGTGCGCCGCCCCCGCGGAGCGTAACTGCGCCCGCAAACTGCGGCTCCCCGTCGGGAGCGAAACACTGATCCCCGCATGCCGCAACTCCGCCGCCAATCGCAGCGCATGGCCGTGCGCCGACTCGCCGAGATAGACGATGTACAGGTCCGTCCGTGGAGAAAGCGATTCCGGCGGCGTCAACCCCGCCTCGCGCAGATTCATGATGATCCGCTCGATTCCCGACCCAAATCCAACACCCGGTGTCGGCGCGCCTCCGAGCTGCTCAATGAGACCGTCGTACCGCCCGCCCGCCCCCAGCGCAGTCTGCGAGCCCTCAACGGCGGGATGAACCTCAAACACGGTCCGCGTGTAATAGTCCAGACCGCGCACCAGCCTCGGCGTGATCTCGTACGGAATCTCCCATAGCTCCAACAGTGAGCGAAGCCGCGTGAAGTGCTTAGCGCATTCGTCGCAGAGGCTGTCCGCCGGCGTCGGCGCGCCCGCTATCACCGGCTGGCACCGCTCCTCCTTGCAGTCCAATAACCGCAAGGCGTTCTTCTCATACCGCGTGTGGCAGTCCTCGCAGACGTCATCCAAACGCGTCGAATAATAATCCCGGAGCGACTGCAGGAATTGCGGCCGGCAATCGCCGTCACCGATGGAGTTCACGTGTAGCGTCAGGTTCGTCAGCCCCAGCTCCTGGAACAGGCTCCACAGGACGTGGATGACCTCCGCGTCGATCTCCGGGTTGGGATCGCCGATGGCCTCAATGCCGAACTGGTTGTGCTGCCTCAGCCGCCCCGACTGCGGCCTCTCATAGCGAAAGATCGGTGTGATATAGAAAGCGCGCACCGGCTGTGGCAGCGTGTGCATCCCGTGCTGGATATACGCGCGGCACACAGGCGCCGTTCCCTCCGGACGCAGCGTGAGCAAGTCGTCGCCGCGGTCCGTGAACGTGTACATCTCCTTCTCGACGATATCCGTGCCCTCGCCGACCGTCCGCACAAACAGCGCCGTCTCCTCGAACACGGGCGTGTCGATCCGTTTGAATCCGAAACGATGCGCAACGCTCTGCGCCGCCGCCCGAACCCAATCCCAATACGGCTGATCGTCCGGCAGCGTATCGTTGGTCCCGCGAACGGTCTGGAAACGACGCCGCCCTTCAGTCTCGTCTGACATCAGCTAACTTCATGCAGAACTGAATAACGGACCTGAGTAATTGTTGCCATGCGTTGAGCGGAATAACGGACCTGAGCAATTGCTGCCATGCGTTGAGCGGAATAACGGACCTGCGTAATTGCTGCCATGTGTTGAGCGGCCTTTAAATCAAACGCCGGCGATTTGATAGCCGCCGTCGATGGGCAAAATGTGGCCGGTGATGCCGCTTGAAAGATCGCTCAGCAGGAACAGCGCCGCCTTGGCGACCTCATCGTGCGTGATGTTGCGTTGTATTGGCGACCGTTCCGCCTGGATGCGCTTCATGTCTACGTAGCCGTGAATCGCGCGCGATGAAAGCGTATCAAGCGGGCCGGGTGAGAGGGCATTCACGCGGATGCCGCGCGGCCCCAGCTCATACGCCAACTGCTTGACCTCATTCTCCAGCGCCGCCTTCGCCGTCCCCATGATGTTGTAGCCGGGGAAGACACGGTCAGACGCCTGGAACGTGAGCGTCACAATTGTCCCGCCCTCCGGCATCAGCGGCGCAGCGTACCGCGCAACGGGAATCAGCGAATACGCGCTCACCTCCAGCGCGATGCGAAAACCGTCGCGCCCCGTCTGTGAGAAGTCGCCGCCCAGATCATCCCGATTCGCAAAGGCGATGCTGTGGATCAGGAGGTCAACGGACGCCCCGTCCGCCGCGATCTGCCCAAAAGCCGACTCAACATTCTCGTCCTCAGACACATCGCACTCGATAAGCGTGACGTTGTTCATCCCGTCCGTCAGCTTGCGGATACCGTCGCCGAGCCGCTCGTTCTGGTAGGTCAGATAGAGATTCGCGCCCGCAGAATGCAGCGCCTGCGCGATGTGCCACGCGATGCTCCGGTGATTCGCCACCCCCAGCACAACCGCATTCTTCCCTGAAAGATCAATCGAATACATACCACCGCCCCGTCATTCCCGCGAAAGCGGGAATCCAGAAATCCATGTCTACAGCGATTCCTATTGTAGCGCGGAGCGGACAGGGCCTCCGAATAGCCATTGAGCGAAGGTATAAGCTGAATGCATGGGTATGTTTAATGTTCCGATACGTATCTCAAACCCAAACGGGGGCGACGAGACAGAGTTTGATGCGCTCGTTGATTCTGGCGCGTTCCTGACGATGGCCCCGGAACCCGCGTTGCGTGGTCTTGGCCTGGCGCCAACCAGGACGGTCGAATTTGAGCTTGCTGACGGAAGCGTCGTTTCCTACGGCGTCGGCGAAGCGCGGGCGGCGATCAATGGTCTCAGTGTCACGACCCAAGTCGTATTCGGCCCTGATGATGTCGAGCCGGTCATCGGTGCCTACACCTTGGAAGGACTACGCCTGGCCATTGATCCGGTCAACGAAGTGCTAATGCCAGTCCCCCGCCGCCCCCGGCTGTAAGGCCTCTCCTTGTTGCTCATGGCAGCCCGTGTTGGCAGTGCCATATACTCACCCCTTGCCGGAACGCGGAATTCTAACGCCGTCGACAAACCAATCCCGATCGCGAACCGAGAGCCGTAACGCAGTTACCCGCCGGCTGTTCGGGCTGCCACCCGCACGTCCCGCGCGAAACTCGTCCGCAGCGCGAGGGCAATTGCGAACATGACCGCAATCGCCCCGCCAATCCCCACCGCCGTCGGCGCTCCGAACCACTCCGCCAGCGCGCCCACCTGCAGGCCGCCCAGCGGGATCAGGCTGTACGTCAGGCTGAATACACCCATCACGCGGCCCCGCAAGTCCTCCGGCACCGCGCTCTGAAGCAGCGTCAGATTGGTTATTTGGGATAGCGAGTTAAAGGTTCCCGATAGGAATAGCGCGCCAAGCGACAGCCACAGGACCGTGCTGAATGCGAACAGCATCACCATCGCCCCAAACAGTCCGCCTCCGCCCAGCAACAAGACGAGCGGCCATCGTCCCTTCACCCAGAACGCCGCAAGGCCCGTTCCGATCAGTCCGCCCGCCGCCGATGCTCCCAACATCAACCCCATGCCGTCCGCGCCTATGCCCAGGATGTCCCGCGCGAAGACCGGCATCAGTTGGATATACGCCACGCCAAAGAAACTGTCCACGAACGTCAGAAGGATAAGACTCGCGAAGAGGTTGCGCCGTGCGATGAACGTGATCCCCTCGAACAGTTCCTTGAACACGTTGCCGCGAATCCGATCCACGCGTGGAATCCGTACGAAAAAGAGGAGCAGCGTGCCAAGGCCATAGCCCAGTGTCACCGACCCGAACGTCGCCGCGGAGCCGATGCGCTCGATCAGCACTCCGCCCAGACCCGGGCCAAACACCCGTGTCCCCTGCCACACGGACGAGCTGAGCGCCAAAGCGTTCATCAGCAGCCGTCGGTCCGGAATCAGCGCCGGGACCACCGCCGTCCGCGTCGGCTGATCGATTCCCTGGATGATGCCGATGGCCGCGGACGCTGCCAGCAGGTGCCACGGCGCGAGCACCTCCCCAAACGTAAGCATCATCAGGACCGTCACTGTGATGGTCATGCAGACCTGCGTGGCGATAAGCAGTGCCAGCCGACTGACCCTATCAGCCGCCACGCCCCCAATCAGGTTCACGCTGATCGTGCCGAACCCCATGGCGAACCCCAGGTAGCCGAGGAAGATCTCCGAGTTGGTCAGCTCATACCCCTCCCACGCGATAACGATGCGCAGGATTTGCCAACCCATCACGAACGAGACTGCGCTGAACCAGTAATTCCGGAAATTGGGGACGGCCAGAGAGCCGAGAGGAGACGTAACGGCTCGGTGCGTCTGCTCTTGCTCCTGCTGTTCAGTATCCGTTTCGCGCGGAGTGGACATTAACCTCGTTCCGCGAATCCCAGGGCAAGCCTGCCCCTTACGTGATAAGGGCGGGGGCGGGGCGGAATCCGTAGGCGCATATAATACAGCGGATGCCGTTGCCCACGCCGCCCGTGGGGACTCCCACCGGGGCGCTTGCGCGAGCGGCATCTCTGGGGGATACGTGTCCGCATTCGTTGAACAGAGTGCCGGTCCGCGCGAATCGCGTCGGCAACGCCGCGCGCCCTCTGGCAAACGCAACCGCTCAAGCCTCGTAGGCATGGCGCTGCGCCTTATCGCCGCCCTCTTGATCATCGTCGGATTCGGCGGCCTTGTCATAGGTGCGGCCCCAGTCTTCCAGGAAAGTTCCGGCGGACACGCCGCCCTTGTTGAGGTCGACGGCACAATCCAACCGGTGACCGTTCGTTATGTCTCCCGCGCCCTCAGCAGGGCCGCTGACGACAATGCCGAGATTGCCATCATCCGTCTCGACACGCCCGGCGGCCTGCTGGACTCAACCCGCGACATCGTTGAGGAGATATTCGCCAGCCGCGTTCCCGTGGTTGTGTACGTCGCCCCCAGCGGCGCGCAAGCCGCCTCCGCAGGCACGTTCATCACGGCAGCAGGCCATGTTGCCGTCATGTCCTCCGCCACCAACATCGGCGCAGCGTCGCCGGTCGGCGGTGGAGGCGAGGACCTGCCTGACACCTTGGAATCCAAGGCGAGACAGGATGCTGCCGCATTTCTCAGGAGCATCGGCGAGCGGACGGGCCGCAACCCGCAGGCCTTGGAAGCGACTGTCCTGGAAGCCCGTTCCTACACCGCTGTTGAAGCCCTCGACGAGGGAATCATCGACTTCATCGCTGATGACATAGACGATCTTCTCGCAAGCCTGGACGGGCGCACGGTGACCATAAGCGGCAGCGAAATCATCCTTGAAACCGACGGCCTCCCCCTGCGAGACATCGAGAAGACGGCCCTGGAGGGCTTCCTGGAGATCATCTCCAACCCGAACATCGCCTTCCTGCTGCTGACAGTCGGCGGGCTGGGAATCATCATTGAGCTCATCAGCCCCGGCTTCCTTGGGCCCGGCATCGTCGGCCTTATCGCGCTCGCGCTGGCCTTCGTCGCCCTTGGCAACCTGCCGGTCAACTGGGTCGGGTTCGGCCTCATCGTGGCTGCGATGGTTTTCTTCTACATGGAGATGCAGGCGCCCGGCATCAGCGTCTTCGGCATCGGAGGCGCTTTCAGCTTCCTAATCGGCGGCTTCCTCTTATTCGGTAGTTTCGAGGCCCCGCCCATTGATTCGCCCAGTTTCCGCGTCAGCTACTGGATGCTGGGCGCCGTCGGAGTCGCCTTGTTCGCCGGCCTCGCCCTGACCTTCCGGGCACTGGCCCAATACCGAGAGGCCGCCTACACCTCGCCAACGACAATCCCTGTGGGCATGTCCGGCAGGGTTACCGATGCCATCAACCCCACCGGCTCAGTGCGTGTGCACGGTGAAATCTGGACGGCCGAGTCCGCAGACGGTGAGCCGATAGAAGAGGGAGCGACAATCGTCGTCATCGGGATGGACGGTTTGATCGTGACAGTCAGAAGAGAAGAGTGAGCCGTTCACACGAACGGACGAAAGGAGCAGGCAAATGATCCCGTATATCTCGGTGGTCAAGCAATACGAGCGCTTGGCGGTGTTCACACTCGGCAAGTACTCCGGCATGAGACAGCCCGGACTCAATCTCCTTGTGTGGCCATTCCAGGTCACGCAAAAGGTCGATCTCCGCGAATTCGTCATCGATATCCCCCGCCAGACCAACATCACCCTCGACAACGCCCCCATTGACATCGATTTCCTTGTCTACATGCGTGTGCAGGAGAGCGACGCCGAACGAGCCGTGCTTGAGGTGGTCGACTTCCGCTCCGCCGTCGTCGGCATCGCTACCACCAACCTGAGAGCCGTTATCGGCGAGATGAACTTGGACGATGTCCTCTCACAGCGTGAGCGCATCAACGAATCGCTGCGTACCAAACTGGACGAGGTCACAGAGCGCTGGGGAATCAAGGTCACCCAGGTTGAGATTCGCGAGGTGGAGCCCAACCGTGACATCCAGGAGGCCATGAACCGCCAGATGTCCGCAGAAAGAATCCGTCGCGCAGCGGTCACCGAAGCCGAAGGAACACGCCAGGCCGCAATCACCGTCGCCGAGGGGGAAAAGCAATCCGCCATCCTCAGGGCCGAGGGCGAGCGGCAGGCCGAGATACTCGCCGCCGAGGGCGATCAGCAGGCCGCAATTCTCCGCGCCGACGGCTTCGCGACAGCCCTTGATCGCATCTCCGCCGTCGCCCGCGGCATCGACACCAACACCCTCAGCCTTCAATACCTGGAGACGCTCAAGGACGTGGGCGCAGCGCCGTCGACCAAGTTCATCTTCCCGATGGAGTTCACAAGCCTCCTCCGCCCGTTCACAAACATGGTGTCACCCAACGACGACAACGAATAGCGACACACACCCAAGTCAATACGGGAGTCCAATGACATCCTGAGCCTTCCTATGTCATTCTGAGCGCAGCGAAGAATCACATACCAACGGGAGCAACAAGTGCCGGCATTCGATGATTTCACAGGAACCGTGCGAGGGACGCCCGTCGTCACCCGTGTCATGGAAAGCATGATGATTGAGGCTGCGCAGGCCCTGCGAGACATCTGCCGCGCCTTCCAGGCCACAGGTGAGCCGATGGGCGGCCACCACCTCCCCGCCGGCGGCTACATGGGTGAGATGATCGTCCGCGCCCTCATCGAGGCCGATCTCATCGAAGAGGTCGAGGGAGAAGAGCGCGGCTTCATGCGACGCTACAAGCCCACCAAGAACGGCGAAAAGACCTACGCCAAGCTAGACAAAGAAGACGCCTTCTCCCGCCGCGCTACGTAAAGTGTCTAGTGGTTGGCCTTTAACTTGTCCTTGGCTTTCTTGGTCATCTCGTACTTAAGCGGCTTTGATTTTTCGTTGGGTATGCGAACGCCAAGTTTTTCGAGATGTGGCCAAATCCTAGCCTTGAAATCAGTTCCGAATTTCGCTCCATCAGCCTTTGCCAAGTCATGACCCGCCCAATCGCGCTTGATGATTCCCTGACAGTCAGTGCTCTTAAAAGAGCCCACGGGGATTTCCTCGATAATCATCCGAGCCATATTCTGATAAGCAACCTCGCTATTTGACGCTGTTTTGTTCCCCTGAACCGGTTTCTTATTGGCTTGAGTCTTCTTTACACCAATGACGTGGAGATGCTCCGTCGGAACGAAGGATTCAATTGTCTCTGATTGCTTACCCTTGTCAGCAGTCACTACCAACAAGAATGGTGGAGATTCACTTGAGAATGGCAAGTCTGGTCGCGAGATCATGGCGGAATAGAGCGCTAGAAAATCGCTGTCGTCACTCACCACCGTAATGTGTCCAGTCGCCCCTGTTAGTAGATCAGTCATGGCGTCAATCACGATGGCTACATCGGCTGAATTCTTGGTGTTGGTGTTGCTGTAGTGTTGGATACCGTGAGGTAGGATGCGGACGTTCTGGAATTGGCCGTCGCCCCAGACTGACCAGAGTCCGACCTGATCGGCCTTTACATACAAATGAACGACAGACGGCTTTGGAGCTTTGTCAGGCCATTTGGCCAGCAGCTCGACCAGAAGCTCCTTGCCCTTTCCGGCCAGATTCTCCATATCAACATATACGGCAGATTGGACGGAATGTTGGGCGGTGTTTGGGGTGGCTGTCACTGTTGACTCCTTCTTGGCCGAGTCACTGTAGCAGACGTCGTGATATTCGCCAACAGACTCGCCCACTGTCATTCCGAGCGCAGCCGAGGAATCCAAAGACGCGTTATCCGCCAAAGCCGGAATGCGGCGAACCAACGCCTTCAATAACCGAATGTTGATCGCGAACCGAGAAAAATATCGGGGCGCCCGGATTTGAACCGGGGACCTCCGCGTCCCGAACGCGGCGCGCTGCCAAACTGCGCTACGCCCCGACCGACAAACAAACCGCGGGCAGCCAAACCGCCCGCTCGCTTAAGAGTATACGGGTATCCGCCCCACAAAGAATCCCCTCTCTCCCTCTTTGGGGGAGGGTTAGGCGGTGAGTGGCCCGAACTAGTGGCGCATTACGCCGCCGTGGCCCGCCGTGTTGTAGATGTCGCGAACTGCGAGGCCGATATCGTCCGGTCAACCCTCAGTCGTGCGGAAGTACGAGTTTACGTCGCGTGAATCAAGTAGCTGAGCTGCCTCTGCGCCGAACAGGACGGTAGAAACGAACCGGCGGGCGCGTCTCCACGTTCCGCCCATCGGCCGCGACATAGCGCCGGTCACGCCGTCCTCAGTCGACGTACCCGCGGGCGCGGAGCGCATCATTGACGTTGACATCGCCCACCCACACCTCCGCCTTCAGCCTGCCGAGACTGTCCGATTCCGTGGCCTCATAAAACACTATTGTATCCGCCACCAGCTCGGACAGGTATGCATGCGCCTGCGCGTGCCGATCAGGATTACTCGGCAGCGTGATGCCTGCCAACACCAGCCGCTCAGCGTCCTCCATGTAGATCACGCCGCCCTCTATAACGTCCGCAACCCGACCCCACCTGCGTGGCCGCGGAGAATCGCCTGGTTCACCGGTCGAGGTCATGCCTGAAGTGACGCCGGCCTACGCCGCAGGGGCGACGACTATGACGAGGGTCAATAATGCAAGCGCCCGGCCAATGAGTGTCCCCACGATCACCGCCACCGCCGCCAGCGGCATGCTGCACGACAACGACTCCCGGGTCGCAATCATCATGGCAGTCGCGATCCATATCGTGGCGGCAAGCACGACAGCCCCGCCGATCACCGGCAGAGGGACAAGAATCATGAGCAGGGCGGGCGACGCCGTGAAGCCGACGCTTCGGATGAACTGCAAGAACGTGCCGCCCAGGAAACCCGATGCGGACGTCCCTGCAATCACGGACACGATCATGTACGAGAACAGCGCCGAGAGCGTCCAACCCAGACCCGTGAAGATGAGAGAGGAGATGAATACGGTTGATGCCGTCTGTTCCCCGTCTCCATAGAGCGTTGCGAGCGACGCCACAAGGCCGTGGATGACTGACACCAGGATGACCACAAAAACGGCCTGTCGGATCGCCCCCGGGTCTCGCCGCAACTCGTCGTACAGCAGAGAATCACCCAGGGCCGAGCGCACCATGCGCACGTGGAAAGCGTCAGGCGCACCTAGCATCGTTCCTCACTCCTTCCATCCCCGTTCACCCTGAGCGTAGTCGTAGGGTCGCCCTGAGCCTGTCGAAGGGCCCCACCCGGCAAAACCGATAACGTACCTTAGAGTATAGGAACGAGGCCGAACGAGTCGCAGGAGGGCATCGCGCCGATGAGCACAAATGATGTTGAAGTGCTGCGTGGAGAGATTATCTCCATTGGCACGGAGATACTGCTTGGCGCGCTGGTAGACACCAACGCCAATTACCTCGCGTCCCAACTCCCAGGCATCGGCGTCGGAAACTACCGTGTCACGACCGTCGGTGATAACAAGGATCGCCTCGCCCGTGTCTTTGAAGAAGCATGGAGCCGCTCGGACGTCGTCGTCGCCACAGGCGGCCTCGGCCCCACGGAGGACGACGTCACGCGCGAAGCCATCGCCCAATTCCTCGATGAAGAGCTGTATTCCGACGCCACACTTGAGAAAGAGTTGAGAGAGTTCTTTGATCGGCGCGGCATCGCCATGGCGGAGCGCAACCTCAAGCAGACCATGCTCATCCCCTCCGCGCAGCCCCTGCCAAACCCCCGCGGCACCGCGCCCGGCTGGTGGGTGCAAAAAGACAACAAGATCATCATCGTCATGCCGGGCGTCCCGCGTGAGATGTACGGCATGTGGGAAGAGCAGGCCCTGCCGCGCCTCCGCCTCCAACTCATGGGCAACGATGCCGTCATCCACTCCCGCACCATCAAGACATTTGGGCTCAGCGAGGCAAGCGTCGATGAACGACTTGGCGAGCTGTTGCGCGGCCTCAACCCCACCATCGGGGTCTATGCAAAGTCGGACGGTATCCACATCCGCCTCTCCGCCCGCGCCTCAAGCGAACTGGATGCGACACAACTCATCACCCCGGTCGAGGACGAAGTCAAAGACCGCCTCGCGACCCACCTTTGGGGGCAGGACGACGACACCCTTGAGGGCGTTATCCAGCGCGTCTATACCGAGCGCGGCCTGTCAGTAGCCACCATGGAATCCTGCACAGGCGGCAACCTTGCCAACATCCTCACGGACGCCCCCGGCGCGTCGGCCTACTTCCGCGCCGCCTACGTCACCTACACCAATGAGATGAAGATCGCCATGGGCGTCCCTGCCGAGATCATCGAAAAACACGGCGCGGTTTCTGGCGAATGCGCCATCGCCATGGCGGACGCCGCCCGCGAGCGGAGCGGAGCGACTGTCGGCGTCGGCATCACCGGTGTCGCCGGGCCAGGTGAGTTGGAGGGCAAGCCTGTCGGCCTCGCCTACATCGGCATCGCTGACGCAAGCGGCCACAAGATGCGAGAAGGCCGCTACCCCGCCCAGCGCCTCGACTTCAAACTCCGAGTCGCCCGCACCGCCATGTTCGAACTCCGCGGCTGGGTCCTCGCCCGCGACTAATCATGCCTTCCGTCATTCCCGTGCTTGACACGGGAACCCAGCCCCCCGTCCATCCTGAGTCTGTCGAAGGGTGACCCTCTTCCCGACACCCCCGCCCCCTCTTCGTCATTCCCGCGCAGGCGAGAATCTTGAACTCGGAGCGCAGCCAACCTCCTTGACGCTACCCCTCATTCCGGCGCATGCCGGAATCCATCGGAACTCCCCGCATGGTGGACCGGCCCAGTGGTCTGTCATTCTGAGCGCAGCGAAGAATCCAAGACCGTGTTTGACACAGCAGATGTACACATCACCATGTATGTACTACGTGAGAGGAGCAAACCGTGGATCTATTGGAAACCTGGCGCAAATGGGCCGATGACAACGCCAAAGGCCAGCCCCCCTACGTGCTGGACGCCGACAAGGGCTCCGAAATGTTCAGGAAACCCAAAGCAAATCGCCTCAACTTGGGCCTATTGCCATACCCATTCATAGGTGACTTGGAGAACGCCACAATCTTTGTGCTTATGGCCAATCCCAACGCCGGGCCATCAGTCGCCTATGCTGATCGTGGTTGGGACAAGAATAAGCATATAGCCAACCTGAAGCAGGATTTCAGCGACTTAGAATTACCACTTGAGTCTTTGAGCCGCGATCCTAACCCAGAAGATTATTGGTATCGCCGCCTAAGGCGAACCATAGACCGGATAGGGCAAGGGAAAAGCCTCTCACATGGAGACGCAATCGAACTTGTTGCCAAGAACTTGGCCGTAATCCAACGCTCCCCCTACTGGAGCACCAACTTCGTCGATGGAGTGGAAAACCTGCCCTCATCTCAACTTGCTATGGACTACGTCAAGAAGGAAATCGTTTTGCGTGTCAAGAACGACAACGCAGTACTTATTGTCGGTCGACGAGTAAGAGACTGGAATAAAGACAGTTTTCTGCTGGATGAGTTAGGGGAAAACGAGCGACTCATCACAAAAGCGAACAGGTTCGGATCGTTGAACCCAAACACCGCCGGCGGCAAAGCCATCCTCCGCCACTTTGGAATCAACGACTAAACATCGACCAATCGCTTGACCCCCCGTCTACAATGGGACGGACAAGCGCAATGCGACAGATTGGCATTCTCACCAGCGGGGGAGACGCGTCCGGCATGAACGCGGCGATTCGTGCCGTCGTCCGTGCCGCCGCATCCGTTGGTATCCGCAGCCTTGGCATTCGTAACGGTTTTGACGGCCTCATGCGCGGCGATTTCCAGCGACTTGGCCCTCGCTCCGTCGCTCACATCCTCCAGCGTGGGGGCACCATCCTCGGAACCGCCCGCGCCGCCGCCATCGAGACCGAAGAAGGACGTTTCCGCGCTGCCGAACAGCTGGCAGCATCCGGGCTCGACGGGCTCGTGGTCATCGGAGGAGAGGGCACACTGAGGGCCGGGCTCAAGCTCCACGAGGAACAGGACTGCAAGGTTGTCGCCATTCCGGCAACGATCGACAACGATATCCCCGGCGCGGACATGTGCATTGGCTTTGACACTGCCGTCAACGCCGCTGTCGAGGCGATGGATCGCATCCGCGACACCGCCGAATCCAGCGGCCGTGTCTTCTTCGTTGAGGTCATGGGTCGCACCCGCGGCCTCATAGCCCTCTATGCAGGCCTCTCCGGCGGCGCGGACGCCATCGTCATCCCTGAAGAACATGAAGATATCGATGTCCTGTGCCGCCGCCTTGTCACTGCGCATCGAGGCGGCAAGCGCAGTCTGCTCGTTGTCGTGGCGGAGGGCGAAGAGGCAGGTGGCGCATTCTCAGTTGCCGACAAGGTTCAGCAGCAACTTAACGGCAGGCTGCAAGTGGATTACCGCGTGACAGTGCTCGGACACTTGCAGCGTGGTGGCGTGCCGACGGCGGCAGACAGGATCCTCGGCACTGTGCTTGGAGCCGCCGCCGTGGAATGTCTCAATGAAGGCCTCGATCACCACATGGTCAGCGAGGCCGGCAACACCCCCGTCTTCACCCCGCTTGAAGACGTGCTTGCAACAACGAAAGAACTCCCGTCAGACCTGATGCACCTACTCCACACAGTCGGCCAGTCATAGGCCTAGCCCCTTCAATTGCGCGCTGGTAAACTCAGCGGTCCCACGAGGCTCGTTCTTCCCTGATGTAGTCGTCAACTTCCTCAGCCGACTTGAATAGGAGATGCCCCGGCGCCTGGGAGATAATCTGCCACGCTGAGGGCCTCATATTCTCCGGCGCCTCCGCCATGATGTCCGCGATTGACCGCTTCTTTGGCGTGGGTTCTTCTGACGCGGGTGCAATCGTCACGTCGACATCCTCGCCCTCGGTCAGCTCCGGGCTTTCAATCTCGATCTTTCCGCCGGGCTGTACCTTTGCCCGGACATGCAACTCTCGTACCATGGTCGGTCATCCTCCGAGGTCAATATTAACGCAATCGACCGAATGCGGGCGGCTGCCCCACATCCACAACGCGTGAATCCACGCCGAAGCTCCACCCGAATAGGCGTATACTTATGTTCTCGCTACGAATACGAAACTCGTCATATCGCTCTCGTTAATCGACAGGACACTTTCATGGCATCTCAGGCAGGGCAGAGGCCGGGCGGCGGCCCGCCCGCGGCAGGCGGCCCCCCCAATGGCGGCCCTGGTGGTCCCCCAGGAGGATGGGGCGGCGGAGCGCCCGTCAATGAGGCAGGCGGCCCGTTCCGCGCATTCCAGTCAAGGAGCTACACGTATTACTGGGTCGGCTCCATCCTCTCAATCACCTCATTCTTCATGCTCATCATCGCCCGTGGATGGTTGACATTCGACCTCACAGACTCTGAACTGTGGGTGACGCTTATCAGTGCCGCGTCGCTCCTTCCCGCGCTTCCCCTCTCCGTACTTGGCGGCGTCATCGCTGATCGATTCAACCGCAAGCACATCCTGATCGCCAGCGATGTCTCCAACTTCCTTACCCATATCACGCTGGCCTTGCTTGTCCTGACCGGCCTCATCAACGAGTGGCATCTGCTTGCGCTCTCACTTATACACGGCACGATGTTCGCGCTCTCGTCGCCCGCGCGGTTCTCCATGGTGCCAAGCCTCGTGCCGCCACAGCACATCGCCAACGCTACGGCGCTGTCATCCATCATGTTCAGCGGGGGCGCGCTGATTGGACCGGTCACCGCCGGATTCCTGCTGGACGTTGATCCGTCGTTGGCGTTCTTTGCGGGAGCCGCGCTTGTGGGCGTGTCCGTGCCGCTTTTTATGCTGATTCGGCTTTCCGCGGCGCCGGCTTGGGGACAAGGACAGCCCAAAGGCAGCGTAATCGAGAACATCACAGAAGGGCTGCGGCATATACGACACAGCCGTATCCTGCTTGGGCTCATCCTGCTTGGCATGATTGCCACGTTCTTCGGAATGCCCTATCAGGCACTGCTGCCGGTCTTTGCGGAGGAAGTGTTGGAGGCGGGGCCGGCCGGTCTTGGCTACCTGGGCATGGCAGGCGGCATCGGCGGCACAATCGGATCCCTCCTCATCGCCACATTCAGTTCCGTCAATCAACTCAAGATGTGGCTGTCCATCGGCGCCATTGGCGTTGGGCTGATGATTGCCGGATTCTCGCAGGCGACGGCCTTTGCGGAATTCCTCGGACTGGATCTGTCAGGCCCAACATCGGGAGCGTTCATAATCGCGCTTGTCTTCGCGGCGATAGCAGGCTGGTTCTTCCAGCTTGTAATGACGGGGAATTTCTCACTGGTGCAGGTTTTGACACCTGACCACCTGCGCGGACGCGTGATGAGCGTGCGCTTGATCGTGTTCGGATTTCAGCCCTTCGCCCTGCTCATCACCGGCGTCATTGCAGAGCTGTACGGCGCCCCGCTTGCCGTCACGCTAACGGGCCTTGGCGCATTTTTCTGTTCCATCGCCCTGCTCACATTCTTCCCGCAGCTTCGCACACGCGGGACAGAGACCGTACAGGTTCCCGGTGGGCATGGAGGCCCGCCACCTGGTCGCAGCGGCCCGCCAAATGGCGTCGCCGATGACCACACCGGCCCGCCTATGGATGGAGATGTTCCCGCGGGGCGACCACCGGCTGCGGTCGCCGAAAGACCCGGCGGCTCCCCCTCAACCGACTAGCCGATACCCGTCGGCTTCATCTCCGCGTACCGCTTGACTCCGGCTCCGGCGGGATGATGACACGCCCGCGCGGGCGGACGATTCCCGGCCTCGGCAACACGACGAATACGAGGATCATTGCGAGGAGACTGAACGCCGCGAACATCAGGAATCCGTTCTGCATCCCGCCCAGATACTCATCGGATAGCGTCGCCACATACGGCGACACAGATACTGCCATAGCCACCATCGTCCACAGAAAGCCCTGTGCCGCCCCAAACGCCCGCCGACCGAAATACGTCGCCAGAAGCGCCGGTTGCAGCACGATGATCGCGCCGAACCCGGGAGAGAACGCGACAAAGAATAGTATCAGATACCAGTTCGCCTCCGGCCTGCTCAAGGCAAATGCCGCGATGCCGATGGCCTGCAGGAGCGTCGCAATAACTGTCCCCCGCCTCGGATCCATCTTGTCTGCCAGCCAACCGCCCCCAATCCGCCCGACAATCGTGATCAGCGCCATCGCGCCCACCGCGTCCGCCGCCGCTAGCCGTGAATAACCGGCGTCCTCCATGAACGGCGCTTGGTGGATCTGCAACGCGCCGATTGGCCAGAATGAGAGGAACATCAGCAGGGACAGGAACCAAAACGTTGGCGTTCGAAGAATCTGTGTAAACGGCAGGCCGTACAGAATCGGCCCCTGCAAAGCGCCGGAGGCGTCCGCGCCCTCCACTTCGTCCCCGTCCGGCCTCATTCCGTAATCCTCCGGTGATCGCCGCAGCACGAACGCCATCGGCAGGAGAACGATGATGATGATGGCTGCCATGAGGAGGAATGAGTCCCGCCAGCCGATGGCCTCCATCACGTACAGAGACGGACGGGTCAGAATACCGCCAGCCCCCAGCCCCACAACCGTAATGCCCACCGCTCGACCCCTCATGCGGTCGAACCAATTGACGACCGCTGAGACCCCACCGGCAAAGAAGACGATTGGCCCCAAACCCGCCAACGTCAGACCAATGTACAGGTGCCACGGCTCCGTCATCACGCCCATAATCGCGAAACCCGCCGCCCCAAGCAGCATCCCGCCGCCGACAACAGGCTTCGGCCCACTCTTGTCAAAGAATCCGCCAAGAAGCGGCGACACCACCGCGCCTAAAACGGTAGCCACGATGAACGCCGGCTCGATGGCAGCGCCCACGTCGGGAATGTCCTCACGGATGGGTGTTACGAAGAGCGTGAAGTCATAGAAGAAGAAACCGCTGTAGATGAAAGCGACCATAAACGCAGCCAGGACGATCCACCAACCATAGAAAATCGACGTTGGCGATAGCACACGAAACCCGCTGCGTTGTTGCATTCCTGAACGTCCTGCGCGTGAGTTCGGAGAAAACCGCGTCTACCCGACAAAGCGAATGAAAGCTCATATAGCCTAGCATTCGCGCCCAACACCTCGTACGTGTGGTGACATAAGGGGCGTACCATAGATGAGTGACTCTTCCCAACGGTATTCCACCGCAAGGCGCCATCGTTCCTAAGAAAAAGCCGCGTATCTTTTACGGCTGGTGGATTGTCATCGCCTCGGTCTTTCTCAACATCGTCTTTGGCGGAATCCTCTTCTACGGCTTCACCCTTGTGATTGATCCAATCACCGAGGAGATGAACTGGACCAAGACGCAGATTACCGGCGCCTATCTCTTCATGGGTTTGGGTATCGGAATCCTCGCCCCGTTGCTTGGTTGGATGTTTGACAAGGTTGGCCCGAGGCCGCTCCTCGCCTTTGGCCTGACGGGACTCGGGTTCAGCCTCATCATGCTCCACTCCGTGGACAGTCTTATCTGGTTCTACCTTTGGTTCTCGCTCGCCAACGCCAGCTCAGTTGGTATGTGGATGGCCGTCGGCCCGGCAGTCGCCAACTGGTTCGTGCGAATGCGTGGCCGTGCCGTTGGCATCTACTCCCTCGGATTCGCCTTCGCCGGATTCATGGCCCCGCCCTTCCTGTGGCTTGTTGACGGCGTCGACTACGGATGGCTCGTCTTTGCCGGTGTCGGATGGCGGGATGCGTTCTTTATTGCCGGTATTGTCTTCCTCATCATGATGCCCATCGCAGTGCTTATAATCCGGCATCGCCCCGAGGACATCGGCCTCTACCCGGACGGCGCGGACGAGCCGCCGGCGGAGACCACCATGTCATCCGGCGCTGCCGTTTCGGACGATGTTGAGGTCAATTCCACCGCGTCGCAGGCGCTCAGGACATCGGCATTCTGGCTGCTCGCCGTCGCATCCGCCTTCGGGTTCCTGGCGATTGCCACCCTGCAGGTTCACTGGGTGCCGTATCTCGGCAGCACGGGATTCACACGCGAGACTGCGGCGTTTTACTTGACCCTTCTGCCTCTGAGCACCGTCATGGGCAGGCTCACTTTCGGATTCCTCGCCGATTTCATGGACAAGCGGCGTGTGACCGCTCTCGCCTTCGGTGTTCAGGCCTGTGCCGTCTTCACGCTTGCATGGGTGGATGAATCGCGCCAATGGAGCATTTTCCTCTTCCTTGGTTTCTGGGGCTTCGGCTTTGGAGGCACGGTGGTCACGCGAATGGCATTGCAGGGCTTCCTCTTTGGCCGCAACTCCTTTGGCGCGCTTCAGGGAGCGCTCTCCATGACCAGCGAGGCCGGCTTTGCCCTGGCGCCCTTCATTGCCAGCCTGGTCTTTGAAGGTATGGGCACCTATCGCCCCGCCTTCCTCGCCTTCGCCTTCCTCTGCTTTATGTCCGTTCCACTCACGCTCTTGATTCGACGCCCAGGGCTGGCTGCAAGAGGATTCGTCCCGGCCATTCGCACGGACGACGACGTGGAAGAGGCCCCCGACGAGGAGCCTGCCCCGGCAACGCGCGCACCATAGCCGCCCGATCCCTCCCCGTATTCCCCAATCGGAAAGCCTGGCCGCAAACCAGCAGCTCCAATGCCGCGTCACGCCGGAACGCGGCGCCAATCCCCACAGGCCATTCAAAGCCTGATCGCGAACCGAGAAAAAAACAGAGGGGCGTACCATTGATGAATGGCAAGCCCTAACGGAGTCCAGCCGCCCGCCGGTTACATAACGCGCAAGAAGCCGCGCATCTTCTACGGCTGGTGGATTGTCATCGCCGCCGTCCTCCTCAACATCCTGCAGGGCGGCATCCTGTTCTACGGGTTCACCCTTGTGTTGGACCCGGTGACCGAAGAAATGGGATGGACTAAAACCCAGCTGACTATCGCCTATCCCATCATGGGCGTTGTCATTGGTATCTTCTCGCCATTCCTGGGCGGGCTGTTTGACCGGATCGGACCCCGACCATTGATCGGCGGGGGCATGGTCATCGTCGCCGTGAGCATGATAATGCTCCATTACGTTCAGAGCCTGCCCATGTTCTACCTGTGGTTCTCACTGCTGAACCTCGGCTCCATGGGAATCTGGCTTTCCGTCGGGCCCACCGTGGCCAACTGGTTCGTGCGCGCTCGCGGCCGCGCGCTCGGCACCTATTCGCTTGGATTTGCGCTGGCCGGACTCATTGCTCCGCCCCTGTACTGGTTGATCGACGGTGGAGTGATTCTCGGATTTGAATTTGATGGCCTGGGGTGGCGGGACACCTTCTTCATTCTTGGTGTGATGTTCCTGGTTCTTATGCCGGTCACCATCCTCATATTTCGACACCGGCCCGAGAACATGGGCCTCTATCCGGATGGGGCTGATTTCCCGCCGTTAGAGGTCAGCCCGGGTGCGGAGATGTCAGACGACGCCGAGATGACCACGACGGCCATGCAGGCGCTGCGTTCCCAGGCCTTCTGGCTGATGGCGATCTGTTCAGGCCTGACATTCCTCACCATCGCGACCTTGACCGTGCATTGGGTGCCCTACATGGGCAGCATCGGCATCGAGCGTGAGGCCGCAGCGTTCTTCTTGCCACTGCTGCCGCTTGGAACAGTGCTGGGTCGGATCACGTTCGGGTTCCTCGCTGATCTGTATGACAAGAAGCGCATAACCGCGCTTGCCTTCTGCGTGCAGGCGGCGGCTGTGCTCATGCTCTCCCAGGTCGATGCAGCGCGCGAGTGGACGCTCTTCGTTTTCCTCGTCCTGTGGGGGTTCGGATTCGGGGGGACGATCGTCGCGCGGATGGCCCTTCAGGGCTATCTCTTTGGACGCAACTCTTTCGGCGCGCTGCAGGGCATGCTGTCAATGACCACTGAGGCAGGCTTTGCACTGTCGCCACTCATCGCCAGCATCGTGTTTGAGGACATGGGTACCTACCGTCCGGTGTTCCTGGCATTCGCCGTGCTGGCCTTCTTCGCCGCGCCATTGACCATGCTCATCCGCCGTCCCACGCCGCAATTTGCCATCGGATACGCAACGGCCCAGCCTGCCGGCGGCGAGCCTGAAACGCCCACCCCCGCGGCCGCCCGCGAAGACTCCTAGTAGTGGTCCTCGTAGTGATCGCCTGCCAATGACCGCGTATGGCGGCGTGTGTCGTAGACGTATCGCTGCGGATCATCCGGCCCGGACGCCAATAGCATCAGCACGACCGCCGGCATCGATGACGTCACCTCCGTCGAATGGATGTCCATCTCCGGCGGCAGGATTGCCGTGACGTCGCCCGGCTTGAGCCGCCGTCGCGTCGTGCGTTTGATCACGGAGCCGTCGTCCACCTTCTCAAGATTCGGGACATAGGACACCTCTCGTGCCCCTCCCTGGTAGATGCCCGCCAGTCCCCAGCGTGCCCCGTGGTCGTGAATGGGGGTCTTGTGCTTGGGTGGGATTACGGAAACCACGAGATTCAGTGAGCGGTCCGACGAGCGAAAGAGGACCCATCGACTGACCTCATTCGGTGGAGTATCCCGGTATTCGTCCGGCAAAAAGTTCTCCATCAGCAGGTGCCGAAAGGGGTCGAGCGTCCTCCGAATCAGCCCCACGGGATCCGCCACGCTAACAGCGACGCCCCCCAGCTGCCCGAGGAACGTCCCGAGCGCGGGATGGTCGACACGTAGATCAGAAGTCACGGTACGACCCGGTTTCGATACCTACACCTCGCGGAACTCGCCTTCAACCGTCTCCGAATCGTCGGCGGATGCCTCGCCGCTCGCGCCATTCGCGCCGCCCGCGTCCGCGCCCTGTTGCGCGTACATGGACTGCCCGATTTCCTGCACGAGCCTGCTCAACTCCTCTGTCAGTGTACGCAGTTGCTCCGCAGGCGCATTTTGCTCCAGTGCCTGCCGCACCTCCGTCACCTTGGCCTGCACGCGATCCCGGACATCATCCGTAATGGCTTCCTTATGTTCCTCCAGTAGCCGTTCCGCGGCGTAGGCTGCGGAGTCCGCCGTGTTGCGAATCTCCACCTCCTCGCGGCGCTGGGCGTCCTCTGTCGCGTGCGCCTCCGCGTCCTTCGTCATCTGCTCGATTTCATCGCTGCTCAGGCCGCTCCCGGCCTGGATGACGATCTTCTGCTCGCGGTTCGTCGCCTGGTCCTTGGCGTTCACGTTCAGGATGCCGTTCGCGTCGATGTCGAACGTCACCTCGATCTGCGGCATCCCCCGAGGCGAAGGCGGAATGCCGTCCAGCATGAATCGACCAAGCGACTTGTCGTCGCTGGCCATTGAACGCTCGCCCTGCAGCACGTGAATCTCCACACTCGTCTGTCCGTCCGCTGCCGTCGAGAATGTCTGGCTCTTCGATGTCGGAATCGTTGTATTCCGCGGAATGATGGGCGTCGCAACGCCGCCCAGAGTCTCGATACCGAGCGAAAGTGGTGTTACATCCAGCAGCAACAGGTCTTGCACGTCGCCCGTCAGCACGCCGGCCTGGATTGCCGCGCCGGCGGCGACGGCCTCATCAGGGTTTACGGAGCGATTGGGTTCCTTCTGGAAGATCTGCGTAACCTTCTCCTGGATCGCAGGCATTCGCGTCTGGCCGCCGACAAGAATGACCTCATTCACTTGCCCTGCAGACAGCCCGGCGTCCTCCAGCGCTTGGCGGCACGGCCCGGCAGTCCTCTCAACCAGCGCTGCGGTTAGGGATTCCAGCTGTGCCCGCGTCAAGTTCATCGCAAGGTGCTTCGGGCCGGACGCGTCTGCCGTGATGAACGGCAGATTCAGCTCCGTCTGCGTGACGGTGGACAGCTCCAACTTGGCGCGTTCCGCCGCCTCCCGGAGACGCTGCATCGCGCTCCGATCCGACCGCAGGTCGATGCCCTCCTGCTTGAGGAACTCGTCGATCATCCAATCGACGACTGCATTATCGAAATCGTCCCCGCCCAGGTGCGTGTCGCCTGCCGTTGACCGTACGTGGAACGTCCCTTCGCCAATCTCGAGGATTGAAATGTCGAACGTCCCGCCGCCGAGGTCGAAGACGGCGATGATTTCCTCGCCCTTCTTGTCCAGCCCATAGGCCAGCGAAGACGCTGTCGGCTCATTGATGATTCGGAGGACATTGAGACCAGCGATTGTGCCTGCGTCCTTGGTCGCCTGCCGCTGGCTGTCGTTGAAATACGCCGGAACGGTGATCACGGCGTCCGTGACCGTCTCTCCCAGGTATGTTTCCGCGTCTGCCTTGAGCTTCTGCAGAATCATGGCGGAGATCTCTTGTGGGCTGTACTGGTTATCGCCCATCGTGACCCGCACGTCTCCGTTCGGCGCAGCCGCGACGGGGTAGGGCACCAGCTTGGTGTCCTGCTGCACGTCTGCCTCATTTTGCTTGCGCCCGATGAACCGCTTGACGCTGAATATCGTCTGATCGGGATTCGTCACCGCCTGCCGCTTGGCGACAAGCCCAACAAGACGTTCGCCATTCTTGTTCAGAGCGACCACAGACGGCGTCAGCCGATTGCCTTCCGGCGTCGGGATGACCGTCCCCTCGCCGCCCTCCATGACCGCGACAACGCTGTTCGTCGTTCCCAGGTCGATTCCGATTGCCCTTGCCATTCCTTACGTGTCTCCTTGTGTTCCCTTTGTTGTTGTTTCTCTCTCGTCAGCGAGCTTGGTCGTCTGCCGACTCGGCTTCGGATCCGTCGCTCGCCCCACCGGATGTCGAACCGTCCCCCACCTGCACAAGCGCCGGCCTCAGCACGCGGTCATGGAGCATGTACCCCTTCTGGAGCACCTCCAGGATGCGTCCCTCCGGCCCCGGCACCCGTGAGATCGCTTCATGCAGATTCGGATCGAAGGCAGCCCCTGCCGCCTCGATCTCCGTCACCCCGCTCGATTCGAGCGTCCCCTGCAGCTTCCGGTAGATGAGCAGAATGCCCTCCACCCACGTCATACGCAGCATCGTGTCCGGGATGGACCCGAAGGCCCGTTCCAGGTCGTCCACGCTCGAAAGCAGCTGAGTCAGAACCGGCGCCGTCGCGTACTGAAGTTCCGCCGAGTGCCGCTCTCCGGCACGCCGTGAGAAATCTACCGAGTCCGAGTATGCGCGGTGATACCTGTCCTTCTCTGCTATCGCCTCATCAAGCTGCGCTTGGAGCGATTCGAGTTCGGACTTCTCACCGTCACCGTCCTCGGAGTTCGGCTCTGCGACTCCTGAAGCGTCGTCTTTCTTCTCGTCAACCATGCCCTACACGTACTCCCTGTTCTGATAGACGGCGTCGAGTGTTTCCGCCATGTTCGACAGCAACTCTCCCAGGTACCGAACGGCCGGAATAGCCGCCGCGTAATCCATCCGTGTCGGCCCGAGGGCTACAACAGCTCCGCGTTGGTCGCTCAACTCTGTTGGGCCGTAGGTCGACATGACCGCTGCATATGGATGCAGGAACGGCTCATCGTGCTCGTTTCCAATGACGACCCGCAGCCCGGTTGCCGGCAGATCGTCCGTGTGCAGCGCGGGCGCAAGACGGCCGCTCTCCACGGCGTCCAGCAGCTCCCGCACCATGTCGATGCGATCGATGAGTTCCGGCTGATTCACAACCTGGCTGATCCCGTACACCACCGGCTCGTCCATCCCGCGTTCCGTGTGGCCCCGCCGAGGCGGCACGATTGCCAGCGCCCCGCGCACCCCCGCCCACGTCGCAGGCGCGCGCCGC
>JAPOOK010000061.1 GCA_026713485.1 Chloroflexota bacterium | reverse complement strand
TGGATGCCTCGTTCCACCGCAATCCGGACGCCAGGCCAGTGAGAAACTCATCGATTGCCGGGAGCGAGGTGTTTTCCAGCGTGACCTCAAGACGTGACAGACGCGAACCGAAGGACTCGAACAGGAACGTCATTCCGATCGCGACAACGGCCCCGATCGTAGCGCCGTTGCCCAGCAGTCCGCCCATGACCTCGCCAAACAGGTCCGTCATGATGGGGTGATTGTGCAGGCCAAGACCCAACGAGCCTGCGAGCGCGACTATCAGGACGCGCTTCTGGTCCAGTCCGTCGCGCAGGATGGTCTGCAAGCCGCTGACGAAGAGCATGCCCATGGCCAGCATCAGGTACGCCCCCAACACGGGTCCGGGAATCGTCAGCAGCAGGGCAGTGACCTTTGAGAAAAAGGCGAAGGCCACTATCACAACTGCCACGCCGATGCCGACCCGTCGTGCGGCGACCCCGGTGAGACTGATCAATGAGAGGCTGAATGACGAATAGGACATGGGCGGCAGCGTTCCTGCGATCCCGGCCAGCAACATGCCGATACCGTTCACGCTCACCATGCCCTGGATCTGGCGAAAATCGATCGCCCGTGGTTGTCGTCTCGAGCCCTGCTGGATCGCAACGCCGTCGCTGATCGTCTTGATGCCGATTACGAGGGTCAGAATCGCGAACGAGGGCAGAAGCGCCCAGAACTCCTGGCTAAACGTCAGATCAAAACCAAGCTCCGGAACCTCAGGGATGCCGAACCAGGCGGCGCGGCCGATTCGTTCCGTTTCCACCAGTCCGAAGGCGACTGCGACCAGATAGCCGGCAACGATGGCGACAAACGGTCCCGCAAGACGCCACCGCCCCCTGGCACGCAAGGTCATGATGATTGAGATGATCACCGTTGCCGCGGCGATGAGCGGACCGGAGGCAGTGGGCGCGTCATCGGGCAGGTTCTGAATGCTGTTGAATGCGATCGGCAGCACGCTGACGGCAATCAGCATGGTCACCGTGCCTATGACCACAGGCGTGAAGATTCGGCGGAACGTTGGCAGCCAGAATGCAAGCCCAATCTGGATGACGCAGCAGATGACAAGCAGGCTCGCGAACATCGATGGTCCGGCGGCGGACATTGAGGCCGCCATGATTGCGATGAACAGCGCCGCCGGGGATGTAAGGACGATGTGTCCCCCGCCGAATCGCCAAACCTGGAACGACTGCAGCGCTGTAATCGCCGCTGTTATCAGCAACGCGGTGAACACGCCCCATGCCAGATGAGTGTCATCGAGATTGGACGCCTGAATCGCCACTGCGACGTTCAGCACGGTTGGCGCGAGAATGAGCACCGCGCCCTGGGCCCCCACAATCAGCGTGACCCAGAGGGACGTGGCCTCTTCCGGCTCGAACTGTATCGGTAGCTCGGCGCTTCTTGAAGTCAAAATTCAGCCAATCTCCGTATCGAAACTATACCAGCGACGCTAGTTGTACATGAGCAATGATTGAGCATGCGCCGTGGGGAGAAAACACGGAAACTGGAACTGCTCGAGCCCCTTACATCAGCAAATTGTCGCCTAATAGCGCGCGGACGCTTTCGTCGTCGTCCGTCGTCACCGCGACAATGGCGTGCCCGGCCTGATGATGCAGGATGTGGATGGTGCGGACGTTGAGGTTAGCGTCGATAAAGCGCCGGGCCACGCTTGCCAGAGCGCCGGGCTGATCCTGTAGACGAAAGACAACGGCCTCGGAGGTGATCGCTCTTACGTCGGCGTGCAGCAGCGCCCGCAGCGCCGCATCATCATCACTGGTGTGCAGCATAATGACGCCGAACTCGCCCGCCATTTCCCCGTCGATGGATTCGATGTTCACTCCCGCCTCGCCCAGCGTCTGTGCGACAAGCCCCAATCCGCTTGTCCCCTGGGAGGTGAACGCGATGATCCGGCGGTCTGGATGATCTGCTTGCATGTTTACGCCTGTTTCACCGGCCACTCCAGGCAGTCCTGCACGATTCTGTCAATCATGTCACGGGTGACGTGGGGCATCGTGATGATATGGGCGATATCCCCGTAGGGGGCGAGCTGCCACATGAACAGCACATAGTCCGACGGACGCGGGAAGACGACGATGGGGCTGTTCTCGCCGCGCCATGCGGGGATGTCGGCGTCGTTGAACTTCTGCACCGCGTACTCCGCGTTGTCCAACATCCGCCGCACCATCTCCCTGATGCCGTCCGGACCGTTCCTGTTAAGCCCGTACCAGATAATCATGGGCGTGATGGCGTTGCGCGAGCCCAACAATGTTGTGTCCAGAGCGCCGACATACTCGATGGCTCGGCCGATTTGCGCGGTGTATTCCTTTCTTGTCACGACAACGCCGCATGGGATTGGTGAGCCGATGAGCTTGTGGCCTGAGACGGCGATGCTATCGATCCCGCTGTCAAAGCCAAAGGGTTGGGGGTCATCGACGAAGGGGAGGATCATGCCGTGAAACGCGCCGTCGGCGTGGATATATGTGCGGGTCAAAGCCAGGTCGTCGATGATTGCCCGGATCTTGTCAAGATCGTCGATCGCGCCTTTCATGGTCGTTCCGATGTTAGCGACAATGAGCGCCGGCGCGTCCCTGTGGATCCGCATGGACTCCCGCAGGTCATCGTAATCAATCTCGCCGTTCTCCTGGCTGCGGACCATGATGTTGCGGATGCCCAGGACGTGCAGGATTTTCAGCACGGAATAGTGGGTGTCCTGTGAGAAGTAGGCGATGGGGTTTCTGAGCATCTCCCGCCCCACATAGATGCCGTACATGTTTCCCTCTGTGCCGCCGGCAGTGACATTGCCCCAGGCGTCGTCCGGAGACAGTCTCATCAACTCGGCGACCATATGCACGACCTCACGCTCAGTCTCGTGTGTGTTTGCCTGATAGCGTGAGTAGCTGAAGGGATCGCCCACATTGTTGGCGGCGAAAGCCATCAATGGATACAACGATGAATAGTCAAAGTCCTGGTTGACTGGATACCCCGCGAAGAATGGACTCAGCAACTTGAATTCCGAGACCAACTGCTGGATTCGCTGATCGACGTCTGACTGGCTCATTGGGGGTTCACCTGCGTTGGGTGCGGTACTGCCTACACCTTAAGTTTAAGCATGACAACAATTCCAGGCGGCCCCTTATTTGACGCCCAATGCGCGGACGCTGTTCAATGGCCTAAACATAACGAATGGGGAGTTGACTATGCAGTTGGAAGGACGCCGGGTCATCGTAACGGGTGGCAGCCGCGGCATCGGCTATCGAATCTCGGAACTATTCCTCGCTGAGGGCGCTCAGGTGCTGGCGGTGTCCCGCAGTTCCACAAAGCTGCAAGGGGCAAAGGAGCAGCTTCCTGCGCTCACTACTCTTGTCGCCGACGTCTCGGTGCCCTCTGAAATTGATCGCGTTGTGTCGTGGGCTGAGAGCGAATGGGGCGCAGTCGACATCCTCGTGAACAACGCCGGTGTCCTTGATGAAAGCGAACAGGGTCTCACCGAGGGGCCTGACGACAGCTTTCTGGCGACGATGCAGGTCAACCTTCACGGCCCCTACTACTGCACCAAGCGCATCCTCCCGCTGCTCCTGCGGTCTAGCGATCCACGAATCCTCAACGTTGGCTCAAGCGCCGGCATCCTTGGACCTGAATTAACTGGCTCTTATGGCGTGTCCAAGGCGGCTCTGCACGCCCTCACCTTCGCAACTGCCAATGAATTGAAGGGCAAAGTGTCAGTCAATGCGATGGATCCGGGATGGGTGAGGACGGATATGTCCCCCAACGGGCCCGGCGACCCGAAGTGGTCGGCGGCGGGAGCGCTCTCGATCGTTACGCGATCGCCCAGCGTGACAGGCAAACTGTTCTACGGCAAGCGCATTCGAGCGTGGATCCCGCGCTCAACTTCGTAGAGGATTACCTCGGCCAACACGCGACGGTCATGTAGCCGCGAAACGGCAGACAAGGCTGACTCCCCTCGCGCCCCTGACCGATTGTTTACCTTTATTCCGCTATTCCGCGGACTCGGACTCGCCCGTGTAGAACGCCGTCGTACTCCTGCCCGCGGCGTATGCGGCCTCTCTGTCCGTTCCGGCGCTAACGGATGCCGCAGCCCACGCTGCGCTGCAGTCCGCAATGAACGCCTTGCCCTCCGGCGTATCCGTAAACGCATCTTCCTCAGGCAGCGGCGCGTCCGGATGCTCAAGATGAATGGCGAGGCCCATCAGACCCATCTCCCAACCGACGCCCGTCGCCCCCGCGCCGTACTCATCCCAGTGAGGCGATAGCAGGGCGGTGTGGGTAAGTGTCAGGCGGGCAGAACCTTCAAGGTTCTCGACGCTCACGTCTACCCAACTGACGTCCCCGCCGAACTCCCACGTCGCCGCGAAACGCGATACAGGCTCGCAGGCAAGAATCTCGCCGCCCGCGTTCCCCTCCAGCTGGAATCGCCCACCGGTCTTGAGGTCGCCGCTGACGGGCAGAAACCAACGAGGGATTCGCTCCGCGTTGGACACGGCATCCCACAGCTCTTCCGCCGACGCCTCAAAGCTGCGCGAAAGAGTGACTGCCGCAGCTGCCTTTCCCTCCCGCTCTACGTACTCTACGGAACGCTCAACGGCGTTGAGATGCCCCTGAAAATCGATATCCATCACGATCCTTTATCGAGTGTTATGACTGGCTAAAGGTAGTGCCATAGAATTCCATAGGCAACGTCATCTTGTGGCCTGCGCTACCATGACCCCAGCCTGGGTTCCCCAAGACCGGCCGCCTAATATGGAGAACTTCACACATGCCAAAGACCATCTGCCTCGCCAACCCATATGGGTTCTCTGCCCGGCAGAAGGCGGAGCTGCTGCCGCTGACCCGCTCCCGCTAACGGCCCGACACACGAGTTACCCCACGAGGATATGGATCCCCCATGGAATCCGGCGCGACTAGGGCAGGGATAAGGCGCATCGCCATCGTTGGGGCGGGCATCTCCGGCCTGGGCGCAGCGTGGGGATTGAGCCATCACACGGACAGGTTTGATTTCCGAGTCTTTGAAGCCCGTGATCAGATTGGCGGCAATGCGGTAACAGTCGATATGCCGCAGGAAGACGGCAGCTCCGTCCCGTTTGACATCTCCGTCACGGCCCTCATCCCGTCCGTTTACCAGCATGTGCTTCTCCTGATGCAGAGGTTTGGCATAGATATGCTCGAAACACGTTTCAGTTACAGCGTGAAATACGGAGACGGTATCTATGCGCACGACTTCGATTCCGATCTCCGGCGAGAACTGCAGTCCGATATAGTGAAATTCCAACGACTGCTCCGTCGTCTCCACCGCTTTGGGCGGTTGACCCGTTCCCGCTCCCGGCTCCTCAATGCCCTCAACCCGTACAACTACATCAGCATGGGACGGGTGCTCAAGCTGGGCAGATTCTCCGATGACTTCAAGTACAAGATCCTCAAGCCCATGTTCGTCAATTTCCTGATGGCGACGGATGTATTTGCCATGCCCGCGTCTCTCTTCGCCCGATACCTTGAGTTCTTCGATATCGAGAGGGCGACGACCATGCAGACCTGGGATCAGGGAACCCGCCGTATCTACGAGAATCTGTCCCTCGAGTTCCGGGACAAGATCTATCTGAATCGTCCTGTCCGAAAGGTGTATCGGCAGGCTGCCGGGGTCGTCATCGAGGACGAGAACGGCGTCCGTGAGGAGTTCGATGATGTCATCCTCGCCTGCAACGCGAATCAATCGCTGGCAATCCTCGACGAACCTACGCGCCTTGAGCGGTTCATCCTCTCGTCTGTCCGCTACGATTCCTCGCTCCACGGCGACGCCGTTGTCCACGCCGATTCCTCGGTGCTGCCGGACGATGACATGAAGGCCCTGGAGACGCGGAGCAACTACATCGAGCAGTACGGCGACAGGCCGGACAACTACCAGATCACGTACATCATGCATAACCAACAGCCGTGGGCGGCCGGCTCCGATAAACCCTGCCTTGTGACCTACAACGCCGTCAGCCCCATTGACGATGGAAAGATCGTCAAGAGATTGTCATTCCAGCACATCATTCATGACGTGCGGCATATCGCCGTGCTCTTGAGCCTTTTCCGTTTCATCCAGGGCAAGAGACGAACCTGGCACTGCGGCGCGCATACACTCGTCAATAGCCAGGAAACGTGCTTTGTCACGGGGCTCGCTGCCGCGCGGCAGCTCGGCGCGGACTATCCCTTCGACGATGAAGAGGCGAGGCAGGTGTTCAACTATTACGGAAACATCATGTACGGCCGTCGATTCAGAAAGGTCAGGCGCGGCGCTCAAAGCGTATAGCTCATTTGTTGAAGCTAGATGCGCCAACGTATACTGGTAAGTGGCACTCTATCTGCGTATGGCGCAATGATGGCCGGAGACTATAGCCAATGACGGTTGCTGCTGACGGAGCGGAGACACAGACTCTCAGCCTGCCGGAAGAACTCATCCTGATCCTCCTCAATGAGGAGGACGGCTACTTCCACCAGGTGCCCGGCTGGAACCTCAACTGTGTTGTCGTTGGCGCGGCCATTGCGGAACTGTCTCTCTTGGGCCGCATTGATACTGACCTTGAGTCGCTCATCCTCGTCGACAAGACGGATACGGATGACATTGCGCTAGATACCATTCTTGACGAAATTGCCTCCGAATCTGAGCAGCGAAGCACCAGATACTGGATTGAACGCCTCGCGCCGCTTGCAGAAACCATCATCGACGATACCCTTGCCCGTCTGGTCAGGATTGGCATCCTTCAACACCATGACGGCGATTTCTGGACGATGGCCCGCACATCGCGCGGCGTCGAATTTGGCGGCGGCGAATGGAGGGACACGGCAGCTGAATTCGTCAGGAACCGAATCATCAGGGTCATTTTCAGCGATGAGATTCCTGAGCCGAGAGATATCATTCTCATCTGCCTGGTCAATACGTGTGACGTGTTTCGCTTCATCTTCCCCATCGAAGAAGAGGAGGAAGAGCGGATAACACAGATCTCCAGGATGGACGTCATCGGCCGATCCATAGCGGAGGCCGTTTCTCAGAACCTTGCCGGACCTCTGCTGCGCCGGTCAGGACTGGCCAAGAAGATCCCGACCGTTTCCCTGAGAAAGCTGTTATTCAACAAGCATCTGAGAAGCGGGAACATTCCGGCGCTGTTCGGCGCGCTGGCCGAGACATACGGCCCCGTGTTTCAGATCAAGCCCCCATTCATGAAGCCCCTCGTGTTCCTGGCCGGATCCGCCACAAACAGGTGGGCGCATCGGCAGGGGCGCATGTACCTGCGGGCCAGGGACTACTTCCATAACTTTGAGAAAGAATACGGGGCGGCAGGCGTGCTCCCCTCCCTGGATGGCGCGGATCACTTCCGCCTGCGGAAATCCCTGCAGCCCGCATATTCCCGCACTCGACTTGAAGGTCAATTGGACATGGTCTATGACAATGCCCGGGCGTTCATGTCGAACTGGAAGGTGGGAGACGCTCTTCCCGCAAGCAATACGTCCCGGATGATGATCAACGCCCAAGTCTCTCCGTTCTTCGTCGGCGTCGATTCGCAGGACCTCATTGGTGATCTCGCCACGTACAAGGAAAGGGTACTCAGCGTTCACGTCATGAATGTCTTGCCCAAGTTTATGCTGAAGACGCCGGGCATGAGACGACGAGCGAAACTCGTTGATCGGCTGTTGGAGCGAGTGCAGGGTGTGCATACGCCGGCGCAACGAGCGGGACAACCTCGTGACCTCGTCGATGACTACCTCAGCCTCCATGCGAGCGACCCGCAGTTTATACCGGAATCCAATCTGCGCTTCGCTTTTACCGTGGCACTGGTTGCCAGCGTTTATCTCGGCGATATGATGAGCTTCTGCCTCTACGCCATGGCGGCTAAGCCGGAACTCCATGCCGAGGTTCGGCGCGAGGCTGATGCGCTGTTCGCGAATGGTGACCCCAAGGGAGACGACATCACCCTGGAATCCGTCGACATCACTCATCGATTCATCATGGAATGCATGCGGCTCTATCCCATCGTTCCCATGTCTGTTCGCAACGTGATGAACACCTGTGTTGTTGAGGGATTTGAACTGCCAATCGGAACGCGGGTGCATATCGCGCAGACCGCCGCGCATTACATGGACGATGTCTTCCCGGACGCCGACACATTCGATATCGACCGTTACCAGGCGCCCCGCAATGAGCACCACAGTCCCGGCTATGCCCCCTTTGGCCTGGGCACACACACCTGCCTCGGCAATCGCCAGATGGAGTTGCAGCTCACCGTCAACTTGCTCATGATTGCCCGCCACTTCACCTTTGACGTCTCCCCGGCGAAGTTCAAGGACAACCTCAAGATCACCGCGCTTCCGTCACTGAGACCGCACAAAAAGGTCAAGCTTGTGGTGACTGAGAGACGCGAACTCTAGGCCTCGGCTTCGTGGCGTCGATGCACCGCATCGATTTCCAGATCCAGTTCCTCCGCCCATCGCTGCGCCGTTGATCGAAGCCGCACGTTCTGATAGGCGCCCCAGACCACCATTGCCGGCAGCACCAGCAGAACCGATACGATCAGCGAATAGACAATTGTGATCGTCGCAGTAATGCCAAACTGCTGTGACGCAGTAAGTGGCGCGGCTATCAGCACACCGAATCCCATGCCGGTGGTCATCGCGGAACCCAATAGCGCTGAACCTGTTGTCGACAAGGTGCGAATCGCTGCCTGTTCCGGGTTGCGCAGGTGGGAATACTCCTCGCGATAGCGGTGAATGATGTGGATCGTGTAATCCACGCCAATACCGATTGATAACGCAGTGATGATGGATGTGATGAGCGAGTAGGGGATATCCAGCAGCCTCATTGTGCCCAGCACGCAGATAAGAACCAGCACGATCGGCCCCACCGCGATGACTGCAAGCGCAGGCTGGCGCAGTGTGAGCCAGAAGAAGATCGCCAGGATGGTCACTGCCACCGCAGCGGTCGTACCGATCGCCTCCGTCTGGCGACTTGTTATCTGATCACCGACCGCCACTGAAACGATGGCCAGGGACGTCACAATGATATTGTCGTCTTCGCCGAGCCAGAGTTCCTCAAGTTCCCCCTGGAGCCTGCCCAATCGCGGTTGGTCTTCATTGAACACCAGGAATTGGAGCAGCAACAGATCCATCCCGTCAGGATTGTTGACGATGAATTGCGAGAGCTCAGGTTCCCTGATCAGCAGTTCATCAACGAACTCCTGCATTAGCACAGGATCAAGTTCTACGCCGGGGGATGCTCGCTCAAAGAGCGCCGCCAACTCCGCGTCGTACTTGTCGTCTGGTTCACCGCTGTCGTTAGTCCAATCATGCACGATGTCTTCAAACGATTTCTGTACAGGTTCCGCCGCTGACGATGGGCGTGTACGTTCATCGTCGAACGGGTTTGTCAGATCATGAAGATTCAGGAGCGTACGACTGTCCGTTATCTCCGCCGTCACTAGTAGACTGGCCAACTCTGTCGAGCCGCCGACTGCCGCGTCGAGGGTCTCAAGGTTCTCAAGAACTGAGCCGTCATTAGGCAGGACGTCCCGTATGCTGAATTCCGATTTCAGTCCTGTCGCGAAGTACCCCATCACGACCGTTACGGCAAGGACGCCGACGATATACGGAGCGGGCCGCCGGGTAACTTCCCTGCCCAGAATTTCCGCTATCCGTGATACGCCCGGTACCGCGTTCGATATTGCGCGCGTCGGTGGCAAGCTGCCTCGTGATTCGCGGCGCCGGTCGATGATTGTTCGTCCAGCCGGAATCAAGGTCAGCATGACGATCAGGCTCAAGCCGACCCCCAAGGCGGCAACGACGCCAAAGTCCCCGATCACCGCAATTGGCGAGAAGAGCGAAGCCAACATGCCCGCCATCGTCGTCACCGCGGCCAGCGTGAGGGGAATCGTCACATTCCGCATACCGGCCCGGACAGCCTCGCGAACCGGCAATCCCTCGAGGCGCTGCTCCCTGTAATGCGAGATTGTCTGCAGGGCATAGTCCACGGTGAGGCTGATGATGATGACGGGGATAAGAGTAGTAAGCGAGCTGGGCGGGCCAATGATCCGCAGTGCTTCCGGTAGTGGCGATTCAGGCCCAAGCCATCCCTCCGCGCCCACGACCCATGTGATGGACAGGACAAGCCCCGTCAGTGACAGGAACGTGTCTGCTATTGAGCGGGTAAAGACAAAGATCAGTGCCGGGATAAGCACCAACGCCAGGAGGATTAGCGGCGCCATCCCTTCTTCCGTTGCCTTCTCATACTCTTCCTGGATGATCGCCGGTGAAAGGAAGCTAATACCAAATGGACCTTCCGACTCATTTGCCAGTTCGTCTATCCGAAATTCGGCTATGGAGGCGCTGTCGTCCGCCGTGTTGATGAGCCGAATATTCCCGATGGCAATCTCCGTGCCATCCCTATCCACTCCGGTCATCGCGGAGAGAGCCTCCCCGATCCCGGGAACGTCGCGGGCGGCATCAATCTGCGCTTGCGTTACTGCCCCAAGGTCATCAACTTGCAGGACGGCTTTTACAAATGAAGACGGAACGATTATCGAATCCGTAGGAGTCAGGACGTCACGGACGAGTGGATCGCTTGCGATGTCGCTGGCAAGAGCGTCCATTTGGGCCAGGCTGTCGGGTGTGAGCGTCTCGCCACGGAAGATTAGTGTGCCGGCAAGAACTTCACCCGAGTCTCCGAAATGCTCTTCGACGTCTTCCGACGCCTGGACGAGCGGGTGATCCGGCGGGAGGAATGCGAGGCTGGCGCCTTCTGTCGGCGGTGCGCGGAAACCCGCGCCGTAGGCCAGCGCCACCGTCACAAGGAGAAGCAGGGCGATGGTTATCCATGGCCGCGCGGTCACAAGCCGACTAAAACTGCCTAGCGCCGTATACATGCGGGATACGCCCCCTCCCCGGAAGGCTCACTGCTCCAATGAGCGTGGCCGGTTGAGCTGCGGCCGAAGTGGATGCCTATTGTGTTGCCTCGCTTGCCGTGTTGGGGGGTGTGGTTGCTGCTGTCTTTGTACTAGGGTAAAACTGTTCGCAATACCTGCGAAAGGGCATGATGTCCCCGTCAAGCCTGAAAAGACGCGGTCGTGAGCGGTATTTCTTGCGATTCCAGATAATGACGTCCTTCTTGACGTCCTGGATCTGGTAGGCCGCAATGAACTTGTTCATAAGGGGTGCGCGGAACTTTTTCGGCAGGAAACCCAGACCCACCAGGAAGCGCCGTGGGTGTGTAATTTCCTTCACTTGCGAGAACAGCGTCACCTCCACGTTCGTGCCATCAATCGGTGTTGCAAGCACCCACAACCGCAGATCCATCCCGATCGAGTGCTCCCGCACCTCCACATACGAGACTCCAAGTCCATAAACGAATGTCGACGCTGAAATATCAAACGTGACATGTGCAAATCGTGTGATTGGCTTTCTGGACTGGAAATCGAACCGGCTCTCCAGCCGATGGCCCTCAATCACGAGCGGGGCGGTACGGCTTACGTCCCCAAAACCATGTACGTAATTCAGGTGGGAATAGTCGACTGAATTCTCTGTCGTCTCCTGCGGATGTCCGGCGAATCTGACGCTTTTGCGTTCCAGGGAACTCCAGCCTTGAGTGTCCTCCTGTTCATCAGGCATCGGCCATTGAGGTGGACGCCTGTCGATACCCCACCATCCGAAGATCAAGCCCACGCGCTCTTCGATATGGAACATGCGCAGCCGCGCCGTTGGGGGAGGATTGGTGTATGGGGTGGAGATGCATTGTCCCGTTGCATCATACGCAAAGCCGTGAAACGGGCACACCAGCTGCCCGTCTACGACTCGTCCGCCTACTTCGGGCGCAAGGTTCGCACCCAAATGTGGACAGTGCGCTTCTGCGACGCAGATCGTCCCTTCGCCGTCAATCCAGGCGATGATTTCCTCGCCCATCCACGTTCTGCTGACCAGCTTGGCCTTCTCGATGGCCTGGCGAGTTTCGATGAAATACCAGCCCTCAGGGAACGGCGATAGTGGAGAATCCTCCAGTTCCGCGAGTCGTGCGGTTGTCATCTGCCATCACTCCCTATAGGCAATCCCAGGATGACGGCGAATCGGCCAAAACACCCGCTCAGAAGGGGTGGGACGACACACGCGCCCCCTACACTAAAAGCACCTTTATTCTACCACGTTGGCGCTGCATCTGATGATTCCCCAGCCTGTCGTTCCGTCTCCTCAACGTCTGCAACCTTCATCAGGAGCGCAGGGAGAATCGCCAACAGAGAAACGAATCCTGCAATCATGAATAAGTTCTGGAATACAGTAACGCCCGCCTCGAGGAGTGGCGCTTGCGTCTCTTCAAACGACGCGCCGATTGTCACGTCCGCCGTCAGGCTGTAGAACCGCTCGATCCCCCATGCGGACAGGGCCGAAAGCCCCAGCGCCATGCCGACCATGCGCGCCGCTGTCACCAGCGAGGCTGCCGCGCCCCAATAGTGACTAGGCGCGGCGCTCAGGGCCGTGACGCTGATGGGAGGCAGAACCAGTCCGAATCCGAGTCCGGACAGCACAAGAGGCGCCGTTAACCGGAACTCCTCCACCTCCGTTCCCCACCCACTCATGAACAACAGCCCTATGCCGATGAACGCCAGACCGGTGACTGTTACGGGGATTACGCCCGTCCACCGCAGGATGTACCCGCCCACAATCGCCCCCGGCGGAATGGCTGCCGTTAACCGCACCAGATGGAGTGCGCTTTCCCAGTCCTCCTTCTCCATCACCGTGTTCGCCATTAACGGAACGGCCACAAGCGCAATGACTAGGGAAACCCCCACCATGAACTGCGTCACGTTGGCGGACACGAACGCTCGAGATTTGTACAGGAATGAGGCAAACAAGGGCTGGACAGTGCGCCGCTCAAAGAATATGACCGCTATGACCAGGACGACTCCCAGCCCAAGGATTGCGTAGGGCAGGATTGAATCAAATGAGAAGATCGCGCGTTGAGACAAAGCAATCGCTATAGCGGTAAGCGCCGCGCCCACCGTTATTGCTCCCACATAGTCCATGCGTGCCTGTGGGTTTGCCTGGTTGCGCAGGATAGCCATCAGCGCGATGAGCAACAGGCTCTGTGGGATATCCAGCCAGAAGATGAACCGCCAGCCGACCCACTCGATGAGCGCTCCACCGTACAGCGGCCCCAGCACGGATCCCGCTTCGGCAGAAGCGGCCACGAGTCCAAGCGTGACGCCCCGCTGCTTGGGGTTCACCGCCGCTACCGCCATCGCCAGCCCGATTGGAACCGTGGCCCCGCCGCCGACCGCCTGAATGACGCGCGCCGTCACGATCCATGTAAAGTTCGGTGCCAGCGCCACGAGCAGAGACCCTACCGCAAAGATGAGCAGCGCGATCTGGAACATCCTCACGCGGCCGTACACATCGGACAGCCGACCCGCCAATGGCATGGCTACCGTGTAACTGACCAGATATCCCGTGATGATCCATGAGGCTGTGTCGAGGTCGGTCAGCGGGATTTCAAGTTCCAGCATGACGGTCGGGAGCGCCGCCACCACCACCGTCTGATCAAGCGCAGTCGAAAAGACACCAAGGCAGATGATCGTGATGATCGCTGTTTGCGAGGTGCCCAGGGAGGAGAGGCGGGCCCGGGTGCTATTCACGATCCGGCAGGCTAACCCGGAAGTTGAATGTCAACCGGTTCGTCGTATTCGGAGAGGATGATGAGCCGGCTCGTGCCCGGTCCGTCGTCGTTGAACACATTGCCCACTATCCTGATCTGACGCAAGCTTTGATCCTCTGCGTCGACCCACACCGTTAGATCGATTGGGTGCCCGGAATCCGCGGACGTGATGAGATTCTTGAGATCCTCAGAGACAAGGTCCCCGTCAATCCTGATGGTCTCGATGCCGTTGACCGTCTCCCGCCCGGTGAGCTCGATGTTCTGGATCTTGGGCAGGAGATCACTCAGCGTCATACCCAGCCCGGAGAAATTGAAAGGCACCTGATCGAGGGGCAGGGGATTCCACGGCGCGCCTGATGCGAACTGCATCATCGCCGAATCTCCCACCGCGATGATACCGATCTGCACGAATCCCAGGACGGGAGACTCAACATTCACCAACAAGTCCGTGCGATCCGGCGCCTGCACCTTCCCATCGACGCTCTTGAGCGTCTGCTCAAAGAATTTTCGCCCGGATTCCATCTCATCGATCATCTGGAATTGAGCAGTCTGAAAAGAGAGGAGGTGATCGCTCGTGCGCTCAAGAACCTCGTCGAGCGTCAACTCAGGCTCAGGCGTTGGGTCGGGGACTCCGCAACCGGTGGCCGCTAGAAGTAGTAACCCAAGCGCCAAGATGGTGATTGCCAACCCGCGGCGTATGAAACTGAACGCACCCATTAGTTAGTCTCCGTGGCAATGTGTCTCAAGAGAACCCAAAGCGAGCGGCGACACTTCATTGCCGTATCATAGCATCCGCAAAAATCCGGACGCCCTTCATTTGCTCCGCTTGATATACTGCCGTCGTAGTGAACTATCAACCACAGGGTAGCCCCTGTGCCCTACAGATCCTCCACGCCCCAAACTCCGGGAGCGGCCAGGTAAAGGGGGTTAAGGGATGAAACCATCCGTAACTCTCCAGGACATCCGACAGGCGCAAAGCACCATCTCTCATCTGGTGCGCAAAACTCCTGCGCTATCCGCCCGCTCGCTGAGCGCTTTGGCGGGGAGTGAACTTATTCTCAAGGCCGAGAACCTGCAAAGAGCCGGCTCCTTCAAAGTCAGAGGCGCTTCAAATAGAATCGCCGCCTTGAGCCCGGACCAAAAGGTCAGGGGTGTCATCACTGCCAGCGCAGGCAACCATGCCCAGGGAGTCGCTCTGGCTGCAGGCAATCTGGGCATACCCTGCACAGTTGTCATGCCGATAGGGGCCTCCCTCCCAAAGGTGGAGGCCACGCGCGGCTACGGCGCAGACGTCGTGCTGGCAGGTGAAGACTTCGATTCGTCACAGGAACATGCACGGCGGATCATGCGGGAGAACGACCTGACATTCATCCACGCATTCGATGACCCGGCCATCATCGCGGGGCAGGGGACGATTGGGCTGGAAATACTCGACCAGGTGGATGAACCGGGCACGATTGTCGTACCGGTAGGCGGTGGCGGCTTGATATCCGGCATCGCCGTGGCGATAAAGGAAACCAGGCCCAACGTCAGGGTGATTGGAGTGCAGGCAGCGGCGTCCACGGCTGTTGTCGACTCGTACAAGGCCAACCGGCACTTCACTGCAATGCAGGAGGCCACCGTAGCCGATGGCATCGCGGTGGGCACACCCGGGGAACTCACCATCCCGTTGGTGAAACGTTACGTGGATGACATGGTGGTGGTGGAAGAGGAAGAGATCACTCAGGCGATGATGCTCCTCCTGGAGAGGAGCAAGCTGCTCGTCGAAGGGGCCGGTGCTGTAGGTCTTGCAGCAGTGCTGGGAGGAAAAATCCAGAGCGCCGGACAGAGAGTGGCGGTGGTGCTAAGCGGCGGCAATGTTGATTCCCACCTGATCGCGCGCGTGGTGGAGCACGGATTGGCGCACGCGGGACGCTACCTTGTGTTCAAGGTCATGGTGGAAGACCGTCCCGGCCAGCTGAATCGACTGCTGGGCATCATTTCCGAGAGTGAGGTCAACGTGCTGGACATCGGTCACCTCAGGCACGCCCCGACAGTCCACTTGGGTCAGGTAGAGATTCAACTCACTGTCGAGACCAGGAACTCCGTTCACTCTGAGGAAGTATTGGAGAAGCTGCGCGCCGCCGGGTACTCCCCGTATGAGAGCGATACTTCCGTGAGCCTCCCCCCACATTCCGGATTCAGGCCGGCCTAGCAGACCTGGTCTCGGGTCATCCTCCGGCAGGCTCCTAAACGCGCAACTCCAGCCTGGGTTTCAGCAGGCGGTCGGGCACGTTGGTTTCACGCATGAACTCGACCAGAAACCGGTGGAGCTCTTTTGCCTCGTCGGTGTACGTCCCTATCACGTTGTGCTGCTGTTGTGGGTCTGATTCAAGGTTGTAGAGCTGAGACACACCCGGGTCAGTGCTGTATAGCAGGCTCCAATGTCCCGCGGTGATGGTCGTGACCGGAGGGTCTTTGAGGTCGCGCAAGAAGTTGTCCACAGATTGAACCGCGTCCCCCGGATTGGCGAACGGGATGCTGCTGATCACATAGTCGCGTCCTGATCGCGTGGCGTCGCTCAAGACAGGCGCAAGCGAGCGGCCTTGAACGAAGTCGGGGATGTCCATGCCCAGCAGGTCAAGCACCGTGGGCATGACATCGATGGCGGAACTCAGACGGCTGTAGGTGCCGGGAGAAACCCCGGGCGCACGGATGAGAAGAGGCAGATGGACAATCTCCTCAAATAGCGGAGAGTAACTCCACCGCGAACCCGGTTCGTCGTATGGCCGAAGCGTTCCGTCCGGGTACATGTCAGAGCTCATCTTGCCGAAGAGTCCGCCATGCTCTCCGAAATAGAAGCCATGGTCAGAGGTGAAAATGACGACCGTCTTTTCGGCAAGTCCCATGTTCTCGACAGCCTTCAGCAGGTAGCCCACCCAGGTATCGACCATCGTGATCTCGCCGCAGTAGGCGGCGTGCCCTTTGTGCAGCTGCGCCTCCGTGTAGCCGGGCACATCATGCCAGTTGCCGTAGACAGGGAGCACCAGCTCGCCGTCGTGGTCAGGCATGTAGAGTTCCGTGTAGTAGGACGGGGCATCCCAGGGTTCGTGGGGATCCCATGTGTCCACATATAGAAAGAAATCTTCCTTGTAATGTTTCTCCAGCCACTGCATGGCGCTCATGAATGTCTTCGGCGCGTTCCTGTCCGATTCAGAGCGCCATCTGTCCCTGATATCCAGGGCCTCATTGTGATAGCCGGTTTCCGGAATCAGCGACCAAAGGGTGTCTTGTCCGGTGTTCATGAAGAATGACTGAAAACCGCGGTCGTAGTTCATCCCGTCCCGGAGGTAGTAGGGGGTGTCCACAGACGCGGCGGTGTGGAGGCCATTCCCGGCCAGTGTTTCTGCCAAAGTCGTTACGCCGGCGGGAAGCGGCTCCCAACCCATGAAGGACATCGTCCATCGACCTGTCTGATGGTCTGCCCGCGTCGGCATGGTTGGGAAACCGGCGGCGTAGTGAGCGTCGAACCTGACGGACTCGGCCGCCAATGCATCCAGGGATGGAGTGCGTATGCGCGGATTACCGTATGCGCCAATGTGATCTCTGCGGAAACTGTCGGAAACTATCCAGATGACATTCATTGAGACCCTCCACGTGATGCTCCCGCTGAGCGAATGTATCACAGGGAGACGGACCCCAGAGGCCATTGGAACGGTTGGAGGATGCCTTGCCCGCGCCCTCAGAGTCAAATGCCCCTGTGGGGCCCTGTAACGCATACCATCCAATTAGTCGTGCAGCTCAGCCCGGTGGACGGTGGGCGGCGCTAGCAGCGACTTACCGTCGTCTCCGCCATATCAGGAACCCGCCCAGACTCAGGAGAATGCCCACAATAACCAGGGGCAACAGAAACAGACCAACATTAACGACACTGGTCGATTCTGACGTCGCCGTTGGGGTCATTAGAGGGGTAGGCGTCGGTGGCTCCGGGGTCTCAGCGACGACGGTAGCGGTCGCGACTTGCGTAGGCGTTGGGCTCGGGACCAGTGTGGGTGTCACCGTTGGCGTGGCCGTATTTGTGGGGATAGGTGTCGGTGTAGGTGATGGCGTTGGTGTCTCAGTCGGAGTTGGAGTAGGGATTGGCGTGGGTGTCGGCAAAGCGATGCCGCAAGTGGCAGCATCGTCAGCTAGTAGGAACGCAGGCGACCAATTTGAAACCGGCGTGCCATATGGACCGCCTGCAAGAAGTCTGGCAGTGAGGGTGACTTTGCCGATTCGTGACCAAGACCCTTGCCAGCGATGGCGATGTGGGTGTTCAAGTCGAATACTCGAGTTGTCCTCCTGAAAATACTCGGGCCAAAGGTCCAGGAACACTCTGTGGTGTGACGTCGGTTTGCGAATCTCCAAGATGAGGTCACGTGAATCAGCCAACCCCTCTATGTCGAATTCCAAAGTGGTCTCATAGTCCCATGTGGAATCGCGCATAACGCAGTAGGGCGGGCCAGGGTTCACAGACTGAATCGAGACTGGATATGAAGGGATCGGCGCTTCAGCGGTGTCCGCTGGCGCGGGTTCTTCCGAAGGCGTGTTGCCGAATGGATTCTTGTATATGAGCAGACGTCCACGGTTGATGTCGCCGACGTAAAGGTTATCTTTGTCGTCGAATGTTGCCGTGTAGGGCATTGAGCCAAAGTCGTAAAGGTAGGATGTCGGCAGATCGGTTGAATCCAGCGGATCATCGTAGACGCCGACAAAGCGTGGTCCGAAGTACGCATTGTATCCGACCACCATCCTATTCGTGCTGTCAATAGCGGGTTCCCACGTTGCCGCGCTAAAGAGATGGTGCCCGGACTTGCCAATGACCTCTCTGTCTTCATAAGAATGACCGATGGACAGATGGGTGAAGCCGGTGGCAGAGAGGGTGAACACGCTGTCGGCATTCGGAGCGAAGACGGCCTTGGAGTTCACTGAATTGATCGAAGATGGAGGAAAGACCAACAGTCGTTTGTTTCCGGAGACTTCCAGCGCGTGATCGGAGACATAGAGATTGCCCTGCCTATCAATTGATAGCGCTCCCGGGTAACACAGAACGTCCCTGTGTCCGCCATCCCCGATTTCGTTCCTGTCATCCTCTCGAAATCGTCCCTGGTTGCACAATGTGGTGGTCGCATCTTGCTGGCCCAGAACCACATCCACCATCGGGTTGGTAAGGGGATCACGTATGCGGAGCACGCGATGATTGTCAGTATCGCTAAGCCAGAGATAGTTGCCAGGTCCTTCGACCGCAATGCCAAAGACTCGATCCCCCAGAGCGGTCCGTTCCGTAGTTCCCAGTACCGGGAATGAAGCTGATCTTCTCCACGTGGTGTGCAGTGGTACAGAGAGTTCAGTCAAAGGGAGCTGGTAAACTTCGAGGAAATACCTGCCCTCAAACCCAAGTACCCACAATCTGCCTGCAGTGTCCACCTTGAGCCTGCCACAACAGTAGTGCCACGATCCCACCTGGAATTCGTCACCAATGAGGCCATCGGCAGGCCTCCCGTCGTTCAGTGAGTCAAGTCCATTCCAGAATAAGAGTCGATGTCTGTCAGCCACGACCAACTGATCTTGCCAAATTGCGATTCCCCTGGGGGAATGGAGTCCACTCCTGTCTTGAAAGTTCGCGTCAAAGGGTGGGTAGAAGAGGCGCTTGTCTGCCGGCCCGACTGGCTTCTTTTCAGCATCCCCATCCTCTGGAGTAAGTGCTGGAAATCGGAAGACATCCGCAGTTATGAGGTAGACGGGTACCAGGACATTACCCTCCGCATCGATCCCCACACTGCCGGCGACCGGGCACAGGTGGGGAGAACCGGGTAATTCGAATAGCGGCTCGCCGCAACTGCCGTCGGGCATATAGGAGTCTCTACCAAGAACTTGAAGCACGGAGTCGCCCGCTTTGTCCCATAGCTGGACCATGTAGTTGGCTCCATCGACAACCCACACACCTCTTCCAAGAGGATCAAGCTCTAGCGAGGTCGGGCGTTTAAAGCCCGATCCAAACTCTGCATCAGCCTGCATGCCGGATCGGAACGGAGGCTTGAAGATCTGGATTCTATCGTTGATGGTGTCAGCAACGTATACCCAGCCGTTATCGCCGACCCTCACGGCCGACGGCCCATGCAGCCCGGTAAACCCGTCTCTCTCCTCGGCGCTGCGGAGGTTGCGCTGTCCCAAAACGAGGTCGGCAGCGCTGGCTATTTCTCCAGTATCAGGGTTTACCGGGAAACGGAGAACGCGGTTGTTGCCGCCGTCCGCCACCCACATGTTGCCCTGCTTATCGATCTCCACCCCGTTTCCGTACCAGTTGGTACGCCTCTGGTTAGAAGGAGAATGGAAACATAGAGTCTCGGCAGTCGGACGCCCCAGACTACCCCGGTTGCACGCCATGCCTGTGAAATCTGCTTGACCCCAAACTTGATCAGCAACGGAGTCTGTTTCAAAAGGGTCCTCGTATTTCAGAATCCGATGGTTCACGGAGTCGGGCACGTATAGGCTGCCGCGACCGTCTACGGCCATAGTCACAAAATTGTGGGTTTCACCCGGGCTGAGAGCGACGTCTCGTATACCGCACAGCGTCTCAGCTGATGCAACGGCGCGGTAGGGGAAGCCTTGAAGCCCGCTATCTCCATTGCATGCAGAATGATCGAATCCCGAAGGCTGACCGATGACAATGTCCGCAGAGCATGGAGATTCAGTTTCGTAGCAATTGGCGAGATCAATGCCGAGTATTCTGCTGTTTCCGGAGTCCCAGATATAGGCCCTGCCGGCGCCTTCAGACCTGTCGACAACGACCCCGCCCGGGCCAAAAACCTTGAATGGCACCACGCTCAGCGGACCTGTCTGTGAAAAATCAGGCTTTCCGATCACTACATCCGCCCACAAATCCCCTTCAAGCCCCCGAATCGGCGACGTTGGGGGGAACCTCGAATCGGTTCCGCAGGCGGACCGGCTGCGAGCGAAGATGAATTCGTCAGACCACTCCGAGGCCAGCCGTTCAGACTCGTCCGAGATCACACGAACCCGGAGCCGCAGTTGCCTGTCGGAATTGAATCTTAAGTCCACATATGACATATCAATGGATATCCGTCTCGGATCCTGCCAATTGATATTCCGGTCGAATACTTCGGTTTCCTGTCGGGTGTCAGTGTCCAGGAATTGGACTCTCCCATCGTCTTCATACGCAGTGAGGTCTTCCCCGGTGATGGTCAACAGCAGGTCGGTGTCCTCTGTGGAACGCTGAAGAACACAATAGGGGGGCGCCGGATCGACGTTGCTTATCGTCGGCACTGGGGTCTGCCCGTGAGTTGTTCCCGCCGTGAAGAACACCAACGCTGAGGTGGCCAGAGCCGCCAAGATCACGATCCGGCCCAAGGGTACTCGACCCAGGGAGAATCTCTTACGTGCCGCCATGATTCAAACTCTGTTGGGGGGGGTCATCATGCGTCCGACTACAACTATAGACGCTTTCTGTAGTACGGAGACAACCCTGAACGGTGGAAGTCGCGTTGGTGCAACATCTCCCGTGATGCAACGAACCTATGCGCAAACACGTGGGTTAAATTACCCGCAAACTGACGAGCCCGTTAACAATAGTCAGAGAATAGTTGAACCTGGTGAGCTAAGGCCCAGTAATAAAGGGGCACCTGCCGTCTACGACCCTGTCTGGTGTCCCATCACCAAGTCGCGCAGCGTTATTATCCCCAGCGGTTCACGATCTTCGTCGACGACAACAGCGCGGGAAATATCAAACCGCTCCAGCAGGCGCACGGCGTAACTGGTGAGCATATCTGACGGCAAAGTCAGTACCGGCTTGGACATGATTTCGTAAACATTCACTCGTTCGGGAGAGTGGTTCTGGGCAATCACTTGCCGCGCAATATCGGAGACCACAACCAGTCCTACTTCGTCAGTGTGGTCTCGCCGGTTGACGATCAACGAACTGACGTTGTGCTGTTTCATGAGCTCTATCGCTTCAGCCACCGTCGCGAGGCCGTCAATGCTGTAGATTGCGGAACCCATGAGGTCGCCGACCGTTGTATGACTCTTCGCGCTCATATTTCGTATTCCAGTTCCTCTCGAATGGTGGGCAGTTGCGTAACAAGGCCTACGGCATCCTCAATGTCGATCTGAAATGCGATTCCGGCGCCGTGCTCCGTATCGAATTTCCCGGCATCACGGATACGCTCCAGAATGTCCCGCGCTCGAGTCTCGACCACCAGGAACAGGACGACGTCGCGCTTGGCGGCCAGGCCGAGGCCCAGGAAAGTCTTCTCCGGCTTCAAGCCCTCGCCCCGCACGCTCGTGACCGTGGTGGCGCCGGTGGCGCCGCCGGCGCGCGCGGCATCAATCACGACTCCCGTTTTCTCGTCGCTGACCAGTGCGACAATCAGCTTTAGTCTCATGGCTCAACCATCCTTCGACTCAATGGTCTTTCGCCTCTGATTTAACCAGGACGCGATGATGGCGTAGCCCAGCACGGTCATTATAGGAAACACGCTGGCAAATGCAATCAGCCCAAACCCGTCGATCAACGGGCTACGGCCCGGAATGCTGGCGGCTAATCCCAGACCTAGAGCCGCCACGACGGGCACCGTAACCGTCGAGGTCGTCACCCCTCCACTGTCATAGGCGAGCGGCACGATAGTCTTGCTGGACCGGAAGGTCTGCACAATCACGATGACGTAGGCAGCCATGATGTACCAGGGGAGTGGAGTGCCGGTCACGATGCGGAAACAGCCGAGCGCCACGCCGAGCGCCACGCCAACTGCCACGGCGAGCCTCAAGCCCCAGGCGCGGACGGTGCCGCCCGACACGTCCTCCGCCTTGATGGCCACAGCGATGAGCGATGGTTCGGCTATCGTCGTCGCAAACCCGATGGCTGCGGCGAAGGTGTATACCAGCCAATAGTCCCGCCAGTCCACGCCGTCGGCAGCGCTCTGTGGCCCAACGGTCTCCGCCCCCGTGAGTTGGCGTGCCATGGTCTCACCGATGGGGAAGAGGGCTTGTTCAAGGCCGACAAGGAAGAAGGCGAGTCCCAATAGCACGAAAACGAACCCGGCAATCATGCGGCCCGGGTTAGGAAGCTTGCGGCGGAGCACCGCCACCTGGAACAGGACCAGGACCCCTACAATTGGCGCCACGTCCACTATGGTGGACAGGATCGTTGGCCAGAGGCTGCTCAGCGATTCCATAGTCAGGTCACCATGCCGTAGGCGAGGACACAGATGATGGGCGTCAAGCTGGCCAGGGCGATAAGGCCGAAGCCGTCAATCATCGGGTTGCGCCCACGGATTGACGTGGCGAGACCGACACCCAATGCAGCAACCAGCGGCACGGTGACGGTGCTGGTAGTCACGCCCCCGGAATCGTAGGCAACGCCGATGATGTCGTCAGGCGCAAAGAAGGTCAGGGCCACCACGAGCAGATACCCCCCGATTATCAGGCGGTGGATTGGCCAGCCCTTGAGAATGCGGAATACACCCAACACGATGGCTGCCCCGACCGACACCGCCACGACCAGGCGGACCTCGAGGGCATATGAAGAGCGGGCCTGGTCGCTGTTAGCAATGGCTCCGGCTTCCGAAGCGACATCGGCCGCTTCGGCGGCGATGGCAATCAACGCCGGCTCGGCGACCGTCGCGCCGAATCCCAGACAAAAGGCGAAGGCCAGTAGTGCGGTCAGACTGCCTTTCTTGGCAAACCCCTCGGCCAAAAGCTCCCCAATTGGGAAGAGGGCGCTCTCAAGCCCCACGATAAAGAGCGCCAGTCCTATCACCACGAAGGCCAAGCCGATCACGACATTTTCGAGATTGGGGAAAGGCTGCTGCAACACGACGATCTGGAAGAACGCGATGACTATGATGATGGGTGCAAGATCCCGCAGCGAAGTGGCGGTCCGCTGCAACATTGGGGCTAAGAGTCGGGTGTACTCGTTCATCGTGGTCCCGGGGACTTGCCGGCCGCACACCCAGTTGCGGCCGTTTCAGTCAACGAAAGTCAAGCCGTAGTCACTCTAAAGTTACACCAGAGCAAGCAGGCGCACCCCTCCGAGGACTGTAGTGCGAACGTCTGAGATTGGCGTAGGTTTAACGCAAGCGGTGAGGAAGCGGCGGAGGAAAGGTAAAGGTCAGAGATTTGTGTTGTGCCGAATGTAGACGAGAGTTGTCTCATGAGCTTGGCACTGTGACTCTTCAAACCCAACCCTGATCTTGGGTGGCGGTCAACCGCAAGCTGAAGGAGCTCCCCGATCTTGGATTCACCGGGTATCGTGGTTCTGCAATTTGACCGGGATTTCATCCCAGACCCACAGAGTAGTTGGTAGCGAATCTTCAGTGACCGGTGACTCATCCCGAGTCAAGAAGTACACGTATGACTCGATCGTCTCGCCCCTTTTTAGTTCGGTGGCCCTTAACTGATCCGGATATAGAAGTATGAATCGTTCTGATTCGGAAAAGGTCCACCACCCCAGGTTCGTTAGATGTCCACTTTCGTCAGCTTCGCCGCTCAATCCAAGTGAACGGGAATTGATCCAAAGTGCTACCCAACTGAACGACTCAATCCTGATGAGAACACGAACAGCCGAATCGTCGACTATCTCCAGAGGGCCAAGGACCGTGATTCGATAGTCTTTTGCTGCGCTTGGAGAAGTCTCGGATAAGGTAACTGCGCTGCTGACCTCTGTGTCTTCATTCGGCGCCCAACGGATACGATGGAGGGTGGGATCTTGGCCCACTACGGGGGTTGTCGGAAGCCCCCGTACAAAGCGAACCGGCTCTGTTGGCTCTACCGACTTTGTGAGATCGATAACGGCTGGCCGGGCCAGAACGTATGAATTCCAGGGTAGAGGAAACTCCAGCCACGCTGCCGGCCGCTCCCATGGGACCTCACTAATAGTTGCAATATCCTCGGAGTTAGCGGGTTCAAAGCACAGCCTGGTGTCGATCCAACCGCCCTTGACCAGCGCGACTGGTTTACTGTTGCGGGCACCTGGGCAATCCGTTGTACTCCAATACCGAACTTCTTGCGGATCTTCAGCAAGGCCCAAAATCGCATAAGGATGATTCAGTGTCCATCTCGTTGTCACGGCCGTATACCGAACAGGCAGCGAAAGAAGAGTATCCGTCACAAATTCAGGTGCATTGAGGACCGTTACTGAAAAAGGAATCCGACTAGGGAACATTCTTGACGACTGTATTGCCACCTGTTCACCGATGTAATAGCTGCGCAGTGATTCTTGAATGTTGTCCGGCACCGCAAACGTACCGTCAGGCCCCTGCAGACAGGAGGCCGATCGCCACTGACCGCCCTCAAACTGATGGAGTAAGGAGAAAGTCTGCAGATGGTTACTCTTACGCTCGTCAACGTATCCGGTGACAGAGATCCATGCTCGAACATCGTCAATCCTGTGCACACCATTGACGTAGTGCTTTACAGAAGCTCCAAGGTAGCTAGGGAGTATGCTCCTCTGTCCGTCAGCAATCGGGGCCAAATCGTCGATATCTCCGCGGCACGCAGCAATTCTGGTTAAACTCATCGCGAAAAGATTCGCCTCCGGCAGAGCCAACTGAGCGGCCAAGTAGGAATTCAAGATTGCTTCCGCGCTACGCATGATGTCTTCATTGGAGTGTTCTGCGGGGTCGCCGCTTAGCTGTGGGAAAGAGAATGGAGGGACTGCTGGCAGAAATGGCTTTGTCGAGCCGGGTGTTGCCATACTCGTTGGGCTAGGCGACGGAGGCGGGAGATTAGGAGATCGGGCGGTTGAAGTCGCAGATATCGGCGTGCCCGTTCGTGAGGAGACTGTAACTGTAGTCCCGGTCGGTAAGGAACTGACTAGTAGAGGAAGTGGTGGAGTCGGTACCGAGCTATCTGGAACTGACGCTGATTCCCCATCACTGCATGTAGAAAGGATGGCTACCACAAGAATAAGCAAAATCGGGAGTCGTGGATGAGACATCATCATAGCCACAGTCTAGCCCTGTGGATTGCCAATTGGTATGAGCCAGGCAAGAAGACAACCAGAGGCAAAAAATACCCCTGGGCGGACTCGAACCGCCGACACTCGGTTTAGGAAACCGATGCTCTATCCTCTGAGCTACAGGGGCACGAATGAGACTCCACGCGGGCGAGAATGCCGTTCAGTCGGCGTGGGCGTCAACCGGCAAGCAGTTTAGCTCCGTGCCGCCGCCATACCCGAGGCCGCCTTCGCCTTGCTCTCCGCCGCCTTCAGTAGGCCGTCGTATGCCTTGATGAATGCGTCCACGCCCTCATCCAGCAATTCTGCGTGCACCTTCTGGAAATCGACGCCCAGAGCCGCGATGTCTGAGAGAACTTTCGCGGAACCCGCAGGATCGTCTCCAATCACTGACTGGACGCTGCTCGCATTGCGGAACGAGTCTACAGTCGCGGGAGGCATGGTGTTGACCGTGTTCGGTCCGACAAGCTCGTCAACGTACAACGTCTCGGAGTAGTCGGGATTCTTCGTGCTGGTGCTCGCCCAGAGCAACCGCTGCGTCCGTGCCCCGCGCGCCGTCTGCGCCTGGAACTCCGGCTCTTCTGCAAGCCGCAGCGAGAGCTGAAACGCCTGTCGCGCATTCGCCACCGCCGCCTTGCCCCGCAGCGCCAACGCCTCGTCAGTCCCGATCGCGTTCAGCAGCGCGTCGACCTTCGAGTCAACACGGCTCACAAAGAACGACGACACTGACGCCGCGTGTGTCGGGTCCGCCAGCCGCGCCAGCCCACGCGTGTAGGCCCGCGCCGCCGCCTCATACTGCTCCAGCGAGAACATCAGCGTCACGTTGACGTTCACGCCCTGCGCGATCAGCTCCTCCACCGCCGGGAAGCCCTGTGGCGCTGCCGGCACCTTGATCATCAGGTTCGGGCGATTCACCTCGCCCCACAGCCGCAGCCCGTCGCTGATTGTTCCCTCCGTGTCGTATGCCAGATGTGGCGACACTTCGAGGGAAACGAAGCCGTCCGCGCCGTCAGATGCGTCATAGACGGGCCGCAGCACGTCTGCCGCATCACGAATGTCACGGATGCCGACATGTTCAAACAAGTCCTTGGCGGGGCTGCCGGGATTCGCAGCCATGTACGAAGACAGGGCGGCGTCGTAAGACGTACTGCCCGTGACGGCCTTTTCAAAGATGCTTGGATTGCTCGTTACACCGCGCAGCCCATCCTCGTCGACAAGACGCTTCAGTCCGCCTGTATCGAGGAGATCTCTGTCGATGTAGTCAAGCCAGAAAGACTGTCCGAGTTTGCTGAGCTCTTGCAGTGGGTTCGCCATAGCGTTTTTCCTCACTTAATTACCGTTGCACGCGTCCACAATCCGCCGATTTGCCCACTTAGTCAAGCGCGCGCCGTCGTCCCGGGGCAGGGAGGGGAAGAATCAGCGACTAGGAACCGGCGCGAGTTGCAAGCGGATTCGCCTGGAGTCCACTTGAGATTCTTTCGGAACGACGCTCCAGCGCGCTGTGATAGACATTCAGGATCTCTTCTGCCACCACGCCCCAATGGTAGCGAGCGACGGTTTGTGAACCCGTGTTGGCGATAGTGCTACGCAGCTCTGCGTCTTGTAGCAAGCGAATGAGCGTGGAGGCAAAGCCCTTCTCATTGCGCGGATCGGCCAGCAATCCGTTGTGCTCATGGTCAACTACTGATCTGTGTCCGGCAATGTCAGACGCAACAACGGCTCTGCCTGCGGCCATTGCCTGGATCAGGACGATTCCCATGCTTTCGTTGCCCAGCGCGGGGCTGCAAAAGATGTCTGCTGTCCGATAGTAACGCGGCAGGTCCTTATTGGAGGCGTAGCCGATGAAGTGCACGTCTTCAAGCCCGCGTTCGCCGATGACTCGCGCGCTCTCCCTATCCATGCTCCCGGGTCCAACGACAAGCAGACGGCAGTTTGGAAACTGCCAGCGTATCTGAGCATATGCGCGAAGCATATGTGGAAACCCTTTACGCTTCTCCATCCGCCCCTGGAACAGGATATTGAGCCTTCCATCCTGGAACATTGGAAATGGATCGGCCTGCGAGAATGCCTCCGTGTCCACCCCATTTGGAATAATCGAGTAGGAGCCGGGGAAATAGCGATTGGCGAATTCTCTCGCCGGTTCCGTCACGGCGATGCGTTCATCCAGCCTCTGCACCCACCGCTGCAATAGGGGCCGTGAAAGGCCCAGTGCACGCCGTCGCTCCGCATAGGCGTGGAAGGTGCCCACCAGAGCAGGCCCGTCCGCAAGGCGCAAAAACGTCAAGGGGAGGGTAGGGGTCATCGGCTCGTGCAGGTGGATCACGTCGAAATTGCCGCGATCCAGCAATGGCTGAACGCGCTTGCCCAGCGTCAGGGACAACGTGACTCTCGCGATGGATCCGGCCGTCGGGACGGGAATGGGACGCCCGATGATAGCGAGGTTGTCCGCCTCAACGTCGTCAAGCGGCCTGGAGGACGGCGCAACGATGGTGACATGGTGTCCGCGTCGACGCAGTTCGTCGCTTAAACCGGTAATGTGATTCGTCACACCGCCCGGGTATGCAAAGTCGTAGGGGGAGACGAGTGCGATACGGAGTGGCCGCGACCGATCGGTCGCGGCCACATCCAAAGCCTCGTGTTCAGCAATGGCATTCATTGATGTGACCGTCGCCTAATGCTATCACGACAGCCGTTTCGCCAATGAACCTCTCATTTGCTGCTGTCTAGAGAACCGCCTCCCGATCACGCGAAACCGCGATGTGGGGGAGCGTGTCGTCAGGGCCGCCCTCGTTGGCGATGAACTGTTCAAGCCGTCGCCGTGCTTCCTCATCCCGCATCTGCACGGCAGGCGACTTCATGAAGTAGGACGATGGCGGCACGAGCGCGCCGCTGATTCCCCTGTCCAACGCAATCTTCGCGCAGCGAATGGCGTCGATGACCACACCGGCGGAGTTCGGGCTGTCCCAGACCTCGAGCTTGAGCTCAAGGTTCAGGGGCACGTCGCCAAATGTGCGTCCCTCCATCCGGATGTACGCCCACTTGCGATCCAGAAGCCACGGCACGTAATCGCTCGGACCGACGTGGATGTTGTCCGGATCAAGGTCGAAATCAAGCTGAGATAGGACGGAGTTGGTCTTGGACTCCTTCTTTGACACCAGACGCTCATACTCAAGCATGTTGTAGAAGTCCGTGTTCCCGCCGAAATTCAGCTGGTATGTGTTCTCCAGCTTCACGGCGCGGTCTCCGAACAGCCGCGACAGAACGCGATGGACGATGGTGGATCCTACCTGTGACTTGATGTCATCGCCGATCACCGGCACTCCGGCGTCGCGGAATCTCTTCTGCCAGTAGGGTTCCCGTGCGATGAAGACCGGCACACAGTTGATGAAGGCAGTGCCGGCCGCAAGCGCCTGCTCCACATACCACTTCGTGGCCATCTCACTGCCAACCGGCAGGTAGCTGATGAGGACATCTACCTCACGCTCCTTGAGAATGTTGGCGATGTCCGCCGTCTTCCCTTCGGCCTTCTCGATCTTCTGCGAGAGAAACTCGCCAAGTCCGTCGTGCGTCATGCCGCGCTCGACGGTGACTCCTGTTCTCGGGACGTCCGTGAACTTATATGTATTGTTCGGCTCCTCAAAGATCGCTTCGGAGAGATCCTTGCCCACCTTCGTTGAGCCAACATCGAACGCCGCAACAAAATTGATGTCCGAAATGTGATACGGGCCGAGTCGCGGATGCATCAGACCCGGGATCGCATCGTTGTCCGAGGCATTCTGATAGTATTCGATGCCCTGAACCAGTGAGGACGCGCAGTTGCCGACCCCCACAATGGCTACATTTATCTTGTCTCCCATAAAAAAACCTCCAGTCCAATGCGTGAAATCAATACGAATCAGGGACAGGGATATTGCGCTCGCCCCCACCGCGAGCGTAAGAATGCTACATAATCATATTAGCCGCCCCGCGTCAAATCGCCGCTTGAACTCCTATTCGATGTGCTGCTTTCTTGTCGGTTGTAGCGTTTCATAGGCGGATGCTACGCTTTCGTCAGCCATGGTCTACGATTTTCAAACACAATCATTCCTCAGCGATGGCGTCCTGTCGCCCATCGAACTCATTCGTCGCGCCCACTACAACGGCTATGAAGCTATCGCAATCACTGACCATGTAGGAATGGGCGGCTTCGGCCCCCTGCTTGAGCGGTTATCTGAAGACTGTCGTATTGCTCGTGATGAGTGGGGTATCGTGGCAATCCCCGGTGTTGAACTGACTCACCTCCCACCCAATCGCATCGCCGAAGCGGCTGCTCGTGCCCGTGACGCCGGCGCTGTGCTTGTCCTTGTCCACGGCGAGACCCCTGTGGAGCCCGTGTTGCGCGGGACGAATCATGCCTCTGCTTCTTGCTCTGACGTGGATGTTCTCGGACACCCGGGGCTGATCACGGACGAAGATGCCGCGCTGGCCGCTGAGAATGATGTCTACCTTGAGCTATCGACACGCCGAGGCCACTCGCTGGCCAACGGCCACGTGGCGCTAGCGGCGCAGCGTACGGGTGCAAAGTTGCTGGTTAATTCAGACGCGCATGTTCCTGATGATCTGCTAACCCAGGAACTCGCCCTCACCACAGCCTTAGGCGCCGGCTTGAGCCGCGAAGGCGCCGCAATCGCAACGGACGACAATCCTCGCGCGCTCTTGGAAATCCTTACGAACCGACTAGAGCAAGCTCCCCGCTGATGTCGGCGGCGGAGGTTCCCTAATTCTTCTCCTCTTCCATTCCCGACGCCCGCAGCTTGTTTGCCTCAGCGTCGCTCAGAATGCGGAACACCGAAGCGCTGGGATCCTCGTCTGCCACCCCGCGAACGGCGGGTCGCCCGTTCTTCAGCGTCACCAACTTGGGATTACGAATCACGACGCTCTTCCGGAGCTTTAACGAGTATGCGGTGAGCTCTTCCATAATAATCTCCAACACTCTCCCTTGCGAAATACGTACTAGATTGACTCTAGGGTTGACCGTGCGCCCATGTCAAGACGCAAGCGCTCGTTTACGGCCCAATCTCATGCAACAAGGGCGATCCGCACGAAGTCGAGAAACTCCTCTGCTGCATCACCCTCCGAAGACAGTGTGCGGGTGCCACCTGCCGGAGCTGGTGCGCTTCAGGAGCGCGAGGAGAGAACCATCCGGCGCCAATGCGACGGCAGTGCCCGCTTCCGGTCCGGGACAGAAGACATCATCAGATTCCCCGCTCACGCTAACCCAATCACCGGACGCGGCGGCAAGATCCATGCCGGAGCGTACCCGTCCGGTAAATCCTGAGCGTACCTGCACGGCAGGCCAGCCTGGGAAAACGGACTCCAGTGGTGCGAGTGCTGCTGCTGCGTCCCCTCCCGCAAGCGCCTCTTCTGCCTCCTCCAACCCCAGGGAGTTATGCTCATTGAACGGCCCCACACGAACGCGCTGCAGACCGTCCAGCACGCCGCCGCAACCCAATCTTTCACCAATATCCGCCGCGAGCGACCGCACGTACATCCCGCGCCCGCACGCCACCGAGAGGCGAATGCGAGGCAAGTCTAATGACTCCACCTCGACTCCGTAAACCATCACAGTCCTCGGCTCCCGTTCAACCTCCTCGCCTCGTCGCGCAATCTCATAGAGACGTTGCCCCTGGTGCTTCAGAGCGCTGTACATTGGCGGCACTTGCTGAATCTCACCGATAAACTCGGGGATAATCTCGCGAACAGCGTCGTCTGTCACGTCGTCCGTTGTCTTGGTCTCCAGGACCGTGCCGTCCATATCCAACGTGTCTGTCACCGTGCCGAGCAGGATCTCTGCCGCATAGCCCTTGGCCAGTTCCTCGATTCGGCTGCTGAGCCGCGTTGCTTGTCCGAAAAGGATCGGCAGCACACCCTCCGCCGCGGGATCTAACGTCCCTCCATGGCCCACGCGTTTCACCCCGCTAGCCCGCCGCAGGCGCTTAACAACGTCAAAAGACGTCATTCCATTGGGTTTCCAGATTGAGAGAAAACCGTGCAGGCTAGTGTTCGCCACGACTGTCCCCATTCGGTACGCCGGATTCCTGGTCACCCGGACTGACTCTGTCCAGCAGTTGATTGATCCGGTCCGCCCTTGCCATCGTGTCGTCGATAACAAAGGTAAGCTCGGGAGTTCGGCGCATCCCCAGGCTCATCAGACCGCGCTGAAGGAAGCCTGACGCGGAACGCAATCCCTGGAGGGTTCGCTGCGTGTTTTCCTGCGCGCCTGCCACACTCACCCAGACTCGCGCGTGAGCTAAATCCCGTGACGTTTCCACAGCCGTAATCGTCACAATTCCATCTATGCGCGGGTCATTAATGTCACGAGCTAATAGCGTACTGATGTGGTCGCGAAGGAGCTCATTGACGCGTTCTGTGCGCCTTGACATGGAGAGCCCTCCTGTTGCGCCGACTGTCACTGCGCGCCGAAGCGAGGGTTAATAGGACGGTCGCTCCTGCTGCACGTACGTCATGATAACGTCGCCCTCTTCGAAGTCCGAAAAACCCTCGATGCCGATGCCGCACTCCTGGCCCGCGTTCACTTCGCGTGCCTCATCACGATATCGGCGCAGGCTGGAGATGGGAGCGTCCATAATGACCGCTCCGTCTCGCAGTACGCGCGCCAGGGACGTGCGCCGCACGCGGCCTTCCGCCACGAGACATCCTGCCACGCGGCCTCCGCGGACATCGAATACCTGGCGAACCTCTGCCCGGGCCTCTTCAACCTCTTGCAGCAACGGCGCTGCCAGTCCGCGCAGCGCATTATCAAGATCATCCAGCAACTGGTAGATGATGGCGTAATTCCGGATCTCCACCCCGCGTGTGTCGGCGAGTCGCCGAGCCGCCGTTTCGATACGCGAGTTGAATCCAAGGATTGTCGCGCCTGATGCGGTTGCCAGCAGGACGTCCCCCTCTGTGATGGAGCCAACGTCCGTGTGCAGGATCTTGGCCCGAGTAGCCTCATTTCCGAGCCGTGAAATGGAACTCCGCAGCGCCTCAAGGCTGCCCTGTGTATCCGCCTTGATAATCAGATTCAGGTCTCTAGCATCGCCGCTGCCGATCTGCGACGCGTACTGTTCCAGGTTTGACGGCTGCCGACGGTCAACGGTCTCCGCTGCGTCCGCTCTTTCCGCAGCGGTCGCCCGTGCGTCCTGGTCTGACTCGGAAACCTCCAGGACATCGCCGGCTCGCGGCACATCAGTCAGGCCGAGGATCTCCACCGGCATTGATGGCCCCGCCTCTGTCATTCGATTGCCACGAAAGTCCGTCATCGCCCGGATACGGCCCCAGGTCGCCCCTACAAGCACTGTCATCCCCGGCATCAGTGTTCCGGACTGCACCAGGACAGTGGCGACCGGACCGCGATTCTGGTCAAGCCGCGCCTCGATGACGGTTGCACGGGCCGAAACGTCAGGATCGGCCGTCAACTCCGAGATTTCCGCTACCAGATGCAGAGATTCCAACAGGTCATCAAGGCCGTCGCCCGTTCGTGCCGATATGGGCACGCTCAGCACGTCGCCGCCCCAATCCTCCACAAGTACTTCCTGTTCGGAAAGCTGACGCTTCACTCGCTCCGGATCGGCGGCCGGCACGTCCATCTTGTTGATTGCCACAATGATTGGCACATCGGCCGCCTTAACATGGTTGATCGCTTCAATTGTTTGCGGCATTACGCCGTCGTCCGCCGCCACCACAAGCACGGCGATATCCGTGACATTCGCCCCACGCGCCCGCAGCGTCGTGAATGCCTCGTGCCCCGGTGTATCCAGGAAGGTGATTGGGGTTCCGCGAACATCGACCTGATATGCGCCGATATGCTGCGTGATCCCGCCTGCCTCCCCGTCCGCCACGTTGGTTTTCCGCACAGCGTCGAGGATGCTTGTCTTCCCGTGGTCGACGTGACCGAGGACCGTCACGACGGGCGGGCGCGGTTGCGCGTTCTCCGTTTTCTCGGCGTCCGCCATCCGTTCACCGAGAGCAGCATCCGCAGCCTCGGCTTCTTTCACGTCAAAGCCATAGAATTTCGCGATCGGTGTTGCGACATCAGCGTCGATGGCGTCGTTCAGGCCCGCCATCACGCCCATGCGCATCAGGTTTTTGATGACCTCAACGGGATTCGCGCCAACCTGCTCTGCGAGTTCGCCCACGGTGATTCCGCGGGACAACTCCAATACCCGCTCTTCGGAATCCGCCGTGCGTCGCTGTGTGGTCATGGCGAGGTCACCTCGCCGTCCCGGCGACTCTGAATAACGGTTCGAGCCTCATGACGAATGCGGTCGCGATCCTCAGATGACAGGGGCGCTCCGAGCAGTAGACGATTTTCAAGATATGAACCACGCAGGCCGCGTTCCCAGCATGTGTCATTTGCACAGAGATACGCGCCGCGACCGGAGAGCTTGCCGGAACTGTCTACTGAGATGACCTCGGAGGTACTACGAACAACCCGTACCAGCTCATGCTTGGCCCGAGTCTGACGGCAGGCGATACACGTCCGCTGTGGTTTGCGCCGCGTCTCTGTAACCTGCTGTCGTCGCTCTCTCGTTGCTGCCGTCACGTCTAGCGGTTGCCGCCTCTCCTCCCGCCGCGCCGATCGTCTCGGCCGCCACGGAAACGCCCGCCGCGTTCCGGGAAAATATCTTCAGCGAATCGAATGCCGCCGCTCGCCTCACCCTGGCGCTCTGACTGGTATTCCTGCAGGAAGGCATCGAAGTCGAATGTCGCCGACTCCTCCTCGCCTTCCTCGGCGTCTTCGTCGTCGGCCTCCTCGTCAGATTCCGCATCGGCCTCTTCGAGGGCGCGCAGCAGCGCTTCTTCCTCTTCCTGCAGTTTACGGAGCTCTTCTTCGATTTCCTCTTCGGTCTGCGGTGTTTCGGGAGCGGCAGCCTCAGTGGCCGGCGCCTCAGCGGTTACCGAAACCTCTTCAGCAGCGACAGCTTCAAGCTCCTGTGTGGCTTCAACCGCAGTCTCGCTTGACTCAACTGTTGCGGCGGCCTCCTCAACCTGGGGAGCTTCCGTGGCTGTCTCAGCCTCTTCCGCCACGCTGACGGCCTCGGCCACAATGGCGTCAACCTCCGGCGCCTCAACTTCAGCTATTTCTGCCACGGCAGCTTGCTCCGGCCCGCGAGCCGCGCGTTCCGCCTCTTCTGCCAACACCTCTGACGTGCTGCGGATATCAATCTTCCAGCCGGTCAGGCGGGCCGCGAGCCGCGCGTTCAAGCCCTCTCGCCCGATGGCGAGTGATAGCTGCTGCTCCGGCACGACAACAAGCGCTGAGCGATCACCTGTGATCTCCACTCGTGATGTCTGCGCCGGACTCAATGCATGACCGATGAATACGGAGGGATCTTCATTCCACGGAATGACATCGATCTTCTCACCATGCAGTTCGTTGACGATGTTTTGGATGCGGACGCCCCGCAAGCCCACGCATGAGCCAACGGGATCAATTCCTTCCTGTCGTGCCTCAACGGCTACCTTGGAACGATAGCCGGGTTCCCGCGCGACGTTCCTGATGACAACCGTGCCGCTCAAGATCTCAGGCACTTCCAGCTCAAATAGCCGACGAATCAGGTCGCGATGTGCCCGCGACACAAGGATCCTCGGCCCGCGAATACCCTTTTCAACTTCTTGGATCAGCACACGGATACGCTGGCGGGCATAGTATTGCTCGCTTGGCACCTGCTCGGTGTGCAACAGAGTTGCTTCCGTCCGACCAAGACCGATGATGACCTGTCCCTGCTCAACCTTTTGCACCACACCGGTCATCAACTCATTGATGCGCCCGGCGTACTCGTCATAGACCTGGTCGCGTTCGGCCTCACGGAGGCGCTGCATGACCACCTGCTTTGCAGTCTGCGCGGCGATGCGGCCTGCGTCCTCGGGGCTTTCTTCCACGGAAATCGTGTCGCCGATCTTGGCGTCGGGCTGAATCAGGCGTGCCTCTTCGAGTGTGATTTCCTCAGCAGATTGGTTAACTGTCTCCACGACAGCCTTGTTTAGGGTGACGATAATCTCCCCGGTCGTGGGCAGTATCTGCACCTCGATGTCATCGGTCTCGGTTCCTTCGCGCTTGTACGCAGATCTCACCGCGCCCTCAATGGCTCCGAGAACGACATCGCGAGGCAGTCGGCGTTCTGTCGCCAACTGTGTAACCGCGAGCAAGAAATCGCTCTTCATACCTGCCTCATTTCGGTTGCCTGACACTCCCCCGCAACTAGTTCCACTAATAAAAAAAGTGGGATTGCCGCCCCACCTCTCATTACGCGCGGTTCTCGTTGCCTTCTGTGCCAAAGTGTACCATCCGAACCCCCGCGCGGCAATTATTTGAGCCCTCTGCCAGCAACGGAACAACGCCCCTTGGCATTCCGGGTGGAGCGATGAATCTACTCCGAGTCGCCGTCCCTTGCAATAGGCAAACGCAGTGAGAAAACAGACCCTCTGCCGACGTCGCTCTCGACGTGTACCTCACCCTGGTGGGCCTCGACGATTTGTCTCACAATAGCGAGCCCCAATCCTCCCCCCCGCATTCCGCTCTCATCGCCCAGACCAACGCGATCCATGAGCATCGAAATGTCGTCTGGGGAAACCCCAATGCCTGTGTCTCTGACACGGAGCCACACGGAACCGTTGCTGCTGTCAGCCGCAAGAGTCACTCGCCCGCCCGCGGGTGTGAACTTGATGGCGTTATGCACAAGATTGACAAGCGCTTGGTAGAGTCGATCAGGGTCTGCACTGATTTCCGGCAGTCCCTGTTGAATGTCAACAACCAGTTCAATATCGGCCCGTGCCGCCATTGATGCCATAATTCCGACGCATCGGTCGATTGCGTCCCCAACGGCAAGTGGCTGCAGAGTCAGGCGCGTCCACCCCATTTCCATCCGCGACAGGTCAAGTAGACTCTCCACGAATGTCGTCAGCCGCTGTACCTCCACAAGCGCGCTTGAAACAAAGGGCCTCGCCGCGTCAGGATCATCGATTGCCCCCAGGTCCAGCGTCTCAAGGGTTGCCTGGATGCCGGCGAGCGGGGTACGAATCTCGTGTGACGCATTCGCGAGAAACTCGTGCCGCAGCCGCTGCGCGCGATGCTCCTCGGACACGTCGTACGCCGCCAGTAGGACCCGCCTTTGTCTGCCCTCTCGATACGGAGACGCAACGAGTCGCGTTGTCTGGACGGTTTCGCCGCCGTGCGTTATTTCACCCACCGCCGTGGCCTGCTCTCGCAGGGCGCGGCGTGCAATCTCCGCCGCCTCATAGTCGCGCGCCAATCCAATGAGCGTGGTTGTCTCATCGACCTGTTGCGTGAAGCCGAACAGCTGCGCCGCCGCCGCGTTCACCATCAGCACCCGCTCATCGTCCGTAAGCACGATTACCCCAACGCTCAGGTTGTCCAGGATGGAGGCGAGCCGGGTCTGCTGGGTTTCTACGACGCTGCTAATGCCGCGCTCCTCCTGCATCAGGCGGCTGATCAACAGGGCTACGTCACGTACCTCGGAAATCGCCGTGGCAAAATCCTCTACGACCGGCGGTTGGCCTGCCCGGAGCTCCCGGGCGAGACGGCGTAAGGGGGCGGCCATGCGCTGCCTCGTAACCACCAGGAGCAGGACAATGAGGATGCCCGCGGCAATCGACGCGTACAGCAGAAAGCGCCGATAGGGCTCGACGTCGGCTCCTCCGGCGTCTTCCCCGAGGCGTCCCAGCTGAATCCAGAAAATAATCGCGACTGTGATGAGACCGAGAAGCAGGGCGCCCCACAGGACCAACCCGATACGGCCCTGAATTAACCGGGGCATTCACGCCTCCAGTTTGTAGCCGACACCCCTCACGGTGAGGAGAATCTTCGGACGAGCCGGATCATCCTCGATCTTCTGCCGCAGCCACCGCATGTGCACGTCAACCGTGCGGCTTCCCTCGGGATACGAGTATTTCCAGACCCGGTCCAGCAGCGTTTCACGGCTGAACACGATGCCGCGATTCTCCGCCAGGAACGACAGCATCTCGAACTCAAGCGGCGTTAGTGTAATCTCCTCGCCGTTGTGGGTCACACGATGCGCCAGGCGGTCGATGACCGTCTCGCCGAACTCGATGGTGTCCATCTGCCTCGCATTGGTCTCTTGTGATGAGCGGCGCAGGATCGCCTTGATGCGCGCAAGCAGCTCGCGCATGGAGAACGGCTTGGTCATGTAATCGTCGCCGCCCATCTCCAGCCCGACGATCTTGTCTACCTCGGACTGCCGCGCCGTCAACATCAGGATCGGCACGGAACTGCGGCTGCGAACCCGTCGGCACAACTCAAGACCGTCCGCGTCCGGCAAGCCGAGATCGAGGACGATGAAGTTCGGCATCTGCCGATCAATCTTCGTGAATGCCTCCGCGGAGGTGGCGGCGGAACTTACTGCGTACCCCTCGCGACTGAGAGAATACGTCAGCGCCTCCCGCAGGGCGGGCTCGTCATCAACAATCAGGATGGATGTCTCGGCGATTGTCATTTCGCCTTCCGTTCAACGCGCTTCGTATTGTCATCATACAGGGACAGCTTCGTGATTCATGATGGTGGTGTTATGCCTGTATTAAGGCACTGTAAAGAAAGAGGGGAGCCAATTGGCTCCCCTCGATTCTCGCAATCTCGTGGAAGGTTAGTGAGCGTGGGCGGCTCCCGCCGTCTCTTCGGCAGTCTCTTCTGCCCCGCATTGGCAGGCTCCCGCGCCGGCTCCGCCGCACGCGCATGCCCCGGCCTCTGCGCCGCCGCCACCGCACGCGCACGCTCCGCCGCCACCGCAGCCGCATGCCCCGCCCATATTGGGGTTGCGAATCGTGAAGCCCGTCCGCTCAAGGCTGTCAATGAAGTCAATCTCGGAGCCGATGACCCACGGGAGACTCTCCTCATCCACGACCACCTTGACGCCGAAGTTCTCAATCACTTCATCCGCGTCACTTGGGTCAGGCTCAATGGCCATGCCGTACGCGGGCTGCCCGTTATCGTCACCCTTGACGAACACGCGCAACGCTGCGCCCTCGGACTCCTGCTCCTTGAACAGGTCGAGAATCTTCTCCGCAGCCGACTCAGTCAGAGTAATCACTGTTTTCACCCTCCGATGACGCGAACATACGACACAACGCCAATTTAGGGCAGTATACAAGCAGGCCAGCAAACGTGTCCACGCGAGGACAACCGCTGAGTCTAACGAGACTGCTAATCAGAGGATGGGAGTGCAGGGCATGAATCTCTACCCCGGGCGTTTTGTCATTTCCCGGTCAGATGATGGTGACGTGTGGGCTGAAACTGCCCCCGGTGGCATCAGCATCATGCGCGGGCGCGCCACGCGCCCCGATGATGGAGAAGTGATTCTCCAGGTCCGCCCGGATCAGGTCGAAAGGCTGGATGCATGGGCGCACCAGGAGGGACTGGTCGTCTCGTTCAGTGGTGTTCTGGCCAAGCAGATCAAGGATCTATCCAGGGAGGTTGGACTCTCCCCCCAGAACTTCGTTCTCGAGGCCCTCAACGCCTTCATCCAGGCCGGCGAAATGGCTGCCGGCCACGGTCACGCCCACACCCCGCCGCCCACGCAAGACATCGAACTCGAAAGCCCGGGAAACTAGAGCAATAGAAGCGACGGCCGTTCCAGAACCCGCCTCACCTCGTTCATAAACCGAGCGCCCTCCGCGCCGTCCGTCGCTCGGTGATCCGCAGACAGCGTCGCGGACATCATCTCTGCCACAACCACCTGGCCGTCTTGCACAACCGGCGTTGATTGCACTGACCCCACCGCAATCGCGCCTGCGTTCGGCGGCGTGATGATCGCGACAAAATCCTTCACGTTATACATGCCCAGGTTGGACACCGCGAATCCCACTCCGCTCACCTCGTTCGGACGCAGCCGCCCCTCGCGCGCTCGCCCTGACAGGTCCCGCGATCGCGCTGCGGTATCGACAAGGCTCGCATCGCCAATATCCGGCATCGACGGCGCAATGAGCCCGCCCCCGTCCATTGCCACAGCGATGGACACGTCAACGGTCGGATTCGGAATAATCCCCTCGGCCTGAACGGTCACGTTAAAATGCGAATGCGAACGCAGGGCCATGGCGACGGCTTTGATAACGAGGTCGTTTACCGTTACACGGCTCTCCGCGTCCAACTCCTCGTTGATCTCCGCGCGCATCTGAATGGCGCGCGTCATGTCGATCTCTACGGTCACGTAATAGTGGGGCGCGGTAAGCTTGCTCAAGGACATTCGCCGCGCAATCGCTTGCCGCATCGGCGGGAGTCCCGCCGGCACCACTATCCCCACCGCGCCCGCCGCCGGCGGCTCGGCGACTGTTAGTCCACCGTCCGGTACAGGCTCCGGGGCAACTGGCTCAACCTGTGTAGGCGCTTGAGGAGTGACAGACTCCGGCTGTGCGGCCCCTCTAGCTTCCAGATAAGCTTCAACATCGCCCCGCGTGATTCGTCCGCGGGGACCTGTGCCGGTCACGTTGGCCTGCACCTCTGCCACGGAAAGGCCTGCCTGCTCGGCTATTCGGCGTGCCACGGGAGTCACCGGCGCGCCTGTCGACGGCGCTTCCCCCCTGTTGGCCTCAGCAACGGGGGCAGCCTCAACAGGCTCCGGCGGGGCCGGGGGCGCGGGCGGAGCAGAATCTGCGGGCGGGGCCGCAACAGGTGGGGACAGCGTGGGCGTTGTAACGTCCGGGACATCCTCCCCCGGCGCCGTAATCAGGCCAATCGTCTCACCGACGGGCACCATGACGCCCTCGGGTACCAGGATGCGGGCCATCACGCCGGACTCATACGCCTCAAGCTCAACGGTCGCCTTGTCCGTCTCGATCTCCGCGATCATCTCACCGCGCGTCACCGTATCGCCCTCGTGCTTCAGCCACCGCACAACCATTCCTTCGGTCATGTCGAAGCCCATCTGCGGCATGATTACGTCACTTGCCACGTCTGCCTCTCCCTTCGATGCGACCTAGAACAGGCTCCGAACTTTGTCCGCCACCATCTCTGGCGTCGGTATCGTCAGCAGTTCCAGCGGTCGGGAATACGGCGTCGGCACATTGGCCCCGCCGACCCGCAGCGCGGGCCCGTCCAGCGAGTCGAACGCCTTCTCATTGATCTGCGCAATAACCTCGCCCGCGAACCCGCCGAACTCCCACGTCTCCTCGACAACGACTGCCCGATTCGTCTTGTGGACGGAATCGATGAACGTCTGTGTATCCAGCGGCAGCAGGGTGCGCAGGTCGATCACCTCGGCATCAATGCCGTCATCCTCCAGCAGCTCCGCCGCCTGCAGAGAGATGGGAACCCGTCTCAAATAAGCAATGATGCTGACGTCGGCCCCACTCCTCGCTACGCGCGCCGAGCCAAAGGGTATCGTGTAGTGCTCATCCGGCACCTCTGAGCGGCTCCCATAGAGGAGCGAATGCTCCACGAACATCACGGGGTTCGGGTCGGCGACTGCAGACCGCAGCAGTCCCAGCGCGTCCGCCGCGTTGGACGGCGTCACCACCTTGAGCCCCGGTACACGCGCGTACCATCCCTCCAGGCTCTGTGAGTGAGTTGCGGCGAGCATGTTCCCGCCACCGCTTACCGTTCGAATCACAATTGGCACGCTGATCTGTCCGCCGGACATATACCGAGCCTTCGCCGCGATGTGAACGATTTGATCCATCGCCAGCAACGAGAAGTTGATGGTCATAATTTCGACGATAGGGCTCATGCCCGCAATCGCCGCGCCGATTCCCGTGCCGACAAAACCGGATTCCGCGATCGGTGTGTCGATGATGCGTTCCTCGCCGTACTCCTCCATGAAGCCCTTGGTCACAGCATAGGAACCGCCGTAGGCGCCCACGTCCTCACCCATGATGAACACCTCAGGATTGGACCGGAGCGCCTCCTCCAACCCGGCGCGGATCGCATCGCGATATGTCAGTTGCGCCACGTCTGACTCCTCACGCGTAAATGTCCGAATATAGTTCGTCCGGCTTGGGGAACGGGGACTCCAACGCGAACTGAATCGCCTCGTTCACCTCGTTCTCCACGTCCTCGTCGATGGCGTTAATCTCGTCCGCCGTCGTCAGATCATTTGCAAGCAGTCGATCGGAAAGCAGCTTTATTGGATCCAACTCCAGCCACGGTTCCACCTCGTGCTGCTGGCGGTACTCAATCGGGTCCGCCATAGAATGCCCGCGGAAGCGATACGTCATGACCTCCAGGAAGTACGGCCCGTTTCCGTCCCTGATGTATTCAATAGCGTCCAGCGCCGCCTCTCGTACTGCGAACACGTCTTGACCGTTTTCCTCGCGGTGACTGCGCACGTTGTGGCGGTCGGCAAGGCGGTGGATGACAGGCTGTGCCGACGCTCGCTCCACGCGTGTTCCCATGCCGAACCCATTGTTTTCCAGTAGGAACAGGACCGGCAGATTCCACAGCGAAGCCAGGTTCATCGACTCATGGAATTCTCCCTCGTTGACCGCCCCGTCGCCCAGGAAACACACCACGAGAGAGTCCTCGCCACGATAGCGATTCGCGAATGCCAGCCCCACTGCCAGCGGCAACTGACCACCAACGATGGCATGGCCGCCCATGAATCCCTTTTCGACGTCGAAGAAGTGCATGGAGCCGCCCTTGCCGCCGCTCACGCCCGTCGACTTTCCGAATAGCTCCGCCATGCATGCCGCCGTGTCCATCCCGCGCGCCAGCGCGTGGCCATGGTCGCGGTAATGCGTGACGATCTTGTCATCGTCCCGCAGCGGGGAGATCACACCGACGGCGACGGCCTCTTCACCGATGTACAGATGCAGAAAGCCGCCGATGTTTCCGCGGCCGTAGTGCTCGGCGCTGCGTTCTTCGAACCGGCGGATCAGCTTCATTGTCCTGAGCATTGTCAAAAGCTCAGAACGCGGAAGCGTAGAGTCTATCGATGTGCTCACAAGCGATCTGCCTCCATACACAGAGTCTACATGTGTATTGCCTCGCCGAAAGCTGCAAGCGACGCCTCCATCAGGGTTTCTGAAAGTGTGGGGTGAGGATGAATGGCGCGCCCGATCTCCAGCGGTGTCGCCTCCAGCAGCTTCGCTACGGACAATTCACCGAGCAGTTCCGCGCACTCCGGCCCTACCATCTGCGCGCCCAGCAACGCCCCTGTTTCGGCGTCGCTGACCACCTTGATCATCCCTGCATAGTCGTCCAGGCTCAGCGCCTTTCCGTTTGCGCGATAGGGAAAACGCCCAACATTGACGGTGATGCCACGCTCTGCTGCCTGCGCCTCCGTTATTCCCATGCTCGCCACTTGCGGGTGGCAGTAGACCGCCCGGGGTATGTCCTCCTTGATGAGCGGCTGGGTCTCACGACCTGCAATAGCCTCCGCCGCCAGCACCCCCTGTGCCATCGCAGCATGAGCAAGGAGCGGCGGTCCTGTGACGTCACCGATTGCATACACGCCCGGGATGTTCGTCTGCATGGTGTCGTCACACTCGATATAGCCGCCCGGTCCCGTTGCAACGCCTGCCGCATCAAGACCCAGGCCTTCTGTCCGACCCTGCATCCCCACGGCCACGAGCGCCATATCGAATGGGATAATGCGCGACGCTCCCGCAACGTCCAGTTCCGCCCCGCCGCTGGTCAATCGATTCACGCGGCTTTCCGTCAGGACCTCAATGCCCTGGCGTGTAAGTGAGTCCTTCAGCGCGGCCGTAATCTCCGTGTCCTCCCCCGGCAACAGATTGGGCATCAACTCAACCAGCGTCACGGCGCTGCCGTATGAACGGTAGAAATAGGCAAATTCACACCCCGTCGCGCCGCCGCCAATGATGAGCACTCTCTCCGGCAAGTCACGACGCTCCAGCGCTTCCCTGCTTGTCACAACCGTTTCACCATTGACATCAAGGCCGGGGATCGCGCGTTCCTGCGCCCCGGTTGCAATGACAATCGCCTCGTTCGCCTCCAACGGCTCCGGTTCGGTGTCCACGAGAAGTCGGTGCGAGTCCAGCAACGTCCCGCGCCCATTCACGACAGTGACATTGTTTGAACGCAGGAGACTTGTAACTCCACGGACCAGCCGGTGAACAACTCTGCGTGATCGGGTGATTGCCTGATCGAGGCTTGCGTCGACCGATCCAACAGTGATTCCGAAGTCCGCGGCATTGTTGATCGTATTGAGCACGTCGGCGTTGCGCAGCAGGGCCTTCGATGGGATGCACCCCCAATTGAGGCACAGGCCGCCGAGTTCGTCGGGCTCAACAATGGCTGCGCTCAGTCCCAGTTGTGCGGCTCGTATTGCACAAACATACCCGCCGGGACCGGCCCCGAGAACAATTACATCAAAAGCCGCCATTTCCTTGTTTGCCTCCAACTGCCGAATATGTCTCTAGTGCCATATGCTAATAGAACCAGCATAGGATTATGCCCGCAAGGGGTGAAGTAACACCCTCTACTGAAAGAGTGTATGCTGGTCTCAATGGGGTAAGTTGCGATGTATCTTCTGCATTAGGAGGCTGGCGTGCCTAACACAATTACTGAAGAGCAAGTAGTCGACGTTTTGCGGACATGCTACGACCCTGAGATTCCGCTGAACATTTATGATCTTGGTCTCATTTACGACATAGATATACGGGAAGATTGTGTCTACGTCACGATGACACTCACTGCCCCGGGCTGCCCAATGGCCGGCACAGTTGGCCCCGAAGTCGAGAATCGCATCCTTGAACTCGAAGGCGTGAATGATTCCCAGGTGGACATTGTTTGGGACCCGCCCTGGACTCCGGAGATGCTTCGGCCGGAAGCGAAAGAGCTTCTAGCCGGCCTCATGTAAGTTCGAGTTGTCGAGAACGGATTCGCGCACACGCCGCCGCGTCGAAAGCACTGGTTAAGCCACTGCAGTTTTCCCTTACGGTGAAAAGCAAAAACTTGTAAGAAACCTGATTTTGACAAGAAAAGTGGCGATATTGCTTCACCACCCCTTGTAGTGGCGTAGAACGTGGTAAGGGAGTATAGGAAAGTGACAGGGTTACTTGGAGAGAATTCCTTGGGAATAGCTCTCGACAGCAGGACCTCCGTAATCGTAGCCCTCGCGACGGCTGCGGCAGTTCGTGATGAAGCGGCAATCAGGCAGGCTATGTCGGATGCGCTGGCCGATGGCATCAACAACAATGAAATCCTCGACATCATGACCGTGGCGGCGCGGATACAGCAGAGCATCAACCTCAACAACGTAATCCAGGGAATCCATGGCGTTCCTGCCGGAACCTCTTCAAGAGCAGGCGCCGGAGCTCCTCGCCGCAGGCGTGGCCGCCCCCCGGGAAGCAGATCAACCAGGTCTCAGGCCGCCGCGCCGGCATCTGAACCGACCCCTGAGCCCGACGTAGAGGAGGTCGCGGCTGCCTTTTCCTCGCGAGAAGATTTCTGGAATCAGCTCGTTGCCAGTTTCCAAGCCAGGATGCCGGACGCCCGCCTCTCTCGCACAGAGGGGCCGCGTGAGCGAATTGTCCGCATGGGCCGAGGCAAGATCGGCCTCAACTGGGCCTTCCGGCGACAGGGACGATTTGCGGTCCAGATCATCCTCAATAACGAGTCCGTCCAATCCCCGGATCTTGAGGGAATTCGGCAGACGGTTGCCGATTACACGGGCGAGACTGTTGAACTCGAGGGCCGGGGAACGAACCACTCCACCGTCGCCATCTATGGCCCTGAGCGGGAGCGGGATATGACCCAGTCCTCTGTGGATTGGGGAGCGGTCACCATGGGCCGCATCTATGAGGTTCTTCGGAGTATTGAGGGTCGGCGACGCCGTCGTGGCCGCCGCCGCCGTCGTCCTGAAGAGGGGACCGTCGAATCGCAGCTCCTCGACAAACTCGGCATCTACGTGTCTCGCGGCTCCTCGTCAGCGGATTAAAGTCATCCACGGACACAAAGGCCGGCGGCTGTCTGTGGCGGCCCCGAAGAAACCGTGAGCCGTCTCTCCGTTTTCACGAATGCCATTGAGAGCATACGGTCGCCCATCGTTCGTATTCTTGCCGCGGTCGGTGTTCGTCCCAACCATCTGACTGTCCTTGGCGCCCTTATCGCTGTGGGCGCAGGGTACCTGGCCGGTCAGGGCGAGTTGTTGCCCGCCGGCCTTGTATTCCTCGCCGGAAGCCTGATGGATGGCTTGGACGGCGCGCTTGCACGCCACACGGATTCGGTGTCCCGTACTGGCGCTTTCCTGGATTCTGTGCTTGACAGGGTAGGGGAAGCGGCACTCCTCATTGGCCTGAGCTTCCACTTCGCGCGAGAAGAAGATGTTCTCGCAGTCGTGGCGACCACTGCCGCGCTCGCTCTCTCAATGCTGGTGAGCTATGCGAGAGCGCGCGCAGAGAGTCTGGGACTGAATCGCGGCGGCTTTATTCCCGCCCCGCGTCCGGTCCGTGTTGCTATCCTGGCCATTGGTTTGGTCATTGCGCAGCCGCTCATCGCCGTTGTTGCGGTCGCCGCGCTTTCTGCTGTCAGCGCGCTCCAGCGAATCATCGCGGGAATGGGCGGCAGTGAAGGGAGTGACTAGCCGCGGAGCGGTCTACAGCTAGGCTGGGTCGATCGTCAGTGTTTCGTAGAAGAACAGAATCGGCCCCGTCCACGCGCTGTAGAGCGACGAGGGTCCTGAAGACACGATCATGAATGCCTCGCGGTCGTCACCCTCCCCGCGAAAGACAACCAGCGTCTCCCCCGTCGTTTCTGCATCCTCGGCTCTTGAAACCCAGTTCGCGTGGTATGCCGGCGTGCCATCCGTCAGGGCAGTTTCCGTCTCTTCCACGATTTCAAGGCTGGGCTGCAGTTGCTGGAAGAACCTCATGCGGGCATTCCCGTATGACATGAAATCGATCTGTGGTGGAGGAAGATCGCGCTCAATGTCCATGGTGACGGTTTGCTCCGGTGACACGAGAGAAACGACGATCCCCTCGGTGCTCTCCGGGTCGCTGATCAGCCAGTCGTCCGGGTGACAGAAACTAACCCCAAGCTCGCTGTCACGGTATTGCATCTCTTCCGTACCCGGAATCAGAAATGGATTCGGAGCCTCCGAAGGCTCGCCCGTGCAGGCGCTCACATCTGGTGTCGGCTCCTCCCCAAGCGAACAGCCTGCCAATACTCCCGTGGCAAACAGCATTGCGAGCAGGGCGGCAAAGACGACGAGCCATCGTTGCGTCCGCCACCCGCCAATTGCGATTGATCCCTGCACGACTACCGCTCTCTCCCCACGGACTCCCGCAGCCACGTCGTCAGGAACGGGTCCAACTCTCCGCCTAGCACGGCGTCCGGGTCCGGCTCCTCATGCCCCGTGCGATGATCCTTGACCATCTTGTATGGGTGGAGGACGTAGGTGCGAATCTGGTTGCCCCACTCCGGCGCGACAAACTCGCCCCGTAGCCGCATCTCCTCCTCACGCCGCTTGGCCATCTCCCTCTCCACCAAACGCGCCATCAGAATACGCATCGCGATCTCGCGATTCCGTCCCTGGGAGCGCTCGTTCTGAACACTTACTGCAAGCCCGGTCGGAATATGTGTCAGCCTCACTGCCGTCTCGTTCTTTTGCACATTCTGTCCGCCCGCGCCGCTGCTGCGGAAAGTGTCCACCCGGAGGTCCTCCGGACTGATTGACACGTCCACGGCGTCATCGACTACCGGCAGCACCTCTACCAGTGCAAAAGACGTGTGCCGCTGGTGCTGGTTATCGAAAGGCGACAGGCGAATCAACCGATGAACCCCCGCCTCTCCTTTCAGGTACCCGTACACGTTCGTCCCATCGATCTCAAGGTCCGCCCGCTTGATGCCCGCCTCATCGCCGTCCATCCAGTCGAGAATTCGCACCTTGTGGCCGTGTGAATCTCCCCACCGGCGGAACATCGTGACCAACATCTGCGCCCAATCCTGCGAGTCGACGCCGCCAGCGCCGGCCTGCAGCGATACAATTGCCGAACGCCCGTCATGTGGCCCGCTCAGCATCGCCTGCGTTTCGAGGTCTTCGAGAGCCTTCTCAACAATCTCACGCTCGGACTCCAGCTCAGGTTCCAGTTCCGAAGCGTCCTCCGTAAGCGCCATGTCGGCAAGATCCACCAATCCCCGCGCGCGCCTCTCAAGAGACTGCCACGTGGCAATCTCCTCCCGCAGCGTTGAAGCCTCTTTCAAGATGCCCTGCGCGCGCTGCGCGTCGTTCCAGAAGTCCGGCTTCGCCGATTCAACATCCAGCTGCGCAACCCGAGACTCCTTGCCCGGCAGATCAAAGACGCTCCAGGTATGTTGCGATCCGATCCAGCAGTTGCTGAGCGCCGTTCCTTACGTCCTGCATCGATTTGCCAACTCCAGGTCAGTTTATGCCGACTACATTGTGATTAATTTTACAGGAGCGATTCGCCGGCGGCAGCCCGATGCGCCAATCGGGTTGGCACGGGCACGCGATACCGTGGAGAACAGGCCAACGCCCATCTCACTGACGACTCAAGATCGATAGTGTTTCCCGGCGAAACATAGATAGGCCTCACGCCCGTGCGCGTGCGCACAACCGCCCCTATAGGATCCTCATGATCCACGAGGGAAGTCCAGGCGCCTTTCTGTTCGTCCGGCTCCTGATGCGTGCCGACAAGTCGCGACTTTGCGCACCCGATGGTCGGCACGTCGACGGCTAACCCCAGGTGGCAGGCAATCCCAAACCGACGTGGATGCGCCGTCCCCTGTCCGTCAACAAGAATCATGTCAGGCGTCGAGCTCAATCCCGCCAGAGCCTCAAGCAGGATCGGCGCCTCCCTGAACGACAGCAGCCCTGGCACGTAAGGGAAATCTGCTACGCCCTCTGCCGTTGATACCTCCACAACCTCAAGTGACGGCCATGCCACCGCGACTACTGCCCCACGAACACGCCCCGACTCTGCGTCCGGCGGAGAGAGATCAACACCTGCAATCGTGTGCACTGCGCTCTCCGGCAAGGCTTGATCCAGCTTCAGTTGCCCGGCCAGTTCCCGTTGGAGGGCGATGGCCTCTCGCGGTGTGAGATTCCATGAATGCAATTCCCGTACGTGCATGTGTGTATCCTATGCCGTCGGCACGGCTTGCGTCGCCACGCGCCCCACGAGTATCATGCGCAAACGTCGGTCGGGGTGTGGCGCAGCCCGGAAGCGCACCTGCATGGGGTGCAGGGGGCCCCCGGTTCAAATCCGGGCACCCCGACCATTGAAACGTCTTGTGAAGCCAATGACCTACGCTGAGGATCACCAATGGATGTCGCTTTTGCCTTTGTCTGCGATTACGCCGAAAACTCGTCCAAGCTGACCGCCGTCGGCATCGGCTTTGACACCATTTACGCCCAGGAAGTTCCGCTGAATCATCCCGCCTTCTATGTTGTGGCAGCGTTTCGGTTCAAGGCAGTTGAGGCGGGATCAAAGACCGTTGAGGTTCACATCGTTGATGCTGATGGCGGAGATGTTGTCCCGGCCCTCAGAACGCAGGTGGAAATTGGCCGACCCCAAACCGGCTACACCCACCGGACCCACCGCATCGCACTCGGCTTGCACGGGGTAACGTTCCCTGCCTACGGCGACTACGAAGTCTCCTGGCTCATCGACGGCCACGAATCGGCTGTGATTCCGCTCAAGATTGCTCCCACTCCCAACCAGCAGTCATAACGCCACGCCCCTTAACGAAGAACGCCGCCCACTGGGCGGCGTATCGTTTTTTGCGCAGGTCTAGGTGGTGATGGGAATCTGCTCGTGGTTGTTCATGTCGAACTCGAGCCATGGCTGTTCGGCGGCCTCATGCGCCCACCAGAAACCGAAATTGTTGTCCTTCGCGGCCATGTAATCCGTGTCCCGATCGCCCATGTGGTAGTAGGCGTCCGCCGGGTTCTCACGCCTGACCTTGCCGAGCTGATGCTTGGCGGAGACAAACGCGGGCGTTAGTTCCATGTCTTCCCAAATCTTGCGCTGTACACTCAGCGGCTTGTCTGAACAACTGCCAATGATAAAACCCACATCACGTGCCTTGCGGACCATCTCTGTTGTGACGCCGCCGGGCGGGTCGCCAAGCTCAAGGGTTCCGTCAATGTCAAAGCTCAGAAGTATCGCCATACCTTCCACCCCATGTGATTAGTGTTAGTAATGCAACTCCCTGCCGGTACCGGCAGGGAGTTGCATCTTGACCCCCGTATTATGACAGAAGTCTTTAGTCAGGTGAAGTGGACATCACCACGGTGCCGGCCGTGATTGGCAGCACACCGTGTGTCACCGCAACCTCTGCCTTCGTGGTGACCTGCCGGTCGCCTGCGCGGCCCTGAAGCTGCTCAAGCGGGTCGGTGATGAACACGGTCCTCATGCGACCGGTGCCCATGTTTCCGCCGCCGGAGTTCAGAGGATTCGGCCCCTTCAGGCTGATGTCGCCGGCGTAGAAGTCATGCGCCTCGCCGCGCTTGACGCCGCGCCAACCGAATGCCTCGATGTAGTACTGCGTGAACACGGCGAAACCGTCGTACGGCGCGAAGATGTCGATATCCTCGGGCTTCAGGCCGGACCCGTTGTAGGACCGCTGTGCCTGGATATCCGTCCACTCTTCCGTGTCGTCAATCGTCTGCACCAGGCTCCGCGGAGAGAACTGGCTCTCCGTGTGATCCAGGATGTACACCGGCTTCTGCTTCATGTCCTTGGCACGGTCTGCGGAGACCATGACATAGGCAGCTGCTGCCAACACCGGGCGGTCACAGTCGAAAATGCTCAGGTCACGGGCGATCATCCGACCATTGAGGTAGTCCTCTTCGGTGAACTCGCCGGGCTCGTGCTGCGCATAGTAGCTGTGCTCCCAGAGGAGGCCGTTCTTGCGCTCCTGCACGACAAACGGAGCCATGCGGTCATGGTTCGTGCCGTACTTCTGGCAGTACTGGTTGAACGTGAAGCCTTGGCCGGAAAGGCCCCAGCCCCACGTGTTTGGCCATACCGCCGGGCCACGCGCCTGGTTGGACGGATCTTGGTGATAGCGTCCAGGCAGGTTGCCGTTCGGGTAAGTGACAACCACAACCTCTGCTCGCCCATCGGCAATGGCCTGTGAGGCCTGTCCGATGAGATTCCAGACGGGGTCGCCATGGTTGTTGATGTACCTGAGATTCTTGAAGCCCATCTGCTGGCGGAGCCACTGGCCAGTGACGTGCGTCAGGCCGTCCTCCGAGTCATAGGGCGCATCGAAGTACGGGCGCGGGCCCCATACGTCGCTCAAGGGCTGGCCGTTTCCCTGGCCGCCGGCGGAACCGATGATGCCATCAACGTCGTCTATGGTGATGCCTGCGTCATCAAGGGCGTTTTGTACGGCGATCATCATGAATGCGCCGAGGGACTTGTCTAGCGACTCGCCGTCCCAGCGGCGATCCGTCGGGGAGTGGCCTCGGGCAACCAATGCTGCCTTGCCGCGGCCGTTCCAGATGCCCACGGGATCGTGATTTCGTTCCCAGTTGACTTCACGTGCCATCTGCGTATTTTCCTTTCCTTGTGATATGCGCTGCTTGCTTCTTTAGAAACAGGCCAACGCCTACTTGACCAGCTTCCACTCCGGGATCATGCGGCCCGGCTCCGCCTCCACGAACTGGACCTCACAGGTCGCGCCGATCGGAATATCGGGCTCCTCGGACAGGTTCGTGCCGAAGTCGTCGATGAGATTTGTGTGGAAGTTGATCACAGGGTCTTCCTCAAGCGCCACGATGACGTTGAGGAAAGGCTGCAATGGATGCCACTGAACCAGGCGGGAGTCGTACGTGATTGAGTAGCCAACAATCTTGGCGCGACCACTGGTCTCCTGCCATGTCAGATGGAAATTGAAGCCACAATCGCGGCAGGCTGCCTCGGGCGGGAACTGCCTGCGATCACACACCGAGCAGTACTGAACGATGAGCTTGCCTTCGTTGCATGCGTCCCAGAAAGGCTGAGTCGCCGGATCCGGAACAGGAACAATCGGTCGTGCCATTATCTCCCCCCACTCTTGTATTGACACTGCTATACCGTGCGGAATGTAGCATGGTGCCAAAGTGCATGTCAACGTAGCGCGTGGGCACGTAATTCCCACACAAAAATATTGGAATTAGCGTATATGTTAGACATCCAATTCTTCATTCGTATCTACTTACACGGATAACCATGAAACAGGTTCTTGACTAGTAGGCAAAAATGAATAGCCCCCGCCGTACGGCGGGGGCTATTGCAGCCTTGTTTCTCTTACCGGGGACTAGCCGGGGGTCGTGCTCCTTACGACCGTGGCCGCCCTGACCGGCAGCACGCCGTGGCTGACTGCGATCTCGGCTCGACCCGTGATCTGTCGCTCGCCTGCGCGATTCTGCAGCTGCTCAAGCGGATCGGTTATGAACACGGTTCGCATGCGGCCCGTGCCCATATTGCCGCCGCCGGAGTTAAGCGGGTTTGGCCCCTTCAGGCTGATGTCACCGGCATAGAAGTCGTGCGCCTCGCCGCGCTTGACGCCGCGCCAGCCCCATGCCTCGATGTAGTACTGCGTGAACACCGCGAAACCGTCATACGGCGCAAACACGTCAATGTCGTCCGCCGTGATGCCGGAGCCGTTGTAGGATCGCTGCGCCTGGATGTCAGTCCACTCTTCAGTGTCGTCGATCGTCTGCACCAGGCTGCGTGGGGAGAACAGGCTCTCCGTGTGGTCCCAGATGTAGACCGGCGTCTGCTTCATGTCCTTGGCCTTCTCAGCCGTGGTCATGATGTACGCGGCGGCGGCCAGCACCGGGCGGTCGCAGTCGAAGATGCTCAAGTCGCGAGCAATCATTCGACCGTTGAGGTAGTCCTCTTCGGTGAACTCGCCCGGCTCGTGCTGCGCATAGTAGCTGTGCTCCCAGAGCAAGCCGTTCTTGCGCTCCTGCACGACGAACGGCGCCATGCGGTCATGGTTCGTTCCGTACTTCTGGCAGTACTGATTGAACGTGAAGCCCTGGCCGGAAAGGCCCCAGCCCCATGTGTTCGGCCAAACGGCCGGGCCCCGTGCCTCGTTGGTCGGATCCTGGTGATAGCGTCCGGGCAGGTTGCCGTTCGGGTACGTCACGACGACGGTCTCTGCACGCCCATCGGCGATGGCCTGCGCGGCCTGTCCGATGAGGTTCCAGATGGGGTCGCCATGATTATTTATGTACTTGATGTTCTTGAAGCCCATCTGCTGGCGGAGCCACTGGCCGGTGACGTGCGTCAGGCCATCCTCCGAGTCGTAGGGCGGATCGAAGTACGGGCGCGGGCCCCATACGTCGCTCAAGGGTGCGCCGCCGGGCTGTCCGCCCGCGGAGCCGATGATGCCATCGACGTCGTCGATGGTGATGCCGGCGTCATCGAGTGCGTTCTGCACGGCGATCATCATGAATGCGCCGAGGGACTTGTCCAGCGACTCGCCGTCCCAGCGGCGATCCGTCGGAGAGTGGCCTCGGGCAATCAGAGCTGCCTTGCCACGGCCGTTCCAGATGCCGACGGGATCGTGATTTCGTTCCCAGTTGACTTCACGTGCCATTGATGTGTGTTCCTTTCTGTCGTGTGCGCCCTGTTAGGCGAGCTTCCACTCCGGGATCATGCGCCCCGGCTCGGCTTCAACGAACTGGACCTCACAGGTCGCCCCGATGGGAATTTCGGGCTCCTCGGACAGGTTCGTGCCGAAGTCGTCGATGAGATTTGTGTGGAAGTTGATCACCGGATCCTCCTCAAGCGCCACGATGACGTTGAGGAACGGCTGCAATGGATGCCACTGCACGAGGCGGGAGTCGTATGTAATCGAGTAGCCGACAATCTTCGCGCGGCCACTGGTCTCCTGCCAGGTCAGATGGAAGTTGAAGCCGCAATCACGGCAGACTGCCTCCGGTGGAAACTGCCGTCGGTCACACACCGAGCAGTATTGGATGATGAGCTTCCCCTCGTTGCATGCGTCCCAGAAAGGCTGAGTTGCCGGATCCGGAACGGGAACTATCGGTCGTGCCATTTCTACCCCCTTAGCACCCTACTATTGCCGTCGAAACGTAGCATCCGTCCTTTCACCCTGTCAAACAAAAAGACTGTGCCCGCACTGCAGATTTCGCAGTGCGGGCACAGCCTCCTATTCCCGGTGAAATCCAGCCGGAACGCAGTCTGCCAACTCCTTTTCTCCGGCAGTCCTGATCGCGAGCCGGGAATAACCCCCGCGCTTGCGCTCGTTAGCTACCGGCGTCCACCTGCTGGATGTGAGCTGCAATCGAGGCAAGGTCGGCAAGCTCGGCCACGTCAGTGTCGTCGGGGAGTAGCTGACGCAGCCGATCCGTCTGTGTCTCGATCTCGCTCAGATTTCCTTCGCGCGCCCAGTAGCTATGACGCAGGAGTTCGGCAAATTCAGCAACCACGGCTGCCAGCTGATAGCGCGTCGATGCATCCGTGAACTCCGCGGCCAGATCACCCTTGGTGATCGACTGCTCGATTTCGCTCACGACGCCCGAGTCCGGGTGCTCGTAGCGCACTCTCACCGTGGCCAATGTGGTGTCATCCGTTACGTCGTCGTTGATCTTGATCTCGTACAGCGCCGTCACGGAGTGGCCCGCGCCAACCTCTCCCGCGTCCACCGCGTCGTTACGGAAATCCTCGTCCGCAACATCGCGATTCTCATAGCCGAGCAGGCGGTAGCTGCGGACGCTTTTCTCATCGAACTCCACCTGGATCTTGGCATCCCGTGCGATGAACTGGAGAGTTCCTGCAAGGTTCTCCACGAACAGCCGCCGCGCCTCCGCCAGCGTGTCGACGTAGTGGTATGTGCCGTTGCCGTTATTCGCCAGCTGCTCCATCAGCACGTCGTTGAAGTTGCCCATGCCGAAACCGACGGTGGTCAGCGTGACGCCCTTATCAACGTATTCGCGGATGGTCTCAAGTATTGACTCCGCGCCGGTCGAGCCAACGTTGGCCACGCCGTCCGACAGGACGATTACACGGGTGATTCGCTCCGGGTCAGCCTCATCAGCCGCCATCCGGTATCCGAGTTCCAGCCCCTGCTCGACGTAGGTTGAGCCGCCGGCACTGACAGCTTCGATGGCGTTGATGATCGTCTGCTTATTGTCGGCGTCCACACTTGTGGGTTCTAGGAGGATGCGCCCAGCGCTTCCGTAGACAACGATTCCGACCTTGTCAGAATCTCGCAGTTCGTCCACGAGCAACCGCAGCGAGCCCTTGGCCAACCCCAGGCGATCCTCACGGGCCATTGAGCCGGACACATCGATCACGAAGATGAGCGTTGCATCCTTGCGTTCCTCTCCGGTAATCGCCTTGCCCTGGAGTCCCACGCGGATCATGTGATGCGTGTCGAGACCGAATTGGGATGGTGAGCCGTCAATGGTGATGCTGAACGCTGCTTCATCAGGCTGTTCGTATCCCTGCTCAAAGTAGTTGACGAACTCCTCAACGCGCACCGAATCGATATCCGGCAAGAAGCCATCACCAAGGAACGTGCGTGTCACGACGTACGAGGCCGTGTCCACATCCATTGCGAACGTTGAGAAACGGTCATCTTCCGTGTCGATGAACGGATTGACGCCATAGTTCTGGAAGAATGTCAGATCATACGGCTCATCATTGACTGTTGATGTGCCGCCAATTTGGTTGAATCCCTCCTGTCCGCTTTCTAGCGAAGCGTCCATCATCATTTCGTAAGATTCCGACATCGCCGGCGCGCTCGTCGGAATTGCTTGAGACCCCGTAATGACAAGCGCCGTGGCCGTGGGTTCAGGAGTCACATCCGACCCTTGGTCCTCCTCAGATTCGGCCGAACAACCCACCGCCATGACGATCACGGCTAGCAGGGCAATCAAAGCTACCCATGTAGTACGCATAACCTACGCCTCCTGTGTATTTGCCTCAGGCTCGGCCGCTGCCGAACCCACAACCACAGTCGGCCTGAAGTGGGTACAATTCTCACTACAACTCTGTTTCATTCACGCTGAAACGAGTGTCACAAATGTCGCATTCGCGCACCTTTGCCGATCTCTTGACGGAGTACATGGAGCGCACGGGCATCGGCGATGCCGAGCTTGCCCGCCGCATCAATGTCAACCGTCTTACCCTTATTCGCTGGCGCGAGGGCGTTACCGAGCGCCCTCGCCACCGTCAGGACGTAGCCCGCTGTGCTGACGTCCTGCGGCTCAGTACCGAGGAGCGCGACGAATTCCTTCTGGCTGCCGGATTCCAACCCGAAACACCCACGGGGGTTACCTCGGCCCAGGATGACAGCACCCCCGCCCGCCAGGAGGATGAGCTGGGTGAGGGGAGAGCTACTCACTTCTCGATCAGGGAATTAAGGTTCACTCGCAAGTGGACTCTTGCAGCGGCCGCCTTAGCTGCCATTGTGCTGCTGGGCGCAGGACTGGCTGTCGTTACAAACACCCTGAACCTGAACGGCCCTGACCCCACGCCGATACTCCCTACACCCACCCCAACAGTCATTGCAACCCACACGCCCGCCGCTACACCAACGCCCACCCCAAGAATTCCGACGGCTACGCCTCTGCCCGCCACCATTGCGCAGGACGGCGAGTCCCTCATCCTCCTCGCTCCGTTTGCCAACTACACCGTCGGCGCGCAGGGGTACAACGTTTCAGGGCGCCTCCAGGAGCGAATCGACGCAGAGTTGCGTCTCTCGGGGCTGGCAAACGCGCGCACATTCCTGTGGCCGGACACAATCCGATCAGAGAGTGAGGCGAGGATCGCTACTGAGACATCCGGCGCGCTGCTCACAATTTGGGGTGAGTACGATAGCGGGCGCGTTCTGGCCCGATTCACGACTGCTCAGAGTCCCGATGGAACGGGTGGACAACCCGTCGTCAACATCGCGTCCTCACCGTCGGAACTCCCGACGACCATCAACGTGAGCCTGACCGGCGCTGTTCGGTATGTCGCTCTGATGACCTCGGGACGCGTCTACCTGGATCAGGGAGAATATGACCGCGCGAAGGCCGTCCTGAGGCGAGCCGCCATCCCGCCGCCCGAGGATCCCGCCGCATTGGCGGATGTCCGTTACCTGTTGGGTATTGCCTACCTTGAGGGCGAGCGATTCGACTACGATGAATCCATCGCCTGGTTCTCCCTCGTCCTGGAAGTGGAACCGCTATCAGTCGAGGCGCTGAATGGCCGCGCCGTTGCCTATATGCGGCGAGACAAGGACGGCGATATCCAGTTGGCGCGCACCGACTTGTTCCGTGCCGAGTCCATCCGGCCTGACCATGCCGAAACCCACTCAAACAGGGGCAGGGCGCACATGCTCCACGCTGAAAGCGATGACCTCAACCAGGCCATTAATTCGTTCTCAAGAGCAATTGAACTGGTCCCGGAAAACGGAATTGCCTACGTCGACCGTGCCGGGGCGTACATAGCCCGCGGCCAGGCCACCGACTTATCCCTGGCGCGAACTGACCTTGATCACGCGCTGGAGCTGGAACCGAGCCTCTCAGAAGCTTTTCTAACTGCCGGCCTGCTGTTTGTGGCCCGTGGGGGCCGGGCAGAACTGCTCCGCAGTATCGCTGAATATACCCAGGCCATCGATCTGGCGCCCGAATCTGCGGATGCCTGGTTCCACCGGGGCCTTGCCAACTCGGCGCTCGGCTTTCTCGCAGAATCAGCCGCTGACCTGGAGAAAGCAACAGAGCTCGCGCCGAGTGTCCTCCGTTACCAGGATTCTGCCTGCCGCTCGCTCATTGTCGCCGGAGATGCCGTCTCGGCGGTCCGCTACTGCGACACGGCGGTGCAGGGCGGGTATGACAGGGCGCTTTACTCACGAACGCTGGCTCACGCAATGCTCGGCCTTGCTGATGATGCGGAGAGCGATCTTGCCGACTACATCGTGTGGGCCGGGTCACTGTCGGAGCGGGCGTGCCGAGTGGCTCACCAAGACGCCGCCGTTCTGCTTGAAGCTCCCATTGCCACGGCGCGCGGCGGGGCCGAGATGTGGGATCTCCTGGAGTTCCGGCCACGCACAGTGATCCCGGGGCGGCCTATGTGTTAGGGGGCGGGCGGTACGCGGGACGGAACCCCCTCACGCTAGCCCTCTCCCTCAGGGAGAGGGGACGTTGCGGCCTTGTGGGCCACTATTCTGATCGGCCCGCAACAGCGCGACGAACCCGGCTTGCTCGAAATCGCGGTCGTAGGCTAGAGCCTCGGCTATGGCCTTCTCCTCCATCACGAGGAAGCTGGCACAATCGGTAAGTCCCCACGTCTGGTCAGCGCGAGCCGCATACCGCTCAAGCGCAGCATCGAATTGCGCATCGGATTGGGAGATGATTTCGATCTGGGGACTTCTCTGTAGTTCGCGCACCATCTGAGCGGCGTACAGGCGTCGGAAGCTTCCCAGACCCGCCATAGCGTCAAGTGCCTCCGTCAATACCATCTGGGTTGTCACCAGGCTAGTTGTCCCCAAGGCACTGGCCATTTCACTCGCCTTCGCGTGCAAGCTGTCTCTAGAGTGCCACAGGGCTATCCAGTAACCTGCATCTGCGAATACAGATCCCATCGCCTCAGTCTTCCACCTTGGGATGCCCGTAGAGGTAGTGTTTCTTGTTTTTGGCGAGGTCACGGGGGAGGACGTCCCATTCTTCCGGCGGGATTGTCCTCTCCATTTCCCGGACCAGAGCCAGCATGCGATCCAATGTCCCCTCCGCGTCCTGTTGATCGGCCTTCGCGCCGTTATGGCCCTCGACCGACACTGTGACCTCGGCCCCTTCCGCAAGGTCAAGGGGCTCCAGGGGCGTCAGGACGCCTTTCTCATATCTTGCCCGCACGGTTGCCATGTCGTGACTCCCTAGGCCTTGATGCATACTGCCAAGCACCGAACCGGTTACGCCATTTCACCATTATATGGGGCAAAGGATAGATACGGCTTGTGCCAGTTAGAGGGAAGTGGCGGTACGGGGGTTGGGTGGCGCAATGTGATTCAGATTCTGCCCCTCTGGCCAGAATGATGGTGGGGGACAGGTAAGTGCAAGGGAGTAAGAAAAGAACCCGCCCTGCCGTACGGCAGGGCGGGCCTCCCCCTCCCCCGTGTTCTGGGGTGAAACGCTGGTTAGTTGCTGTACCCGGATGTGGGCCTGGCCGGAGCTTGCGGCAGGTCACCCATCATGTGGTCCAGCACATACCGGAAGTCCTTGTAGGAATCCAGCCGGCCGAGCTCTCGGTCCAGCGACTCAAGACGATTCGACAGCACGGATAGCTCGTTCTGCACGATTCTTGCGCCGCGTGAGTCCGTGTTAGGCAGACTCGCGTACCGGTCCGCGGACAGTGCCACGATTGCGCCGAATTCCACGTATGCGTCGGCGCCCCTGCCAAGCTGACGATCCAGCCGCACGTCCATCCACTCAGACTGCTGATAGGAATCGCCGGTGATGGGGTCGACCCAACGCAGGTCGACTGTACCCAGGTCAGTAACGCTATTCAGGCGAGCGCGCATCTCGTCGCGCAGGCGCACCTCGAAGAAGACTGTGGTTGCCGCGCCCGCCGGAATCTCCGCGAATTCCTTGCGGTTCTCGGTGAACGACTGGTCGGACGTGACGCGGTTCTCGTAACCCACCATGCGCCATGAGTCCACAACGTCCGGGTTCCACCTCACCTGAGCCCGCGTCTGATCGGCGAACGGCTTTGAGATTGCCAGCCAGTTGTCGCGGTCGAAAGTCTGGCGTGCGTGCTCCGTGTCGTTCAGGTAGCGGTACCAGCCGTTGCCGTACTGTGCCAGCTGTTCCAGCAGCACATCGTTGTAGTTGCTGATGCCGACTCCGATGGTGATCAGGCGGAGAGGGTTGTTGGCGTTGCGGTCATACGCGCTTTCGAGGATGGCGAACGGATCCGTCGCGTTGACATTGGCCACGCCGTCAGACATCAGGATGATGTAGTTGTATGCATTCGGCCTGTCACGCCG
>JAPOOK010000060.1 GCA_026713485.1 Chloroflexota bacterium | reverse complement strand
AGTTCATTGGGCGCGATGCGCGCCCCCGCCATCATTCCGTCCAGCGTGCGGTGTGAGAGCTTGCCGTACGTATCAAACTTGCCGACGCGGAAATACACATCGCCATCGGAGGCATAGGCAAAACCGCGGTCAATCAGGCCCCCAATCATCTCCAGCATCGAGGGAACCTCAGCAGTCGCGAGCGGATACTCGTCCGCGGGCAGCACATTCAGCAGCGCCATGTCCTCGCGAAAGAGGTCCATGTAGCGGCCCGCGAGCGACTCAGCTGTCTCTCCGGTTTCCTGCGACCGCGCGATGATCTTGTCGTCGACGTCCGTGAAGTTTTGCACCACCCGCACGTTGTAGCCGCGATGGGCCAGATAGCGCTTCACCACATCAAAGATGACGTAGCTCATGCCGTGTCCCACATGCGAATCGGAGTAGGGAGTGACGCCGCAGACGTACATGAGTACGTCCGGCGGATTGTGCGGCGTGAATTCGGACTTCTCGCCGCTCAGCGTGCTTGTCAGACGCAGCATCTGGCCTCGGCCTCAAGCGCAACAATGACGTGAGCCGCGATGACCGCAGTTCCTTCAGCGCTGCCCAGCGGCAGACCCTCGAGCGTCTTGAATTTCAGGTTCAGTTTGTCTGGCTCGACTCGAAGTTTCATGGCAAGAGATTGAATCATGGCGTCCCGATATGGACCGAGGCGGGGCGCGTCCGCATAGAGCGTAGCATCGGCGTTTCCGAGCCGCAATTGACGCCCTTCCAGCATATCCATCGCGTGGCGCAGCAGCTCCATGCTGTCCGCGTCCTTGAAAGCAGGATCAGAGCTGGGGAAATGCTGGCCGATATCGCCCAAACCCGCCGCTCCGAGCAGCGCGTCCGTCAGCGCGTGCGCCAGTACGTCCGCATCCGAATGGCCATGCAGACCACGGTCATGCTCTATCCGTACCCCACCCAGGATGAGTGTCCTGCCCTCCACCAGAGGATGGCTGTCGAACCCAAGTCCAACACGCGCAGCAGCCACTAAGAACCCGCCTCCTGCCCATCAGGCGGAGCAATGCCTCGGTGACGAAGCACTGCCTCGGCAACCGCCACGTCAATCGGCGTTGTCACCTTGATATTGCCGGGGTCGCCTTCAAAGATGTGAACCGGCTCACCGAGCGCCTCCACGAGACTCGCGTCGTCCAGAAGAAGGTCCGGGGGAGCCTCTGCGTGGGCGCGTTTCAGCAGTTCGATGCGAAATGCCTGCGGCGTCTGCGCAGCGTACAACCGCGACCTGTCCGGCGTTGCGACAACCCGTCCGTCCTGCCCTCTTTCCTTAATGGTGTCCTGTACGGGCACGGCGGGAACCGCCGCGCCATGCTCACGTGCTGCCACAACGCCCCGCGCAATCAACTCCGTCGTAGCGCAGGGGCGCGCGCCATCATGCACCAGCGCGACGTGACTGTCGTCCGGCGCAGCCCGCAGACCGGCCAACACGGATTCGCGTCGCGTGGCTCCCCCCGCGCATACCGCCGAAACCTTGCACAGCCCCATCGATGAGACGAGTGACGTTGCCTTGTCGAGGGAGTCGGATGCAACTACAAGCACAATGTGGTCGACGTCTTGAGAGGCCTCCATCGCGCGAAGTGAATAGGCCACCATCGCGCGGCCAAGCAGTGGTTGAAAAGCCTTCTGCACGCCGCCCATCCGCTCACCGGAGCCGGCGGCGACAATGATGCCGGTGGTGGCGCCGGTCATTATCTCGTCACGAGATTAAGCAGGCGGCCTGGCACGTAGATGACCCGAGCGGGATCCGCGCCATTCAGCGCCGTCTGAATCTTCTCGCTGGCCAGCGCGACCTCCCGCGCGGCGTCCTCGGCAATATCGGCGGCAACCGTCAGGCGGTCACGCAGCTTGCCGTCCACCTGCACAATCAGCGTGATTTCCTCAGATTTCGTCAGCGCGGAGTCGTATTCAGGCCACGACTGCTGATGGATGGAATACGGCTTCCCGGTCATCTCCCACAGCTCTTCGGTGAGATGCGGCGCGATGGGGGCGAGCAACAAGAGTAAGTTGTCATACGCTTCACGCCACTCCGGGCTGCGTGCCGCTTCAGGGTTTTCGGACTCGATGCGCGACAACGTATTGGTGAACGTCATCAGCGCGGCGATCATCGTATTGAACTGAAAATCCTTGATGTCCTCGGTCGCCTTCTGGATTGTTCGGTGCATCTCACGGGTGAGTTCAGTGGCAATGCCAGCGGGGGCGGGCGCTCTCTCATCGCGGCATCGCGCCTCACACAACTCCCACACGCGATTGAACCACCGGGGGACGCCACGGATGCCCTGCGTGCTCCACGCGCCGCCTTGGTCCCACGGCCCCACGAACATCAGATATGCGCGCACGGCGTCAGCACCAAGCAACGAAGTCTGCTCATCAGGATTCACGACGTTGCCGCGGCTCTTGGACATCTTCTCGTGATCCTCACCGAGAATGACGCCCTGGTTAAAGAGCTTCTTGAATGGCTCGTCAAAGTTGAGCAGGCCAAGATCACGCAGCGCCTTCGTGAAGAATCGAGCATAGAGCAGGTGCATGACGGCGTGTTCCGCGCCGCCCGTATACAGGTCAACCGGCGCCCATCGCGCCATCTCCGCAGGGTCAAACGCCGTATTCGTGCCTGCGTCTGGACTCGTGTAGCGGAACTGGTACCACGCGGAGTCAACAAATGTATCCATCGTGTCCGTCTCACGCTCCGCGTCCGCGTTGCCGCACTGGGGACAAGCTGCGTGGCGGAACCCCTCGTGGTATCTGAGCGGGGATTCACCCGTCGGGAGGAACTCCGCGTCCTCCGGCAAGACCACCGGCAGCTGATCCTCGGGAACCGGCACAATGCCGCAATCCGGGCAATAGATGATTGGAATCGGCGTGCCCCAGTACCGTTGGCGGGAGACGAGCCAGTCTCTCATGCGGTAGGAAACTGTCGGCCCACCCCAGCCGTTCTCCTCCAGGTGTTCCGCGACCGCCGCCTTTCCATCCTCATTCGACAATCCGGTGAACGGCCCGGAATTGACCATGACCCCCGGATCGATATACGCCTCGTTCAGCGGCGAGCCGTCATAGCCCTCCGGCGCAATGACAGTCTCAATCGGTATTCCGTACTTGTTTGCGAATTCAAAGTCACGCTCATCGTGCGCAGGCACACCCATGACCGCGCCGGTGCCGTACGTGGCGAGCGCATAGTCGGCGATCCACAGAGCGACCTTTTGACCGTTGAGCCGGTTGATGCAATACGTCCCCAGCGGCACGCCCGTCTTTTCCTTATCTACGGCCAGCCGCTCAATCTCCGTCAGCCGCCGTGCCTGTGCTACGTAGGCCTCCACCTCAGCGCGCTGCCCGTCCGTGGTCAGAGCCGGAACCAGGGGATGCTCCGGGGCGAGCACCATGAAGGTGACGCCGTAGGTGGTATCCGGGCGCGTAGTGAATACGCGCAACTCATCAACGTCCACGCCGGGCACATCAAGCCCGAACGAAATCTCAGCGCCCTCGGAGCGCCCGATCCAATTCGTCTGCATCAGGTTGATGCGCTCGGGCCAGTCGATCTTCGAGTTGTCCAGCAGTTCCTCGGCATAGTCGGTGATACGGAAGAACCACTGCTCCAGATCCCGCTGATAGACAACCGTGCCACAGCGTTCGCACGAGCCGTCAGGCATGACCTGCTCTCTTGCGAGCGTCGTCTGGTCCTTCTCACACCAGTTAACGGGGGCCATCGCGCGGTAGGCGATGCCGTTCTCAAACATCTTGAGGAAGAAGTATTGGTTCCACTTGTAGTACTCGGGCAGGCATGTGATGACCTCGCGTCGCCAGTCGTAGCCCGCGCCGATGGTCTTGAGTTGCCCACGCATACGATCAACGTTGTCCAGCGTCCATGTCTGCGGATGGATTCCACGCTGGATGGCTGCGTTTTCCGCAGGCAGGCCGAACGCGTCGAACCCCATCGGGTGAAGCACGTTGTAGCCGCGCATCCGCATATAACGCGCGTGGGCATCCGCCGGCGCTTCCGCATACCAATGGCCGACGTGCAGATCGCCGGAAGTATACGGGAACATCGTGAGGGCGTACCACGTGGGGCGGGAATCATCAGGCTCGGCCTCATGGAGGCCGTCCGACTCCCATCGTTCCTGCCATTTCCGATCAAGCGCGATGGGATCGTATCTGAGGTTGTATGGATTGCCTTCGCGCCGCTCCACTGCCATGGAATGCCTGTCCCCTGCGTGATTTTCCGCCGTTATTGATGCCTTTGCAGTATACAGGGCGCCACTCTGCGACATGCTTTCGGCGCCTATACTGGAGCGGCGCAGGGACAGCAATGAACTACCTGGTTGAAAAGGTGTCTGAGGACGCCGAAACGAAACAGCACGTGCTCATCCTCCACAGCACGGAGGGGGAGGACCGGCTGGCGCTCAACGTTCTGGAGAAGGAAGCCGTCGTTCTCGGCAGCCTCCTGGCGGATGACGGGATGCCGGGCAGGAACGTTCTCGACCACCTCAAGGACACAGCGTCACGGGGCGCAGGCGTCGTTCTGAGCATCAAACTACTGATGATTGACTCGCGGGACGGCCCCGCTCTCACACCGGTGCTTATTATGCGGAAAGCCGATTCGCCTGTGGAACAAGCCGTGCCGGCCTCGTTGGCGCATGCTGCCGCGTGGTCAGTTGCGCTGAACATGCCGTTCGAGATAGACGACGACCTGGTGGCGGCGCTCCAGTCCACCGTGACCGTCATTCCCGGCGAGCCGCCCAGCGGCTTTCGGGACTTCCTCGCCGGCCTGGATGAGATAGACCGGGTATGAGGAAACTGCCCTTTAACAACACGTGTCATTTGACCTTTGCGGCCGTGTGCTATAGTATCTGATTGTGCTTGGGTGGATGCCGGCCCGCTAACCACGTTGGTAATGCCTGCTTCGCTGGGCGATGAATGCCCCGCGAGCGGGCTTTTTGTGTCTCTAAAGAGAGGAGCGCCGAATGGTCGCAACCATGAGGGAGTCAATCAAGAACTACTCGCGGGTCGATGAAATACTCGCGCCGCCAAATCTAATCCAGATACAAGTCGACTCCTTCAATTGGTTCAAGACTGATGGAATCGCCGAACTCCTGTCCGAAATCAGTCCCATCCAGGACGCCGCGCGGGAGCCCCTGCCCGCCGATCTCAGTGCCGGACGCTCTCCACGCGAGATCCTGGAACTTGTCCGTGAAGGCAAGGCGCGTGCTGAGGCGGTTGGCGGCAGGTTCCAACTCCGATTCGTCGAGCACCGCTTTGATGCGCCCAAGCATACCGAAGATGAGTGCCGCGACAAGGACCTGAACTACTCTGCCCCGCTCCACGTCAAGGCTGAGTTGACCGTTAAGGAAACAGGCGAGGTCAAGGAACAGGATCTTTTCCTGGGTGACGTTCCTCTCATGACCGACCGGGGCACGTTCATCATCAATGGCGCGGAGCGAGTCGTCGTCAGCCAGCTTGTCCGCTCGCCCGGTGCTTATTTCACGCTGGAGCGTGACCCGTCCACGGGACGCGAATTGTGCATGACCAAGCTCATTCCCAATCGCGGCGCGTGGCTGGAATTCGATATCTCCAACAAGGGCATCATCAGCGTCAAGGTGGACCGCCGACGCAAGATGCCCGTCACCCTGCTGCTCCGCGCGCTTGGCTACGACGAAGACGAGATCCTCTCCATGTTTTCCGACGTGGATCACCCCGGCGACGCGAGCCTGATTCGCACAACTCTCGAAAAGGAGCCGCACGCAGGCACGACGGACGAGGCGCTGCTGGAGTTCTACCGTCGCCTGCGTCCCGGCGAGCCGTCCGTGCTGGACAACGCCAAGACGCTCATTCATCACCTGTTCTTTGACCCCCGGCGCTATGACCTGGCGCGTGTGGGACGCTACAAGCTCAATCGCGGCCTCGGCTCGCAGGTTGACTCCGAAACGCGCATCCTGCTCCCGGAGGACATCGTCGCGCTCATCAGGCAGATGATTCGCGTTCACAGCGGTGCGTCCCGGCCCAATGACATCGACCATTTGGGGAACCGCCGTGTCCGATCCGTCGGCGAGTTGATTCAGAACCAGTTCCGTGTCGGCCTCCTTCGCATGGAGCGCGTGGCGCGGGAGCGCATGACGCTCGTGCAGCCGGAGGGCGCGACTCCTGGACATCTCGTCAACGTGCGGCCAATCGTTGCATCGCTGCGTGAGTTCTTTGGCGGCTCCCAGCTTTCGCAGTTCATGGATCAGACAAACCCTCTCGCCGAGTTGACGCATAAGAGGCGTCTCTCTGCGCTGGGCCCGGGCGGACTGTCCCGCGAGCGCGCCGGTTTCGACGTGCGTGACGTTCACAACTCCCACTACGGACGCATCTGCCCCATCGAGACGCCGGAAGGACCGAACATCGGCCTCCTTGGCTCTCTTGCCACATACGCAAAGATCAACCCCTTCGGTTTCATCGAGACGCCGTACCGGCGCGTGCTCAAGGAAATCCCGAACAAGGAGCCGAAGTGGCTCGAGGGCCACACACTTCTCGAGGACGTGAGAGATCGGCGCAAGAAGCTGGTCGCGGAGGCTGGAACAGTCGTCTCCGCCGAGCTGGCCAAGTCGATCGCGCGGCTCGCGCCGCTGGACATCCCCGTGCGCCCCTTCGTGCTCAATGAGTCCGAGTACCTTGACGCGGACGAGGAAGAGCGGCACGACATCGCGCAGGCCAACACCGAGCTCAATGAAGTCGGTGAGATGATCACGGACATGATCGAGGTCAGGCGACAGGGAGAACCGCACACGGCACGCTCCGTGGACGTTGAGTTCATGGACGTCTCTCCCAAGCAAATCTTCAGTGTCTCCACTGCGCTTATCCCGTTCCTCGAGCACGACGACGCCAACCGCGCGCTGATGGGCTCCAACATGCAGCGGCAGGCCGTGCCGCTGGTCCGCCCGGACGTGCCCATCGTCGGCACCGGCATGGAGTCCCGCGTCGCGAAAGACAGCGGTCAAATACTGCTCTCCCGCGTTGACGGAACCGTCGTTACCGCGACGGCTGAGGAGATCATCATCAAGGGCGACGATGGGAAGACCTATCCCCACCGCGTCCGCAAGTTTGAGCGGTCCAACCAGGGAACGGTGATCAATCAGAAGCCCTCGGTGGCCCCGGGCGACGTGGTCAAGACAGGCGATCCGATCGCCGACTGCGCCTCCACGGTACAGGGCGAGTTGGCCCTCGGCCAGAACGTGCTGTGCGCGTTCATGTCCTGGGAGGGCTATAACTTTGAGGACGCGATAATCCTCTCCGAATCCGTCGTACGCGAGGACAAGTTCACGTCCATCCACATCGAGAAGCATGAGGTTGAGGCGCGTGACACCAAGCTTGGACGCGAGGAGATCACGCGGGACATCCCGAATGTGGGTGAAGAGGCTCTTGCCGACCTCGATGAGAAGGGAATCATCCGCATCGGAGCGGAGGTGAATGCCGGCGACATCCTTGTCGGCAAGATCACTCCCAAGGGCGAGACTGAGCTCTCGCCGGAGGAGAAGCTGCTCCGCGCGATCTTCAGTGAGAAGGCGCGCGAGGTGAAAGACTCGTCGCTCCGTGTCCCGCACGGCGAGCACGGTAAGGTCATCGACGTTCGCATCCTGACCGGCGAGCAGAAGGATGACCTGCAGGCCGGCGTCAATGAGCTGGTGCGCGTGTGGGTGGCACAGACCCGCAAGATCTCCGTCGGCGACAAGATGGCGGGGGGCCATGGAAACAAGGGCGCGATCTCCCGCATCATGCCAATTGAGGACATGCCCTACCTGCCGGACGGAACGCCGGTTGAGATCATCCTCAACCCCATCGGTGTGCCCTCCCGCATGAACCTCGGCCAGATCCTTGAAACACACATCGGCTCGGCGGCTCGCGAGCTTGGATTCCAGGTCGTGACGCCCGTATTCGACGGCGCAGACCCGGGATCCATTGAGGACGCCCTCGGCCGCGCATACATCGCGCATGAGTCCGGCGCGGTCCACGCAACCGGAGAGCATGGCGAGCCGACGTTTGAGCAGGAGATCGCGGAGGCCTGGCTCCAGGAGAAGGGCATCGATCCGGCTCCTGTATTCAGCGACCGCACACGCGGCGTCGCGAAGGACGTCTGCCTGCGGCTCTGGCTGGATCAGCAGGGAGTGTCCCATAAGAAGCTGGACACCGAAGGCGTTGTGGCGAAGACGGAGGAACACTACCGGAAGAGCGGCAACCATCCGCCGATCTTCGGCAAGGTGATCCTGCGTGACGGCCGCACGGGCGAGGCGTTCGGGCAGCCCGTGACCGTCGGCTACATCTACATGCTCAAGCTGATCCACCTTGTGGAAGACAAGATTCACGCCCGTTCAACAGGCCCGTATTCGTTGATCACGCAGCAGCCGTTGGGCGGTAAGGCTCAGTTCGGAGGCCAGCGGTTCGGCGAGATGGAAGTCTGGGCGCTTGAGGCGTACAGCGCCGCGCACAACCTACAGGAAATGCTCACGATCAAGTCCGATGACGTGCAAGGTAGGCAGCAGACGTATGAGGCCATCGTGAAGGGCGAGGACGTGATTGAACACGGTATCCCGGAGTCCTTCCACGTTCTGCAGATGGAACTGCAGAGCCTTGGACTTGCTATCGAGCTGCTGCAAGACCCGGACGTTCCGGCACTGGAATTGGCCCTAAGCGGGGCCTTGCGCGTGGATGACTTCGGCGATGGAGACACGGAGGAGAGAGAGAATGACGGATCCTAGTTTCAGCGCAATACGAATCTCACTCGCCTCTCCGGACCAGATCCGGTCGTGGTCCTACGGCGAGGTCACCAAGCCTGAGACGATCAACTACCGCAATCAGAAGCCGGAGAAGGATGGGCTCTTTGATGAGCGCATCTTCGGTCCGACCAAGGATTTCGAGTGCTATTGCGGCAAGTACAAGCGCATCCGCTACCGTGGCGTGATCTGTGACCGCTGCGGCGTTGAAGTGACGCGCGCCAAGGTGAGGCGTGAGCGGATGGGGCACATCAACCTGGCCGCCCCCGTCGCCCATATCTGGTTCGCCAAGGGCACGCCGAGTTGGCTCGCCATGCTGCTGGATATGACACCGCGAAACCTGGAGCGAGTCCTCTACTACGCCCAGTACGTGATCATCGAGGTGGATGAGGAGCGCAAGAAGGAAGTCCTTGATGAGTTCGCGGAGCGAGAAGACAAGCTCCTTGAGGAGATTCGCGCCGAGCTGGACGCCAACGTCACTGCCATCCGCGAGCAGAGCACGCGGGAACTCGCCGAGCGCCGCGCAATGATCGAGGCCGATGTTGAAGCCCTCCGCACTGGCTTGCCCGAGTTGGTTGGCCAGAAGGCCAGCGACACGATCAGCGTTCATGGGCGCACGCTTGTGGCGAAGGGCAGGAAGATCACCGAGGAGAGCGTTGCCTCTCTTGATACCGTTCTTGATGAGCTAATCACGGAGTCGGTGGAGCAGCAGGGCGGCGCACAGCAGGAAATTGCCACTCTGCAAAAGGATACCCAGGAGCGCATTCAGGAGGCGCGTAAGGCGTGGGACTCCCGCCGCGGCGACCTCGAGCAACTGCAGACCCGCAAGACCATGACGGAGAACGAGTTCAAGGACCGCAACGAACAGTACGGTTTCCTGTTCCGTGCCGGCATGGGCGCGGAGTCGTTGCTGGAAATCATCAGCACGATGGATCTTGAAGAGTTGCGCGAGACGCTGCATGCCGAGGCCATCGGCTCCACCGGCCAGAAGGCCAAAAAGGCGGCCAAGCGGCTGCGTGTCGTTGAGGGATTCCGCAAGAGCGATAACAAGCCCGAATGGATGATCCTGACTGTCCTGCCCGTCTTGCCGCCGGACCTGCGCCCCATGGTGCAGTTGGACGGCGGTCGTTTCGCCACGAGCGATCTGAATGACCTCTATCGTCGTGTTATCAACCGCAACAACCGCCTCAAGAGGCTCATGGAACTTGGCGCGCCGGACATCATCGTCCGCAATGAGAAGCGGATGCTCCAGGAGGCCGTCGACGCTTTGGTCGACAACGGCCGCCGCGGTCGCGCCATCACTGGCAGCCACAACCACACGCTCAAGTCGCTCTCAGACATGCTGCGCGGCAAGCAGGGGCGGTTCCGCCAGAACCTGCTTGGCAAGCGCGTGGACTACAGCGGCCGTTCAGTGATCGTTGTCGGCTCCACCTTGAAGCTGCACCAGTGCGGCCTGCCGAAGCAGATGGCGCTTGAGCTGTTCAAGCCGTTCGTGATGCACAGGCTGGTGCTGCACGGCATAGCGCCCAACATTAAGAGCGCCAAGCGCATGGTGGACCAGAAGCGTCGCGGTGAAGTCTGGGATCTGCTTGAAGAAGTGATCACGGAGCGCCCGGTGTTCCTGAACCGCGCCCCCACCCTGCACCGCCTCGGCATCCAGGCCTTTGAGCCGGTGCTTGTTGAGGGCAGTGCTATCCAGATTCATCCGCTTGTGTGCGCGGCCTACAACGCCGACTTTGACGGCGACCAGATGGCCGTCCACGTGCCGATCGGCCGGCGTGCCGTTGAAGAGGCCCGCAAGCTGATGCTCTCCACGCACAACATGTTGCTGCCGAGTTCCGGCGAGCCGATCGTCGCCCCGACGCTGGACATCGTTGTCGGCATCTACTACCTGACAACGCCGCTGCCGGGCGCACAGGGCGAAGGCCAGGGCTTCATCACCTATGACGACGCCAAGCTGGCTCACGACCTCGGGCAGATTGACCTCCGGGCGGAGGTTCGTATCCGCGAAGGTACGGCAGTCAGCACCGACGGCAAAACTCGCTTGAACCTGTTGCCGCGCCTCGTGATGAGCGAGGATGGTCGCACAGACATCGTTGAGCTGAATCTCCAGGAAGAGATGCCGGATGGCTGGACCCTGGAACCGTTGACGACCAGCGTCGGTCGCATCCTGTTCAACCAGGTGCTGCCCAGCGCCGTGCCGTACCGCAACGAGATTGTAGACAAGAAGGCCCTCAAGGAAGTCGTTACAGAGTGCTACCGCTCTGAAGACAACGACTCCACCGCCCTGATCCTCGACGCCCTGAAGAAGCTCGGTTTCCACTATGCGACGGAATCCGGTCTGACCATCGCCCTGAACGACGTCGTCGTTCCGCCGGAGAAGGCAGGGATGTTGGAGAGGGCCGAGGAAGAAGTGTCCGTGGTCCAGCGCAACTTCCAGCGCGGCCTCGTCAGCGAGGATGAGCTGGAAGAACGGGTCATTGAGATCTGGCAGGGCGTGAACCGCGAGATGGAAACGGTTATCGAGACCCGCCTCCGCGAGTTCGGAAACCTGTACCTGATGGCCGGCTCCGGGGCGAAGGGCAATATCGCCCAGATCAAGCAGATGGCCGGGATGCGGGGCCTGATGGCAGACCCCAAGGGCAAGATTCTGCCGCTGCCGATTCGCTCCAGCTTCCGTGAAGGCCTGAGCGTGCTGGAGTACTTCATCTCAACGCACGGCGCCCGCAAGGGACTCGCTGATACGGCTTTGCGGACGGCTGACTCCGGCTACCTCACACGACGCATCATCGACGTGGCGCAGGACGTTATCGCAAATGATGACGATTGCGGCACACTGGACGGTGTGTGGATTGACGGCGACACGATGGATCGCCTGCTGGGTTCCCTCTCGGAGCACATTCTTGGCCGCATGGCTGCCGCTCCGGTTGCGGATCCGAACACCGGCGAAATCATTGTCGACCGCAACGAGGAAATTGATGAAGAGAAGGCGGCTGTGATCCAGGACGCCGGAATCAACCGCGTCTACGTGCGCAGCCCGCTAACGTGCCAGGCCCCGCACGGCATGTGCCGATTCTGCTACGGGCGATCGCTCGCTCGTGGGCGACTGGTGGAGGCCGGCGAGGCCATTGGCATCATCGCCGCGCAGTCCATCGGTGAACCCGGCACGCAGCTCACAATGCGGACGTTCCACACGGGCGGTGTTGCCGGCGTGGACATCACCAGCGGCCTGCCGCGCGTCGAGGAGATCTTCGAAGCGCGCGTGCCCAAGCTCGTCGCGCCGATAACCGAGATCGACGGCGTTGTCGAAGTGACAGAGGACACGAACGGCCGACGCGTCCGCGTCGTCAACGAAGAGACTGTCGCAGAGGACTACCAGATTCCCGAAGGCTTCGAGGTGCGCGTCAAGTCCGGCGATTTCGTCGACTCGGGCGCGGAACTCGCGGGGCCCGCGGTCAAGCCCAAGACTCGGAGCCGCCGAAAGAAGGCTGCAGAGGAAGAGGCGCCGGAAACCACAGCGCCCGTCCCGACTCCGGTCACCGCGGCGATGGACGGCGAGGTAACGGTGCGCGGCGACACGATGACTATCGTTCACCGTGACATCGATGACCGCACCTACCAGGTTTCGCCAAACGTTCGCATCCTCGTTGAAACCGGCCAGCGTATTGACGCAGGCGCGGCGCTCGCCGAGGGACCGTTGAACCCGCAGGACGTGCTGCGTGTCCGCGGCAAGGACGCAGCGCAGCGCTACCTCGTGGACGAGGTCCAGCGCGTGTACCGCTCCCAGGGCGTCGTCATCCACGACAAGCACATTGAGATCATCGTCCGCCAGATGCTGCGCCGCGTTCGCGTGGAGCAGCCCGGCGACACCGAGTTCCTTCAGGGTGAGCTTGTCGACCGGTTCCTGTGGCAGTCCGTCAATGAGAAGATCATTGCGGAGGGCGGCGAGCCGTCGTTGGCAGTCTCCGTCCTGCTCGGCGTGACAAAGGTCTCGCTCAGCACGGAGAGCTTCCTTGCGGCTGCGTCCTTCCAGGAGACCACTCGGGTTCTCACGGAAGCGGCGCTGCTTGGCAAGGTTGATCGTCTCGTCGGCCTTAAGGAAAACGTCATCATCGGTCGCCTGATTCCGGCGAGGCTGGGTATTGCAGACGAAATCGAGGACGATCTGCTCGAGGCCGGCGCCGTGGCAACGGCGCTTGCCGATCCCGACGAAGGCTTCGAGGAAGACGGAATCGACGCCGGATTGGAGCGAATCTTCAACGCAGCCTTCGGCGACGATGGAGAAGACTTCGACCTCGACGGGGACGACGAAGAGGACGATGACGATTTCCCTGAGCTGGAGGAATCGGGCACCGAGTCTGAGAAATAGTTGCCTCTGGCAGAGAAGTCACAATCAGGCAACGAGAGGGGGGCGGCGCAATGCGCCGCCCCTTTCCGCTTTTGACACCTTGAGCATCCGTTCCTTATTCTTGCGGACGTGTTATCCATACGATTGTTCCAGGCGCTTGGCATAGTTATCGTCCTTGCTCTGCCCGCCCTTTTCATCACGACAAACGTCCGAATCGCCTTCCACAGTCAGGCCGTCTATACCTACGTCATCGATGCATTTGACGCGCCGGAACGAACGGGTGTCGAACGCGCCGAACTGATCAAGGGCACTGCCGGGCTCATCGATTACTTCGAGTCGGATGAGGACCTGATTACAACCGAGATTGTCGTCAATGGCATCAGTGAGCCGCTGTTTACCGAACCGGAGGCCATTCACTTCCGGGATGTGCGTGACCTGCTCAACCGCGTCTACTTCGTACAGGCAGTAGCGACTGTCACCATCCTTGGCACGTTAATCGCAGCTACCGTTGTTGCGGCGCGCGGGCGGCCGGATCTGGCCGCAATCATCTTTCGTCGTATCCGTCAGGGCGCGTTCTGGACGGTGCTGGCAATCATCGGTATCGGCCTGTTCGCGGCGCTGGGCGGGTTCAACTTCCTCTTCCTGCAATTCCACCTGCTCAGCTTCTCCAACGATCTGTGGAGAGGGACGGCAGACGATAGGATGATTCAGCTCTTCCCGCAGTTTTTCTTCCTGCAGGCGACACTGCTCATCGGCCTCGCCACCATCGTTGAGATGGGGATTGCCTGGGCCGGAGCGACGGTGTCCCTAAAGGGAATGGGTTCCCAAGAATTCCCGAAGGACGGCAGCTAGTGTCCCGCTTGTTCCTCCGCATGGTAGGAGCTTCGGACGAGGGGTCCGGATTCCACGTGCTTGAAGCCGCGCGCCATCCCCTCCTCGCGTAGTTCGGCAAACTCTGCGGGCGTATAGAACCTGTCCAGCGGCGCGTGTGACGGTGTTGGCCGCAAGTACTGACCAATGGTGAGAATGTCGCATCCAACGCTGACCAGATCATTCATCGTCGAGAGGAGTTCCTCACGAGTCTCCCCCAAGCCGACCATGATGCCGGACTTCGTGCGCATGCCTTCCCGTTTGGCCCGCTCCAGCAGTTCCAGCGATAGCCAATAGTTTCCCCGCGGCCTCACCGTGCGAAACACGGACGGCACACTTTCAATGTTGTGATTAAGGACATCTGGCTTGGCATCGATTACTGCGCGCAGCGCGTCCCAATTCCCGCCGAAATCCGGGATAAGGACCTCAACACCAACGCCTGACGCGACTCGCCTCACTGCACCGATCGTCTGGGCAAAGATAGCCGCTCCGCCGTCGGGCAAATCGTCACGGTCAACAGATGTGATAACGGCGTACGTGATGCCCATGCGGTGGACGGCCTGCGCAACGCGCAAGGGCTCAAGAGCATCGACGATGCCACCCGGGTCGCCGGTCTTGACGGCGCAGTAACGGCAGGCGCGAGTGCACGTGTCGCCGAGGATCATGAATGTTGCCGTGCCACGATCCCAGCAATCCCCGATGTTGGGGCAGCGAGCTTCCTCGCAGACCGTATGAAGCGAATTGCCCTCAACGAGGGCCTTCAACTTGCGGTAGCGCTCGCTGCCCGGGGCGGGAACCTTGAACCACTCCGGCAGGCGGCGCGGCCTCGGGTTGGGTTGTTCAACTGTCAGGGTCATCGTGCTCACCAGAATACCATCGGCAGCACAAGCTATACTCAATCAGTCCTCAATGAGTACGTCCACATGTATGTCGCGTTATTGAGCGCCCAGGAGGCGCCCGCCTTTGCCGACCTGACGGCCGCATTCGACCGTGAGGTCATCACATGCACACCGCTCACGGAGGCCGACAATACGGATGAGGTTTCGCAGGGCCCCCATGACATCCTGATCATCGACATGGCAGGGCCGCTTGCAAGGTCCGCCTACGTCCGCGAGATTGCTTCAGCCTGCCACAAGGATGTCTATATCCCTGTTCTCGGCTTGGTGCGCCCCGGCCAGCTCCGCGAAATCGAGGCATCGCTGGGCCTTGATGATTTCGTTCTGGTTCCCGCCGATCCCTCAGAGGTAATCGCGCGCCTTGCCCTCCTTTATGCTCGGTATCGGGCCCGCTCCGCCAATGAGGATGAGATAAACGTTGGTGATCTTCGCATCAATCTCGCCCGCTATGAAGTCTGGGTAGACGTTCGGCAGGTCACACTCACTTTCAAGGAGTATGAACTGCTGCGCATCCTTGCCTCGCGCCCCGGCCATGTCTTCACACGCAATACACTGCTGGACGTCGTGTGGGGCTACGACTTCTTCGGCGGCACGCGAACAGTGGACGTTCACGTGCGCCGCTTGCGCAGCAAGATCGAGGACCCCACGCATACATTTGTTGAGACGGTGCGTAATGTGGGGTACCGTCTTCGTGCCAACCCGGATTCACGCTAGACAACCAACATCGATTCGCGGACTGTAACACGTTCGTAACCCAACACCCCACCTGCGTCAGCATTCTGGATGTGGGGGCAGGGGCTGACCAATTGGTCAGGCTCACTCCGATAAATTGGCAGTACAACACCGGAAGGAGTTTTTGATGGCAGACTCGACGAGCAACGGGGTGCTGGGCACATTTTCCTCGCCGGACGAGGTGATTGCCTACGCGGCCGCGAATGACATCAAGATGGTCGACCTGCGATTTACGGATCTGCTGGGTACTACGCAACACTTCACGATTCCCGCTGCCCTGATGGACGAAGCCCTGTTCAGGAATGGCACGGGCTTCGACGGCTCCAGCATTCGAGGGTTCCAAACGATCGACGAGTCCGACATGCTCGTCGTTCCCGATCCCGCCGGCGCATACGTGGACCCGCTGCTTGAGGTCCCGACGCTGGCAGTGATCTGCGACATCCGTGACCCCGTGACGGGTCAGGCGTATTCCCGGGACCCGCGGTATGTGGCGCGCAAGGCGGAAGAATACCTGAAGAGCACCGGCATCGCGGATGCCAGCTTCTGGGGCCCCGAGGCGGAGTTCTTCATCTTCGATAGTGCCCGCTACGACTACCAGCAGAACGAGGGCTACTTCTTCATTGACTCTGATGAGGGCGTCTGGAACTCGGGGCGTCCCGATGATGTTCATAACAATCGCCCCAACCTGGGTCATCGCCCACGCAACAAGGGGGGCTACTTCCCGCTACCGCCCGTCGATACGCAGCAGGACGTTCGCTCCCATATCATCCTGGCGATGATGGACGCCGGCCTCAACATCGACAAGCACCACCATGAGGTGGCAACGGCGGGACAGGGTGAGATTGGCCTCCACTACGGGCCCCTCGTGGCAGAGTGCGACGCAATCCAGGTCTACAAGTACATCGTCAAGGAAAAGTCACGGCAGATGGGCAAGACCGCCACGTTCATGCCGAAGCCCATCTTTGGCGACAACGGCACCGGAATGCACACGCACCAGTCGCTCTGGAAAGACGGCGCGACCATCTTCTACGATGCGAACGGCTACGCGCAGACCAGTGAGGTGATGCGCTTCTACATTGGCGGGCTGCTCAAGCATGCCGCGTCGATCCTGGCCTTTGCCGCGCCGACAACAAACTCGTATCGAAGGTTGGTCCCCGGCTATGAGGCGCCCGTGAACCTGGTCTACTCGCAGCGGAATCGGAGCGCCGCAGTGCGGATTCCCATGTATGAGATGGACACGCCGGCCGCCAAGCGCATTGAGTTCCGCTGCCCGGATCCGATGGCGAACTCCTACCTGGCGTTCTCCGCGATGCTGATGGCGGGGCTGGACGGCATCCAGAACCGGATCGATCCCGGCCCGTCCGTGGATCATGACATCTACGAGATGGAGGGTGAAGCGGCCGCAGCGCTGCCCAACGTCCCCGGCAGCCTGGCCGATGCGCTGGCTGCACTGGAGGCGGACAACGAGTACCTGCTCCAGGGCGGCGTGTTCACGCCGGACCTCATCGAGGGCTGGATCTCCTACAAGCGGGAGAACGAGGTGGATCCGATGCGCCTCCGCCCGCACCCCTACGAGTACTTCCTGTACTACGACGGCTAAACGGCGACACCCAAAGCACAGCGGCGTGCCTGCGGGATTCTCGGCCATTGAGTGGCCGAGTCTCGCAGGCGGTCGCCGCCCCTCAGGGCCGTACTACGCAACGTCGCGGAACGGTCAACCACAAGAAGCCACGGGAAGACGGTGGGAACAGTGGCAATACAGGCTGACGAATCGGCAAGGGAATTCGTGCTCCGGACGGTCAGGGAGCGCAACGTCAAGTTCATCAGGCTATGGTTCTCGGACATCCTCGGGAACCTCAAGGGATTCTCATTGAGTCCCGCGCAGCTTGAGGTCGCGCTGGAGCACGGCATCGGTTTCGACGGCGCGTCCATTGAGGGATTCGCCCGCGTGGATGAATCGGACATGGTCGCCGTACCGGACCCGTCCACCTTTGCAATCCTGCCCTGGCGGCCGGAGCATCCGGGTGTCGCCCGCATCTTCGCGGACATCTACACGCCGGAGGGCGAGCCCTTCGATGGCGATCCGCGCTACGTTCTGCGCCGCAATCTGCAGCGCGCGCAGGAACTCGGCTACACATTCTACGTGGGGCCGGAGCTTGAGTACTACTATTTCCGCGGCCCTGACGACCCGACCCCGCTGGACAACGGCGGCTACTTCGACCAGATGCCGTTGGACGTCGCCTCCGACCTCCGCAGGGAAACCATCCTGACGCTGGAGGAAATGGGCATCGAGGCGGAATACAGCCACCATGAGGTAGCGCCCGGCCAGGATGAGATCGTCCTCCGGTACACGGACGCACTAACAATGGCCGACAACTGCATGACGTATCGCCTTGTGGTACGTGAAATCGCGCGGCAGCACGGTGTTCACGCCACCTTCATGCCGAAACCCATAACGACTGAGAACGGCAGCGGCATGCACACGCACCAGTCGCTCTTCAGGGGTGAGGCCAACGCTTTCTATTCGGCAGACGACCCCAATCACCTATCACCGATCGCCCTGAATTTCATCGCGGGACTGCTTGAGCACGCGCCGGCATTCACAGCCATCACCAACCAGTGGATCAACTCCTACAAGCGGCTTGTGCCGGGCTATGAGGCACCTGTGTATTTGACATGGGCCCACCGCAACCGCTCGGATCTCATTCGCATACCGCGCGTGCCGCCCAGCAACCCGGAGGCTGCGCGACTTGAGTACAGGGCGCCTGATCCGGCCTGCAATCCGTACCTCGCCTTCTCCGTCATGCTCGCCGCCGGCCTTGACGGCATCGAGCGCAATCTGCAGCCGTCCGACCCGTTGAACGAAAACGCGTTCGGCATGTCCGGAGCGCAGCGGGCTGAGATGGGCATTGGAGAACTGCCCCGCAGCCTGCATGAAGCAATCCTGCTGACGGAGAAGAGCGACCTTGTGCGCGATGCCTTGGGTGACCACATATTCAATAGCTTCATTGAGAACAAGCGGATTGAGTGGGAAGCGTTCCGCGCGCATGTGACCGACTTTGAGATCGACCGCTACCTGCAAACCCTATAGCCGCCGTCCCTGCCCGCCCCGTGAGTTTCAAGGGGGTTTTGTGTACAATTGGCTATGGCCTCAATAGAAGCACGTCAGTGGCGGCGTCCTGACGCGCCGCCGCTATACGATCCCATCCACGAAAAGGATGCCTGCGGAACCGGCTTTATCGCACAGGTTTCCGGCGTTCCGTCGCATGACATTGTCAGGCAGGCGATTACTGCCGTGGTCAATCTCACTCACCGAGGCGCAGTATCTGCAGACGCTCGCACGGGTGACGGCGCGGGCATCCTGACGCAACTTCCACGCAAGCTGCTCCTTCGCGAGCTCGCCTCGCACGGCATTTCCGATGTCTCAGGCGATGACCTCGCCCTTGGCATGGTGTTCTTTAACACCGAGAACCCGGATGGCTCGAAGCATGCAGCCAGGATGGTCGAACAGGAGACGGCGAAGCGCGGGCTGCGCTTCCTGATGTGGCGGGATGTGCCGAACGATCCCTCCGTGCTTGGAGAACAGGCGCTGGCCACCCAGCCGGATATTCGACAAGCAATTGTTGCCCGCCCGTCAGACCTGGATAATGACGCGTTTGAACGCGCGCTGTACCTGGTGCGGCGAGCCGTCGAAAACGAAATGACGGCACAGGACGACACCGAGTTCTACATCCCGTCCTTTTCATCAAGGACGGTCGTGTACAAAGGCCTGCTTGTCGCAACGCAGTTGTCAGGCTTCTACAAAGATCTGGATGATCCCGACTATGAGTCGGCTCTGGCCGTCTTCCATCAGCGTTATTCCACCAACACGTTCCCGAATTGGCAGCTCTCGCAGCCATTCCGATTCTTGGCCCACAACGGTGAGATCAACACCCTGCAGGGCAATCGCAATTGGCTGCGAGCACGTGAGGCCGACCTCAGTTCCGAAGTGTGGTCGAAGGACGATATCCGCACGATCACGCCGCTAACATCGCAGACGGTCTCGGACTCCGCCTCGCTGGACCACGCATTTGAACTCCTGCAGGTGTCCGGTCGGAGCCTGTTGCACTCCATGATGATGCTCACGCCGGAGGCGTGGGAAAACATGCCACACATGGACGAGGATTTGCGCGGGTTCTATCGATACCACGCATCCCTGACCGAGCCGTGGGATGGCCCGGCCGCTCTGGCATGGTCGGACGGCGAGACAGTAGGAGCGTCGCTGGATCGCAACGGCCTGCGCCCTGCCCGCTACATCATCACGGATGACGGCCTCGTGGTCATGGGGTCGGAGGTCGGCGTCCTGCCGCACATCGCGAATGAGCGCATCATCGAAAAGGGCCGGCTTGGCCCCGGGCATATGATTGCCGTTGACACCCGCAGCGGGCGCATCATGAAGAATGGCGAGATCAAGAGCGAAATCGCCGTGCAGAAGCCCTATCGCGAGTGGGCGGAGCGCCAGTACATCCAGCTGAACGTGCCGATACACTCCATGCAGAACGGCGCGGGCCATCACCTTGAATCTGAGATGGAGTTGATGCGCCGCCAAAAGGCCTTCGGGATGACGGCTGAAGAGCTGCTCATCGTCATCAAGCCCATGGTGCAAGAGGGCAAGGACGCCACGTATTCGATGGGCGATGACACGCCGTTGGCGGTCTTCTCCCGGATGCAGCCCTCCCTGTTCAACTATTTCAAGCAGCGATTCGCGCAGGTGACAAACCCGGCAATCGACCCTATCCGCGAGGCCATCGTCATGTCCGCAGAGACGTACCTCGGCCCGCGCGACAGCATGCTGCGGGAACGCGAGGAGGCGGCACATCTGCTCGCCGTCCCCGGACCCGTCATCCGCGACCATGAGCTCGACGCCATCCGCGGGGTAGATTCACCAAGCCTCTCGTCCGTCACGCTGCCGGCCGTCTTCACCGCAGGGGATGGTCCGGACGCCCTGGAAAAGGCAATAGACGATCTGTGTGAACAGGCAGTCTCCGCGGTGGACGCAGGACACTCGATCATCGTCCTCTCAGATAGGCCCGTAGACGAGCGACACGCCCCCATCCCAATGTTGCTGGCCCTCGGGGCAGTACATCACGACCTCATCCGACGCGGCAAGCGCATGAAGGCGAGCCTTGTATGTGACACGGGCGAGGCGAGAGAAGTACACCACTTCGCCGCGTTAATCGGCTATGGCGCGAGCACCGTGAATCCGTATCTCATCTGGGAGAGCCTGCGTGAACTCTTCGAACGCGGAGAGTTCAGCGAAGAGGAGGACGAGGACTACACGCTCGCCAAGTACCAGGCGTCTGCCAACAAGGGCGTGCTGAAAATCATGTCCAAGATCGGCATCTCCACGGTGACGTCCTACCATGGCGCGCAGATCTTTGAGGCCATCGGCCTGAGCGACGATATTGTTCAGAAGTGTTTTGTGAGCACACCGTCGCAGGTGGGCGGACTGGGATTCCGCGAGCTGGCGACAGACGTCCTCGCCCGGCATGAGCGAGCCTTCAACACGGAACTGACGCCGAAGTCCAAGCTCGAAGACCACGGATTCATCCGCTATCGCAAGAGCGGCGAGTTCCACGCCAACAACCCCATCGTCGTGCGGACGCTGCACAGGGCTGTCCGATCCGGCGACTACGAGGACTATGTTCCCTACCGCGACGCGTTAAACAATCGGCCGGTTTCCTCGCTGCGGGACGTGCTGACGTTCAACAAGACGCGTGAGCCAATCCCCATCGATGAGGTGGAGCCGATCGAAGAGATCTGGAAGCACTTCACGACGGGCGCAATGTCGCTCGGGGCGTTGAGCCCACCAGCGCACGAGACGCTGGCGATGGCCATGAACCACATCGGCGGCGCGGCTGACACGGGCGAGGGCGGTGAGGACCCCCGTCGTTTCCGTGGCCTCACTCGCGGTTACAACGCCAACTCCAAGATCAAGCAGGTCGCGTCAGGCCGCTTCGGCGTCACGCCGGAATACCTTGCGATGGCCGAAGAGCTTGAGATCAAGATGGCGCAGGGCTCCAAGCCCGGCGAGGGCGGGCAGCTCCCCGGCCACAAGGTCATTGAGTACATCGCCTACATCCGGCACACCCAGCCCGGGATCACGCTGATCTCGCCGCCGCCGCACCACGACATCTACTCGATCGAGGATCTGGCACAGCTCATCTATGACCTTAAGACGGTCAATCCCCGAGCCAAGGTCAGCGTCAAGCTGGTGGCGGAGGCGGGTGTCGGCACAATCGCCGCCGGCGTCGCCAAGGGCTACGCGGACAAGGTTCAGATCTCCGGCCATGAGGGCGGCACTGGCGCGAGTCCGCTGTCGTCCATCAAGAACGCCGGCACGCCTTGGGAACTGGGCCTGACAGAGGCACAGCAAGTCCTGGTGATGAATGACCTGCGCGGCCGCGTCAAGCTGCGCACGGACGGCGGAATCCGGACCGGGCGCGATGTCGTCATCGCGACGATGCTCGGCGCGGATGAAGTCGGCTTTGGCACAGTTGCCCTGCTTGCCCTGGGCTGTGAAATGGCGCGTCAATGTCACCTGAACAGCTGCCCCGTCGGGGTGGCCACGCAGCGAGACGACTTGATCGCCAAGTTCAACGGCTCCGTCGAGACTGTCGTGAATTACTTCACCTTCGTCGCAACGGAAGTTCGAGAACTCCTTGCAAGCATCGGCGTACGCTCGCTGAATGAGATCATCGGCCACCCCGAGTTCCTGACGCTCCGCCCGGACATTGAAGAGTTCGAGCGCGCCAGGTTCGTAGACGCCCTCAAGCTGATTGCCCCCGCCGACCCCGCTTTCCAGCGCCCGGTCAGCAATGAGCAAGACCGAAACGACAGGCCGAACGACGAGAAGTTGGATGACCGCATCCTCTCGGAGATCACCGGCGCAATCGAGAGCCGAACTCCCGTCTCGCTGTCCTATGACATCAGGAATGCGCAGCGCACGGTCGGCGCGCGCGTCTCGGGAGCCATCGCCCACCGTTACGGCATCAAGGGGCTGCCCCCCGGCACAATCGACCTGTCATTCACCGGTTCCGCCGGACAAAGCTTCGGCGCGTTCCTGAATGAGGGCGTGCGGATGACGCTGACGGGTGAGGCAAACGACTATGTCGGCAAGGGCATGGCGGGCGGAGAACTCGTCATCAGGCCGGCAGCCGATGCAAATTTCGAGTCGCACAAGAACTCCATCATCGGCAACACCTGTATCTATGGCGGAACAGGAGGATACTTCTTTGTCGCCGGACGGGCGGGCGAGCGATTCGCAGTGCGCAACAGCGGCACGCAGGCCGTTGTAGAGGGCGTAGGCGATCACGGCTGTGAATACATGACCAGCGGCATCGTGGTGGTGCTCGGAACGGTGGGGCGCAATTTCGGAGCGGGCATGTCCGGCGGCGCAGCATTCGTTCTGGATGAGACCGGCGATTTTCCATCGCTCTACAACCAGGAGCTGTTGGTTCTCGACAGGCTTGAAGACGATGACGACGAGCGGCACGTTCTGGAGCTCATTGAGCGCCATGCCGAGACGACGGGCAGCAAGCGCTCCGCGGAGATCCTTGCCGACTGGCCCCGGTACCGCGCGATGTTCTGGAAGGCCCTGCCCGCGCAGCTACGTGACAAGAATCTCTCACTCGCTGAGGTATTGAAGAAGGTCGAAGGGGCGGCGCTCGTCACGGCGAATTAGGGGGGAAGTCGTGCAGCCGGCATCCGTTTCTGCCGGCAATTTGGGTGCGGCCGCCGGGCTGTTCAGGATTCGCAAATTCTTAACGATTGCGTGTTAGACTACTCCATCCGGCGTTAGCCGACGATTCTTGGCCGCGAAGGGCTCGAGTGGGGAGAGAGCCTCGCCGCCGCACAAAGGAGATTTGTATGAAGGCTGTCATTTTGGCAGCGGGACATGGCTCTCGCTTTAGCCAATACGGTATCCGCCATAAGGCGCTCCTGCCTGTCAACGGGCAGACGGTGATTGACCACACACTGAACGGGATGCAGCAGGCCGGTATAACGGATATCTGCATCGTCATAGGCCATGAGGGCCAGGCGCTGCAGGAAGTGCTTGGAGACGGTTCAACGCGAGGCCTTAACATCACGTATGTCATGAACACGGAGCACCATCGGGGAAACGCAGTTTCCGTCCTCACCGCCAAAGATGAGGTCGGCACAGAACCGTTCATCCTGTCCATGGCCGATCACATGCCGTCCGCAGATATCATCAGAGGGCTTGTCGACGGCGCAAAGGAGAACGGGTGGAATCTCAATGCGCTGGCCGTGGATTTCGACCCGGACGACCGGGATGTCGAAGAGGGGACTCGGGTTAGCGTGGATGACACCGGTCATATCGTGGCCATTGGCAAGAATCTGCCGAACTGGAACGGAATCGATTGCGGTGTGTTCCTCTTCACGCCCGCTATCTTTGATGCGATTCAAGACAAGCTCGCTGAGGACAGTTCCCACGATGAGTTGAGCCAGGCTGTGACACGCATGATCCTCTCCGGAAACGACCTGTATGCCCACGATGTGGAGGGCGCGTTCTGGTTTGACGTGGACACGTGGGAGGACCTGAAGCTGGCGCGTGAGGCGCTCGGGTACGTCACGTAGCGTCGACGCATGCACGAAGGCTTCGTCTCCCGGTACCTGAACCGACGCTTCTCGCGCCCCATCGCACGGGCGCTCGCCCACACTCCCGTCACGCCGAACCAGGTCTCGTTCATCGCGTTCCTGATGGCAGCAGGGGCGGCTGCGCTCTTCTACTACGACCTCAACATATGGGCGGGCATTCTCGTCCAGGCATCGTCCATCGTAGATGGCGTCGACGGCGATCTGGCTCGCGCCAAGAACATGGCAAGCAGATTCGGCGGGTTCTTTGATGCCCTACTGGACCGCTACGCGGACGCGGTCATCCTTGCCGGGCTCGGTTATTGGGCATTCAAATTCCAGGCCGGAGCCGATCAAACGACAGTGACTCTTCTCGCCGGCGTTGCCATTGTCGGCTCATTGATGATCAGCTACAGCCGCGCGCGGGCAGAAGCGACATTCGGCCAGCCGTTCGAGGGCCTGCCCGGCGCGCTGGCCTCACGCGACCTCCGGCTGTTCGTCATCATGATCGGCGCAATCATCGGACAGGGCGTGGCAACCCTAGCTGTCATCGGCGTCCTGACAAACATGGTCGTACTATGGCGTCTAGGCGTCGCACGCTGGGGCAACGTGGGCGAGAGGGAGAGGGCGAATGACAAGCCGGTGCATCTATAAGAATCTCGTTGCGCCCACAAAACAAGATACGTATACTAACTCAAGCAGTACGTATACGTAACTTCACAACAAGGAACCAAAGTGAAACAGAAACTCACAATCACCATGGATTCGGAGCTGGTGCCCGTGGCCAAGCGATACGCGAAGTCAAAGGGCGTCTCACTGTCGGCTCTCATCGAGCAGGCTCTACGGGATGCTACCGTGCAGCGTGACGACGTGCCATTCGGCACCAAATGGCGCGGCAAGTTCAAGTTGGCCGAGAAGACGGGCGACCCGCGTTACGAGTATCTGGTCAACAAGCACGTTCATTGATTCTCATCGACACCAACGTCCTCGTTGATGTGGTCGATGAACGTGAGCCTTTCACCGAGGCATCCACAAGGTTCCTTGATCTCATTAGCGCAAGAGTCGAACCCGCATGTGTCGCGTGGCACACGATTTCCAATTTGCATTACGTAGCAAGACCGAATCCTGACGGCCCGGACATCCTGACATTCATTGAGGACCTCGCCAATCTCGTAACGGTGGTACCCACAACCAACTCGGATTTGTTGCGAGCCTTGAGGCTCCCGATGCGCGATTTTGAGGATGCAATGCAAGTGACCGCAGCGATGGCGGCCGACGCCCGCCTCATCGTAACCAGGAACTTGAACCATTTCAGGAACTCCCCCAATAGGGCTGTCAGTCCGGAAGACGCCATCGCTGAGCTGTCCTGACCGAGTTAGTCCTCCCCAGCTCGCCATCGCGGTTGATCCGCCCAATCAGGTACACTATCCCCGTCACCGGTTTAGCGTTCAGACGGGGTCGAGATTCGGGGGAAGGGCGATATGGACTACCAGAATCTGCTCTATGAGAAACAGCGGAACGGCGTGCTCATCACGCTGAATCGCCCGGAGGTGATGAACGCCATCTCTGATGAGTTGGACATCGAGCTTCACCACGCCCTCGACGCCGCCGACGCTGACCCCGAAGTGCGCGCCATCGTGCTCACAGGCGCGGGTCAGGCTTTTTCAGCCGGATTCGACATCGCAGGAGGAGGCGCGGACTATGTCTGGCCGTATGGCCTGCCGGAGGGCTCCAACATCGCGGCGGAGATTGACCGCTGGCGCACCCGCTTTTGGAAGAAAGAACACGGCCGCATCGCCCGCATCATTGATGAGATCGACACGCCGATCATCGCCGTCGTCAGCGGCTGGTGCATGGGCGGCGGCTCCTGGTACGCGCTGACCTCACACATCACCATCGCGGCGGAGGACGCCGTCTTTGGGCAGGT